>NZ_JBEYUZ010000015.1:0-161092 GCF_040643755.1 Streptomyces sp. NPDC047079
GAGGTCAAGGTCGGCACCCAGATCCTGGAGTCCCTGGGCCTGCGGGAGCGGGGTCTGGAGATCGTCTCCTGTCCGTCGTGCGGGCGTGCGCAGGTCGATGTGTACAAGCTGGCCGAGGAGGTCACGGCGGGGCTGACGGGTATGGAGGTTCCGCTGCGGGTGGCGGTCATGGGCTGTGTCGTCAACGGTCCGGGTGAGGCCCGTGAGGCGGATCTCGGTGTGGCCTCCGGCAACGGCAAGGGTCAGATCTTCGTCAAGGGCGAGGTCATCAAGACCGTGCCCGAGTCGAAGATCGTGGAGACCCTGATCGAGGAGGCCGTGAAGCTGGCCGAGCAGATGGAGAAGGACGGCGCCGGGGCCGGAGGACCGGCCGTCACCGTGAGCTGAACAGCACGGACGTGAGAGGGGGCCCGAGCGTGACGATTCTGGAGAGCATCCGGGGACCACGTGACCTGAAGGCGCTGTCCGAGGCGGACTTGAGTCGACTGGCCGAGGAGATCAGGGAGTTCCTGATCCACGCGGTCGCCAGGACGGGTGGTCACCTGGGGCCCAATCTGGGGGTGGTGGAACTCTCCATCGCGCTCCACCGGGCCTTCGAGTCACCGGTGGACCGCATCCTGTGGGACACCGGCCACCAGAGCTACGTACACAAACTTCTGACCGGCCGTCAGGACTTTTCCAAACTGCGCGGGAAGGGCGGGCTGTCCGGCTACCCGTCGCGCGAGGAGTCCGAGCACGACATCATCGAGAACAGCCATGCCTCCACCGCGCTCGGCTGGGCCGACGGGCTCGCCAAGGCCCGCCAGGTCCAGGGGGAGAAGGGCCATGTCGTCGCGGTCATCGGGGACGGCGCGCTCACCGGCGGCATGGCCTGGGAGGCGCTCAACAACATCGCCGCCGCCAAGGACCGCCCGCTGATCATCGTCGTCAACGACAACGAGCGCTCGTACGCGCCCACCATCGGCGGTCTCGCCAACCACCTCGCCGCCCTGCGCACGACCGACGGCTACGAGAAGGTGCTGGCCTGGGGCAAGGACGTGCTCCAGCGCACGCCCGTCGTCGGCAACACCGTCTACGAGGCCCTGCACGGCGCGAAGAAGGGCTTCAAGGACGCGTTCGCCCCCCAGGGGCTGTTCGAGGACCTGGGCCTGAAGTACGTGGGACCCATCGACGGACACGACATCCGGGCCGTCGAGGCGGCGCTGCGCCGTGCGAAACGCTTCCATGGACCGGTGGTGATCCACTGCCTGACCGAGAAGGGACGCGGCTACGAGCCCGCGCTCGCCCACGAGGAAGACCGCTTCCACAGCGTCGGTGTGATGGACCCGCTGACCTGCGCGCCCCTGAAGCCTCCCGCCGGCCCCTCGTGGACGTCGGTGTTCGGCGACGAGATCGCGCGCATCGGCGAGGAGCGCGAGGACGTCGTGGCCATCACGGCGGCCATGCTGCACCCGGTGGGCCTCGCCAAGTTCGCGGAGCGTTTCCCCGACCGGGTGTGGGACGTCGGCATAGCCGAGCAGCACGCGGCGGTGTCCGCGGCCGGGCTCGCGACCGGCGGGCTGCACCCCGTCGTCGCCGTCTACGCGACCTTCCTCAACCGCGCCTTCGACCAGCTGCTCATGGATGTCGCCCTGCACCGCTGCGGCGTCACCTTCGTCCTCGACCGGGCCGGGGTCACGGGCGTCGACGGACCGTCGCACAACGGCATGTGGGACATGTCGGTCCTCCAGGTCGTGCCGGGCCTGAGGATCGCCGCACCGCGCGACGCCGACCAGCTGCGGGCGCAGCTGCGGGAGGCGGTAGCGGTCGACGACGCGCCGACCCTGATCCGCTTCCCGAAGGAGTCGGCGGGCCCGGCGATCCCGGCGGTGGACCGGGTGGGCGGCGTGGACGTGCTGCACCGCGCCGAGCGGCCCGAGGTGCTGCTGGTCGCCGTCGGAGTCATGGCGCCCGTCTGCCTTCAGACCGCCGAGCTGCTCGAGGCCCGCGGCATCGGCTGCACGGTCGTCGACCCGCGCTGGGTCAAGCCCGTCGACCCGTCCGTGCCGGACCTGGCCGCCGACCACCGGCTGGTCGCGGTCGTCGAGGACAACAGCCGCTCCGCCGGTGTGGGATCCGCCGTCGCGCTGGCGCTCGGCGACGCCGACGTCGACGTACCCGTGAGGCGGTTCGGGATCCCGGAGCAGTTCCTCGCGCACGCCAAGCGCGGCGAGGTGCTCGCCGACATCGGCCTCACGCCCGTCGAGATCGCGGGGCGGATCAGCGCCTGCCTGGCCGTCAAGGATGAGCTGTCCAAGGAGAAACAGCAATGACCACGCCTTCCGGCAACGGGGAGTTCGACCTCGGCGCGCTCCTGGCCGAGCGCGGGGCCGAGCGCTACGAGCTGCACGCGAGGTACCTCAACCACCAGCTCCCGCGCATGCTGCACACCATCGGCTTCGACAAGGTCTACGAGCGGGCCGAGGGCGCCCATTTCTGGGACGCGGACGGCAACGACTACCTGGACATGCTCGCCGGCTTCGGGGTGATGGGCCTGGGCCGCCACCACCCCGTGGTGCGCAAGGCGCTGCACGACGTCCTGGACGCGCAGCTCGCCGACCTCACCCGCTTCGACTGCCAGCCTCTGCCCGGGCTGCTGGCGGAGAAGCTGCTCGCGCACAGCCCCCACCTGGACCGGGTGTTCTTCGGCAACAGCGGGACGGAGGCGGTGGAGACCGCGCTGAAGTTCGCCCGGTACGCCACCGGCAGGCCGCGGATCCTGTACTGCACCCACGCCTTCCACGGGCTGACCACCGGGTCCCTGTCCGTGAACGGCGAATCCGGCTTCCGTGACGGCTTCGCCCCCCTGCTGCCCGACACGGCCGTCCCGCTCGGCGACCTCGACGCCCTGGCCCGGGAGCTGGCCAAGGGGGACGTGGCGGCCCTCATCGTCGAGCCGATCCAGGGCAAGGGCGTCCACGAGTCCCCGCCCGGCTACCTGCGCGCCGCCCAGGAACTGCTGCACCGGCACAAGGCGCTGCTGATCGCCGACGAGGTGCAGACCGGACTCGGCCGGACCGGGGACTTCTACGCCTACCAGCACGAGGACGGCGTCGAACCGGACCTGGTGTGCGTGGCGAAGGCGCTCTCCGGCGGCTACGTGCCGGTCGGCGCCACCCTCGGCAAGGAGTGGATCTTCAAGAAGGTCTACTCGTCCATGGACCGGGTGCTCGTGCACTCGGCGAGCTTCGGGTCCAACGCCCAGGCGATGGCGGCCGGGCTCGCCGTCCTCTCCGTCATGGAGAACGAGCAGATCGTCGCCAACGTCCGGGCCGTCGGAGAGCAGCTGAAGTCCCGGCTCACCGCGCTCGTGGACAAGTACGAGCTGCTCAGCGACGTACGCGGCCGGGGTCTGATGATCGGCATCGAGTTCGGCCGGCCCAGCTCCCTCAGGCTGCGCGGACGGTGGACCATGCTCCAGGCCGCCCGCAAGGGCCTGTTCGCGCAGATGGTCGTCGTGCCGCTGCTGCAACGGCACCGGGTCCTCACCCAGGTCTCCGGTGACCACCTGGAGGTGATCAAGCTGATTCCGCCGCTGATCATCGGCGAGCAGGAGGTCGACCGGTTCGTGGATGCCTTCACCGCGGTGATGGACGACGCGCACGGCGGCGGGCTGATGTGGGACTTCGGAAAGACCCTGATCAAGCAGGCGGTGGCGAACCGCTGACCCGGCCGGGAAGGTTTTGCCTCTCAGGCAAGGAATTTGCCCCTGGGGCAAAGCTCCGGCTGAATGGAGGGCATGAGCTCTCCCGACACCGAGCCCGGGCCGGCCGAGGACCTGCCTGTCGTGGCACCACAGCTGCGTGCGCTGCGCCGCCGAGCCTCCCTCACCCTGGAGGCGGCGGCCCGCGCCGCCGGGCTGTCGCCCGCGCACCTGTCCCGGCTGGAGACCGGACAGCGCCAGCCCTCGCTGCCGATGCTGCTCGCACTGGCCCGTATCTACGGTACGACCGTCTCCGAATTGCTGGGCGAGACCGTCGCCGACCGGGACGCCGTCGTACGCGCCCCCGCCATGGAGCCGACCCGGGCGGGCGGCTGGACGTACTGGCAGGCCGGCGCGCCCGGACGCGCGATGCAGGCCCTCCGTGTCCACGTCCCGTACGGCACCCAGGGCGACATCGTGCGCGTCCACCCCGGCGAGGAGTGGCTGTATGTCCTCAAGGGACGCCTGCGCCTGCGCCTCGGTGACACCGCCCAGGTGCTCGCGCCGGGGGACAGCGCCCACTTCGACTCGCTGACCCCGCACCGCCTGGCGGCCGCCGACCAAGGCGGGACCGAGCTGCTCTTCGTCCACACCCTGCTGCAGAGCCCGGCCTCCGCGCTCTGCCTCGGCCCTCACCCAGGAGAAACGCCATGAGCGACATGGAAGAGAAGTTCCCCCGCGCCCTGTGGGTGCGTCTGATCATCTACATCGCGGTCGGCCATCTCTTCGCCGCCTTCATCTACCTGCTGTTCCAGGTGGGCGCGAAGTAGGACCGGGCCGGCGCCGCCCGGTCCGGCGGCCGGGCCGCTCAGTCCAGCAGCCGCCCGCGCAGCCGCTCCCGCACCTGCGGAGTCACACCGAGCCCCCGCTCCAGATAGGCGTCCACGCCGCCCCAGGTCTCCTCCACGGTCTCGAGCGCCGCCGCCAGGTACTCGACCCGCGCGTCGAACAGGGGGCTGAGCAGCTCCATCACCTCGGGCGAGTACGCGTCGGGCGACGAGCCGTTGCGATACACCTTGTACCGGCGGTGCTTGGCGTTGGACTCCAGATAGTCCGCGACGATCGCCTCCCGCTCCACCCCGAGGGCGAGGAGCGTCACCGCGATCGACAGGCCCGCGCGGTCCTTGCCCGCGGCACAGTGCATCAGCGCGGGCACGCTGTCCTCGGCCAGAGCGTGCAGCACCTGGGAGTGCTCGGCCGTGCGCTCCCGGACGATCGTGCGGTACGAGGCGATCATGCGGTTCGCGGCCTTGCCGTCGGAGAGCAGCCCGCGCAACTGCTCCAGGTCGCCGTTGCGGACCATCTTCCAGAACTCGGCCCCGTCCGCCGGGTCGGTCAGCGGAAGGTTGACGTTCCGCACACCCGGCAGTTCGACGTCCGGCCCCTCCAGCTTCTTGTCGGCCGCGTTGCGGAAGTCGAAGACCGTGTGCAGGCCGAGGGAGGAGAGGAACGCCGCGTCCTTTTCCGTCGCATGCGCGAGGTGGCCGCTGCGGAACAGCACGCCGTTCCGTACGCGCCGCCCGTCCACGGTCGGCAGGCCGCCCACGTCGCGGAAGTTGCGCACTCCGGTCAGCTCGGGCTCGGTAGACGGGACCTGCTGCGTCACGGGGGCTCCTCCCATCCGTCCGTCGACGCTGCTCGCCGACGGGCCGCGCTTCGACGATACGACATCGGTTCATCAGGCAATCACCAGGCGACCACCACGGATGGGATCCGACGGCTGCCGGGCCGGAACCCGCGCGAAGCCGTTGCCCGTGAGCCCTCTCAGGGCCGATGATGTTGAGGCCTGATCGCACCTGTTCGGATCTGTGGGGGGTCGCATGTTGGAGATCGGCGCTGACGGTCGTACCTGGCTGCTGTCGGGGCCCGGGAGCAGCTACGCGTTGCGGCTCACCGATGGCGACGAGCTGCTCCATCTGCACTGGGGCCCCCGCATCGCCCTCGCCGACGCGGAGGCCCTCGCCGCACTGCCCGCACCCCGGTACTGGCCCTTCGAGTCCCCGCTGGACGGCCGCGAGGAGTACCCGGTCGAGGGCGGCCCCCGGTTCGTACGTCCCGCCCTGTCCGTCCGCACCGAAGAGCGCCGCGGCACCGAGTGGGCGTTCGACGCCTACGAGGCCCACGGCGAGGAACTGCGGTTGCGGTTCACCGACGCCGGACTGCTGATCACCCTCCACTACCGGATGCGCGGCGATGTCGTCGAGCGCTGGGTGACTCTCGCCAACGACGGCCCCGCCCCGGTGGAACTCCTGCGCGCCGACTCGGCCACCTGGACCCTGCCCGAGCGTGAGGGCTGGCGGCTGTCGCAGCTGCACGGCCGCTGGGCGGCCGAGTCCCGGCTCGTACGGTCCCACCTCGCCTACGGCGACAAGGTCATCGGCAGTCGGCGCGGCCACACCGGGCACCAGCACCTTCCGTGGGTCGCGCTCGACACGGACGCCACCGAGGAGCACGGCGAGGTCTACGGCTGCGCGCTGGCCTGGTCGGGCAGCTGGCGGATCGCCGTCGCCCAGCTTCCCGACGCCCGGGTGCAGATCACCGGCGGAGCCGGATACGACGACTCGGGCCTGCTGCGCCTGGCCGAGGGGGAGACGTACACCACCCCCGTCTTCGCCGGACTGTGGAGCGACGGCGGTTTCGGCGGCGCGAGCCGCGCCTGGCACGGGTACCAGCGCGAGCATGTCATCCCGGATGCCGACCAGGACCGGCCCGTGCTCTACAACTCCTGGGAGGCGACCGGCTTCGGCATCTCCGAGGAGCAGCAGCGGGCGCTGGCGCGGCGGGCCGCGGCGATGGGCGTCGAGCTGTTCGTGGTCGACGACGGCTGGTTCGGAGCGCGCACCAGCGACCGGGCCGGGCTCGGCGACTGGGCCCCCAACCCCGACCGCTTCCCGGGCGGACTGAAGCCCCTCGCCGACGATGTGCACGCCCTGGGAATGCAGTTCGGCATCTGGGTCGAGCCCGAAATGGTCAACGCGGACAGCGATCTCTACCGCGCCCACCCCGACTGGATCCAGTATCAAGCCGGGCGACAGCGGACGGAGTTCCGCAATCAGCTCGTACTCAACGTGGCGCGCCCGGACGTCCAGGAATACCTGTGGGAGCAGCTGGACGGGCTGCTCTCCAGCGCCCCGATCGACTATGTGAAGTGGGACTTCAACCGCTGCTTCACCGACGCGGGCTGGCCCGGCGAGGCGTATCCGCAGCGGTTGTGGGTCGATCATGTGCGCGCTCTCTACGGCCTGTTGGACCGGCTGCGGGCCGCGCACCCCCAGGTCGCCTTCGAGTCCTGCTCGGGCGGCGGGGGACGCGTCGACCTCGGCATCATGAGTCGTACGGACCAGGTGTGGGCCTCCGACAACACCGACCCGCTCGACCGGCTCGCCATCCAGCACGGCTTCAGCCAGATCCACCCGGCCCGGGTCATGGCCGCCTGGGTCACCGACAGCCCCAACACCCAGCTCAACGGCCGGGTCAGCTCACTGCGCTTCCGGTTCGTGAGCGCCATGGCCGGGGTGCTCGGTGTCGGCGGCGACCTGACGGAGTGGACGGAAGGGGAACTGGCCGAGGCCCGGGACTGGGTGGGTCTCTACAAAGAGATCCGCCCCGTTGTGCAGCGGGGCGACCTCTACCGGCTGCGGCCGCCGGAGGGAGGCCTCAGTGCGGTCCAGTACGTCCTGGGTGACGAGACCGTCGTCCTCGCCCTGCTCCAGGCGCAGCACTACGGCGAGCCGGTCCCGCCGCTGCGGCTGCGCGGCCTCGACCCCGCGGCGACGTACGAATGCCGCGAAACGGGCGAACTGCATCGCGGTGCCGTACTGGCGCACCACGGTCTGCGGCCGGAACTGCACGGCGACTTCGACGCGACGCTCATCCGGCTGCGCCGCCTCTGAGTTCTCCGGGGCGTGTAAGGCCGCCCAACACCCCCGCTCAGGTGCTTATTCCGGATCGGCCCGAATGCGTCGAGTGGTCTATCTCACCGTCCGTCAACCCTTGCCTACGGTCGCGTAGCTCACATCCGAAGGTGAATCATGATCCGACGTGGCAGACGATTCGAAGAATGACAACAGATCAGTGATCGGGTCGTACGTGGCGGTGGGGGACAGCTTCACCGAGGGCGTGGGCGACCCCGGCCCCGACGGACAGTTCGTGGGGTGGGCGGACCGGTTCGCGGTGCTCCTCGCCGACCGGTGTCCCGAGGGCGACTTCCGGTACACGAACCTCGCCGTACGCGGCAAACTGCTCGACCAGATCATCGCGGACCAGGTCCCCAAGGCCCTTGAACTGGCCCCGGACCTGGTCTCCTTCTGTGCCGGCGGCAACGACATCATCCGGCCCGGCACCGACCCCGACGAGGTCGCAGAGCGCTTCGAGCGCGCCGTCGCCCACCTCACCTCCGCCGTCGGCACGGTCATGGTCACCACCGGCTTCGACACCCGTGGCGTGCCCGTGCTCAGGCATCTGCGCGGCAAGATCGCCACGTACAACGGGCATGTACGGGCCATCGCCGACCGGTACGGTTGCCCGGTGCTGGACCTGTGGTCCCTGAAGACCATCCAGGACCGGCGCGCCTGGGACGGCGACCGACTCCACCTCTCACCCGAGGGGCACACCCGGGTCGCCCTGCGGGCGGGCCAGGTGCTCGGCGTCGAGGTGCCGGCCGATCCGGATCAGCCGTGGCCACCGCTGCCGCCGCGCGGCACGTTCGAGGTACGGCGCGACGACATCCACTGGGCGCGCGAGCACCTGGTCCCGTGGATCGGGCGCCGACTGCGCGGTGAGTCCTCCGGGGATCGTGTGGTGGCGAAGGGTGCCCTGTCGCCGGACGACATCAAGGTGCGGATCGCGCAGGCCGTCTGAAGCGATCGTCCGGCGGACCGCGTGGGCGGGACGGTCGGATGTGGGTCCCGTGGGTGGTCTGAGCCGGGTCGCGTGGGCGGTCTGAGCCGGGTCGCCTGGGTGGTCTGAGCCGGGTCGCGTGGGCGGTCTGAGCCGGGTCGTGCGGGTGGTCGGATGCGGGTCGCGCGGCGGTCCGAGCCGGGTCGCGCGGGCGGCGGGACGACCGGCTCGCGCGATGGTCCGATTCGGATCGCCGCTTCGGCTGCGGCCCGGGCCCCGAGCCCGGGCCGCGGGCGTGAGCTCCGGCCTTCGCGAAGGGCGCACGTCGGCCCCGGCCTCCCCGCGAGGCGCGGGCGATGCGGGTCGATCAGCTCCTAGTCGTCAACTCCGCGCGCTCCACGCCCAGTTCGCGGGCGAGCGCTTCGTCCACCCACTCCTGGGCGCGTGTGCGTGAGACCGTGCCCTCGTAGGCCGTCATCTGCACGGCCAGCCCGTCGAGCAGCGCGGTCAGCCGCAGTGCCGCGGCCGCCGGGTCGGGGCAGTGAAACTCGCCCGCAGCCACCCCCTCCGCCACGACCTCGGTGATCGCGGCCTTCCACTGCCGGTCGAGGTCCCGCGTGACCTCCCGCAGCGCGGGTTCGCGCAGCGCCGCCGCCCAGCCCTCGATCCACAGCCGCCAGCCCTTGGCCTGACCGGTCGGCGCGTACCAACGCACCGCCGCCCGGAGCCGGCGCAGCGCAGAGGAGCGCCGGCCCAGCAGCTTGCGCAGATGGGCGAGATCGTCCTCGGCGGCGTATGCGAAGGCCTCCGCGACCAGCTTCTCCTTGGTCGAGAAGTGATACAGCACCAGCGCGTTGCTCACCCCGAGAGCCGAGGCCACATCGGCGATCCGCACCGCCGCCACGCCCCGCGCCTCGATCTGCCCGACGGCGGCCCGGAGCAGCTCCTCGCGCCGCTGGGCCACGCTCAACCGCACCCTCGTCACGCGGCAACACTACGTCACCGGTAGCACCCGAACCGCTCCGCGATGACCGGCAGCCGTTCCGCCACCAGCGCGTGCGCGGCCGCCCGCGGACTCGTCCCGTCGGCCTCCGCGCGGTCGAGCATCCGGCCGACCAGGGCCCGCATCGCGCGCCGCGTGTACGTGAACGCCTCGTCGGCATCCGCACCTATGTCGCCGAACAGCGTCCACCACCACCAGGCGTTGGTCCCGGAGTTGACCACCACGTCCGGCAGTACGCTCACCCCGCGCGCCGCGAGCAGCTCCTCCGCCTCGGGTACCACGGGCATGTTGGCCGCCTCCACGATCCACCGGGCACCGATGGCCTCCTGGTTGACCGGGTCGACCGCGTACGACACCGCCGCCGGCACGAGCACCTCCGCCTCCGCCGACAGCCAGGCCTCGCCCGGCAGTTCCCGGTCGACGGGACGCAACGCCGCGCGGTCCACCGTTCCGTACGCGTCGCGTGCGGCGAGCAGCGCCTCCACATCCAGTCCGTCCGGGTTGGCGATCGTGCCCTTGACGTCGGCGACGGCGACGACCGTGAGCCCCGCGCGTGCCAGGAAGCGTGCCGTGGCCCCGCCCATGGTGCCGAGCCCCTGCACGGCGACACGGCATCCCGCGTACGGGACGCCGGCCCGGTCCAGGGCGGTGAGGACGGACTCGGCGACTCCACACCCGCCGACCAGCTCGTCCAGGCCGATCCCGTCCACCTCGACCGCGAACGCGTCCGCGAGCCGCCGGCGCGCCTCCGCCTCGTCGTCGAGCAGCGGATACACCGCCTGCACCGACGACACGAGCCCCGCCTCGGCGGCCGCCCGGTCCACCAGGTCCTGGGTGAGCCCCAAGTCCTCGCCGGTGGTCCAGACGCTCTCGATGTACGGCTTCATGGCGCGCAGATAGCGCACGAGGACGTCGTACGCCTCCGGGGCCCGGGGATCGCAGTCGATGCCGCCCTTGGCGCCGCCGAGCGGGACATACCGGCCCTCGGGGTTGTAGTGCAGCGCCTCCTTCATGGTCATGCCCCGGGCCAGCCCGGCGACCTCGTCCAGCGTGCAGCCCGGCCGCATCCGCAGACCACCGCTCGCGACCCCCCGTACAAGCCGGTCGACGACGAGGTACCCGCGCCGACCGGTGACGTGGTCGGTCCAGACGAGCGTCATGAGGGGAGCGTCCCTATCACTGTTCACACGCAGACTCTACTGAACCACTGTTCAGTTGCATGCGGCGGTCCCGGGGGAGGTCCGGGGCGTACGCGGGCGGTGGCACGCCGCTCCCGCCAGGCGGAAGA
The DNA here is from genome assembly GCF_040643755.1 of Streptomyces sp. NPDC047079. Taxonomy (NCBI): domain Bacteria; kingdom Bacillati; phylum Actinomycetota; class Actinomycetes; order Kitasatosporales; family Streptomycetaceae; genus Streptomyces; species Streptomyces sp. NPDC047079. The sequence goes on from NZ_JBEYUZ010000015.1 coordinate 10,873, forward strand.
GGGACGCGCGGCGCGGAAGAGGGACGCGCGGCGCGGAAGAGGGACGCGCGGCGCGGAAGAGGGACGTGCAGCGCGGAAGAAGAACGCGCGGCGCGAGGTTGGGTGCTACGGGCGTGGAGCACCTCGAGGCGGATGTGACATCCGCGCCCGCGCATCGCGCCGGAAGCCGGGTACCTCGCGCTGTGCCCCGGCCGACCCGGCACTGTCAGAGGGCCCACCCATAATGGAAAGCCTCACCGACTCCACTGGAGGTCCCGTGACCGGTTCCGGTTCCCTGAGCTCTGGGCTCCGCGCGCTGCGGCCCGCCGCCTTCGGCGCGGATCCGAGCGGGGAGCGCCTGGCGCGTATCCGCAAATCGCCGCATTTCGCGGACGGCGTCTTCGTGAACCCGGAAGGCACCCGGATCCGCCCGTCCGGGAACTCCACGCTGGAGCTGGCGAAGGTTTTCCTCCGCAAGGACTCCCGGGCACGCCGCGTCCCGACCGGCACGGTCCCCGTGTACCCGACGACGTACGCCGACCTGGCGAAGCCCCCGGCGAGCGGCCTGCGGCTGACCTGGATGGGGCACTCCAGTGTGCTCGCCGAGATCGACGGGCACCGGGTGCTCTTCGACCCGGTGTGGGGCGAGCGCTGCTCCCCCTTCGACTTCGCCGGCCCGAGGCGCCTGCACCCGGTGCCCCTGCCGCTGGCCGCGCTCGGCCCGGTCGACGTCGTCGTCATCTCCCACGACCACTACGACCACCTCGACCTGCCCACCATCAAGGCCCTGGCCGGTACGGACACCGTCTTCGCGATACCCCTCGGCGTCGGCGCCCACCTCGAGCACTGGGGCGTGTCCGCGGACCGGCTGCGCGAGCTGGACTGGCACGAGTCGACCAAGGTCGGCGGCATCACCCTGACCGCCACGCCGGCCCGTCACTTCTGCGGTCGCGGCCTGCGCAACGCCCAGCACACGCTGTGGGCGTCGTGGTCCGTGGCAGGCGACCTGCACCGGATCTACCACAGCGGTGACACCGGCTACTTCGACGGCTTCAAGGACATCGGTGCCGCGCACGGCCCCTTCGACGCCACGATGATCCAGATCGGCGCCTATTCCGAGTTCTGGCCCAGGAACCACACGGATTCGACGCCGCTGCCGGGCCCGTGGCCGGACATCCACATGAACCCCTCGCAAGGGGTCCAGAGCCACCTTGACCTGCAGGGAGGCAAGCCGCACGGGGTGCTGCTGCCGATCCACTGGGGGACGTTCAACCTGGCCTTCCATGCGTGGGCTGAGCCGGGGGAGTGGATCCAGGACGCCGCAGAGGAGGCCGGGCAGACCGTAGCCTTCCCCAGGCCCGGCGAGCCCTTCGAGCCCGCTGGCCACCTTCCCACGGACCCCTGGTGGCGCGCGGTGTCCCGGCCCATCGCCCACCCGTGGCGTCGGCCCCAGCTGGTGCAGGCTCCTGCCGAGGCCCGAGTGGACGATCTTGACCTTGCGGGTGATCGGTGACGGCGAGTGAGGACGACCTCAGCAGGATCGTGCGCCTGCTGGATCGTCTCCCGCCTCAAGAGCGCGACCGTGTGGTGCGCGCGTTCGACGGGGCGCCCCGCCAGGAGTGTTCGGCGGGCGCCTAGCAGTTCAGGCCCTCGCCGACCCCGAAGGGGCCGTTCCGGGTTGTCATCCGCACACATATCGTGGGTTGCCGAGCTGTGCCTATGCATCGGAGTCCCGTAGACGGCCGATCGCGAGGGCAATTCCCGTCGGGCGGTGCACCCGCTCTCCGGCCGGGGGCGTCCGGCCGTCGGGAGCCTCGACGTTGACGGCCGACCGGTGCCGCTCCGCCGCCTAGCACTCGCTGCGCAGCGGGCTACGCGGTCTCAGGGAGACGAGGTCTGGCTGCGCGCGGGAGCCGGTGTCACCGGGCAGTTCCTCCCCGAGCGAGAGATCGAAGAGACGTGCGAGAAGCTTCGAAGCGTGGCTCCCCATCCCAGGTATGCCGACGGCTGACGCCTCTCGCCTGCGCCACGAGCGGGCCCGGACCACTGGGTGGTCCGGGCCCGTCCGTACGAATGACGTCAGGTCGCGCGCCGGGGCTTTAACGCGTTTGTAGGCGGAAATGATTACGCCCGAACGGTGGGCGGAGTGACGGTCGACCGGTGCCGAGGGGGAGGATCTGTCGTGGGTGAGCCCCTGTGTCTGCGGCCACGACTCGAACCCCCGCTCACCTCGCTGCTGGATGCCGGACCATTCCTCCACTCGCTTGTCGATGCGCTCGGCTCCCCGCTCAACGTGCTGCTGCCGGAACGGACAGCCGAGAACGCACGACGGTTCCATGACGTCTACCGCGCACACCACCTGTCCGGACGGGTGTACTTCGCGCACAAGGCGAACCAGTCCAGTTCCCTGGTGCGGCGATTGGCGGCGGAGGACCCGGCTGCCGTCGGTGTCGACGTCGCCTCACTCGGGGAGCTGCGCCACGCCCTGGGCTGCGGATTCACACCGGACCGGATCATGGCCACCGGCCCCAAGGACCCGGATTTCCTGTGGCTGGCGGCTCGCCTCGGGGTGACGGTGAACCTGGACTCGCGCCGCGAGCTCGAGCAACTGGCCGAGCTGGTGCGGAAGTACGCCCTTCCCCGGGTCGATGTCCTGCTGCGGCTCTCCGGGTTCGAGTCGGCGGGAGGCCCGGACGAGTCCGGTGTGCGGGTGCTCTCACGGCGCAGCCGCTTCGGCTCGCCGGCGGGCGAGGTGGGGGAACTGCTGTCGGCGGTCGAACGGCACTGTGACGCGGTGGAGTTGACCGGCATCGCGTACCACCTGGACACCACCGGCCTCGCGGAGAAGGTCCGTGCGCTGGAACGCTGTGTGATGGTCATGGACGAGTGCCGTGCCAGGGGCCTGGCGCCGCGCGTCGTCGACATCGGCGGCGGCTTCGGAGTCGGTTACGTCGCCGACGCGGCAGAATGGGACCGCTACACCACCGCGCTGACCGAGGCCGTGCTCGGCACCCGTCCGGCCCTGACCTGGCGCGGGCACGGCTACGGGCTGCGCAACGAGGGCGGCACGGTGCGCGGGACCGCGGCCCTGTACCCGGCGTACCGCCCCACCGCCGGGCCCGACTACCTCGCCGAGTTGCTCTCACTGCCCGCGCCCTCCCTGGGCCGCCCGCCCGCCACCCTGCTCCTTGAGCACATGTACGACCTGTGCGCCGAACCGGGCCGCGCTCTCGTCGACCAGTGCGGACTCTCGCTGGCGAGGGTCCTCGACGTACGGCGAACGGGGGAGGGGACCGGGGAGTATCTGGTGCGGCTGGGCATGAACGCCGGGGACATGAGCCTGGAGGAACACGGCGTACTCGTCGACCCCGTCCTGCTCCCGCGCACTGGGGCGGCAGGGGAGAGCGGTGAGGGCCCGGTGGGGGTATATCTCGTCGGCAATCTCTGCCTGGAGGCGGATCTGATCACACGCCGCATGGTCTTCCTTCCCCGGCGCCCGCACCCCGGTGATCTGTTGGCCTTCGCCAACACCGCGGGCTACGCGATGGACTTCCACGCCCACCACGCACAGCGGCAGCCGCTCGCCCGCACGGTCGCGGTCGTGGACGAGGGGGGCTCCTGGCGCTGGTGCCTGGACGACGAGTACTGGCCGATCCCACACTCCGGGGGAGCGTTGGCATGAGGTACGACAGCATCACGGAGGCCATCGGCAACACGCCGCTGGTCCGCATCGACCCGGCCGTGCACGGCCTGCGCCACATCGACCTGTACGCGAAGCTGGAGATGCTCAACCCCTTCGGCTCGGTCAAGGACCGGCCCGCCTGGAACATGACGCGCCCGCTTCTCGAGGCCGCCGCCGACGGCGGGGAGACGGTCGTGGAACTCTCCAGCGGCAACACGGCCAAGGCACTCGCCCTCCTGGCCGGGATGCACGGGCTGCACTTCAAGAGCGTGACCAACCGGATGCGGGTGCCGGAGATCAAGGAGCTGCTCCTGCTGCTGGGCGCCGAGATCGAGGAGCTGCCCGGGCAGAGCGAGTGCCTGGACCCCACCGACACGGACGATCCACTGACCCGCTTCCACCAGGCGCTCGCCGAGCCGGGAAGCACGTATCTGCACACCGACCAGTACTTCAACCCGCGCAACACCGAGGCACACGCGTCCGGCACCGGCCCGGAGATCGTCAAGGACCTGGACGGGCGGGCACCGGACTGGTTCATCGCCTGCGTGGGCACGGCGGGTTCGTCGACCGGCGTGGCCAGGGTGCTGCGCGAACACGACCCAGAGGTACGGGTCCTTGGCCTGGTCGCCCACAAGTCGGACTTCATCCCCGGCATCCGCACCATCGACGAGGTACACCAGGTGGGCCTGTTCGACCCGGCGACCTACGACACCATCGAGTCGGTTACGTCGCAGGAGGCCATCGACGGAATGCTCACCCTCGTCCGCCGCTGCGGACTGCTCTCCGGACCCACGGGCGGTGCCGCCTACCAAGGTGCGATACGTCATCTGCGAGCGGTGGACGCGGCGTTGCCCGAGTCGGAGCGACGCCGGACAGCGGTCTTCATCGTCTGCGACCGTGCTGAGAGCTACTTGAGCTACGTACGACAACGCAGGCCCGAGCTTCTGGGCACACCCCGCCGAGGGCACTCCGCCGCGGCCCTCACCGAGGCCGAGGTTCGAGCCGAGGCCCGGATCATCGACACCGACGCCGCCCGGCGGTGGATCGCCGACGGAGAGCCGCGCCCGCTCGTCGTCGACCTGCGGGGCCCGCACGCGTACGCCGCGCTGCACATCGAGGGTTCGGTCAACATCGTCGACGAGCTCTTCGAGGAACTCGTGCGCGACGGGCTGCCCTTCAGCAAGCGGAAGCCCGTGCTGCTGGCCTGCCCGGTCGGTGAGAAGTCCGCCCGGTTTGCCGCGCTGCTGACCCGGATGGGCCATCCCGACGTGCGCAGCCTGGCGGGCGGCATCATCGCCTGGCGGGACGCGGGCGCGCCGCTGGTACGGGAATGAGCGCCGTGCATCCCCGCCACGGGGAAGAGCAGGCCGACGCGGCCTGGCAGCGCGAGGTGCGGGAGCAGTTCCCCATCATCACCGCTCACCCCGACCTGGCGTACCTCGACAGCGCGGCCACCGCACAGAAGCCCCGGGCGGTACTGGAAGCGGTTCAGTCATACCTGACGACGTCGAACGCCAACGCGGGGCGAGGTACCTACCCGTGGGCCAACCGGACCACGGAGTTGGTGGAGCGCACCCGCCGGCGGGTCAAGGAGTTCCTCGAAGACCCGGATCCGCAGCGGTCCGCCGTCCACTTCACCAGCGGCACCAGCGAGGGACTGCGCACCATCGCCCGGGACTGGCTCACCTCGTTTCTCTCCGACGGCGACGAGATCCTGGTCCCCTTCGCCGACCACCGGGCCAATCTGGACCCCTGGCTGGAAGCCCAGAGGCTGCTGGCCGACCGGGGAATCGACGTACGCGTGCGGGGGCTGCCGTACCAGGCCGAGTCGGGAGACTACGACCACCGGGTGATGGGCCAGGTCGTCGGCCCCCGTACCCGTTTCGTCGCCGCCACGCACCTCCACCACGTGTACGGCGGCGACATGAACGTGCACCGCATCCGAGAGGTTGTCGGCCCCGAGGTACCGATCTGTCTGGACGCCGCCCAGAGCGTCGGCCATCTGCCGGTCTCCGTCGCCGAGGCGGCGCTCGATGTGGACTTCGTGGTCTTCTCGGGACACAAGGCGCTGGCGCTGCCCGGTACGGGGGCGGTCTGGGCGCGCAACGCACGCGGGCCGGCCTTCGAGCCCGGCGGCTGGCAGGGCACCCCCAACACGGTGGGCATCGCCTCGCTGGAGGCGGCACTCGACTGGCTGGAGACGGCGGACATCGAGCGGATCGCGCGATGGACGGTCACCCTCGCGACCCGGCTGACCGACGGACTCCGGCACCTCGCCTCCTACGAGATCCTGGGCTGCCAGTCCAGCCTGGCCGCCGACTCCGCGCTGCCCGTCCGGCAACGGCGCCACGGCATCGTCACCTTCCGCCATCGCGGCATTCCATCCGACGACCTGGGCTTCATCCTGTTCAGCGAGGGTTTCATGGTTCGGGCCGACAGCCTCTGCCAGGCCGGCGCCGAGGAGAAGAAGGACGGCTCGGTGCGGGTCAGCCTCCACGTCTACAACACCGTGGACGAAGTCGACCGTCTGCTGGCGGTCCTGGCGTCACTCGATTGAGTTCCAAATAGAATCGAAAACCGTTTCCACCTGTAGATTCGACGGTGACCGCGACAGGTGAGAGACGGAAGGGGTGCGCGACCAGATGGGCGTGAGCATGGCGACGGCCAAAATGTGGGTGGAGCGCTGGGAACGGCAACAGCAGCGTTACGCCGTCGACCGTGAGGAGCGGTTCACCGTGATCGCCGATGTGGTCGAGCACGTGACCGCCGACTGCGGGCGGCCGCTCCTGCTCGACCTGGGCTGCGGGCCGGGCTCGCTGGCGGCGCGGCTCGCCGGACGCTTGCCGGGAGCGGAGATCGTCGCCGTCGACATGGACCCGGTCCTCCTGGAACTCGGCCGCACCCACTACGCGGACGCCGCCCGCTACGTCGACGCCGTCATCGGCGACGACGACTGGACCGACGCACTCGGCCTGGACCGCCCTCTCGACGCGGCCGTCTCGACAACAGCCCTGCACTACCTGGCCGAGCCGGCCCTCCTGCACACATATCGCCGCCTCGCCGGGCTTCTCGGGCCCGGCGGCGCCCTCATCAACGGCGACCACTTCCCCGAGAGCGGCTCGCCCAACTCGGAGATCACCGCGCATGTGGGTCGCCGAAGGGCTGAGCGATCACGCGCGCACACGCACGAGGACTGGCAGTCCTGGTGGGCCGAGGCGGCCCAGGACCCGGAACTCACCGACCTGTTCGCCCAGCGAGAGCAGCGTCGGGCCGCCCAGGAACGTGGCAGCGGCGGCCACCACCTGACCGCGGCCCGGCATGCCGAACTTCTGCGGAAGGCGGGCTTTCACCATGTCACGTCGGTCTGGCAGTTCGGCGACAGTCGAGTCCTCGTGGCGGTCAAGGACTGATCCGCACGGCCTGCGCGTCCCGAGCCGATGGGGACGACTCCCGGGCTGGGGTGCGGACGGCTGTCAGAGGGCGAGGCTCATCAGGATCTCGTCGCGGTCGTCACCGGGGGCCACCCGCAGCGCCCCCGGCCATCGGCCGACCTCCACCCAGCCCAGCTTGCGGTAGAAGTCCTCGAGCCCCAGGCCGGAGCGCGCGGCGAGCGCCAGCCGTTCCACGCCCATCTCGTCGCGGGCGACGACAGGGACGCGGCGCATCAGCGCGGCACCGATCCCCAGGCCACGGAACCTGGTGTGCGTCTGCACGTGGTTGACCACGCCGCAGTGCGCGACGAGCGGGTGCGGATCACGGCGAAGGAGCAGCCACCCCGCCAGCACGCCCTCCACGGTGGCCACGAGCAGCCTGCTCCGTTGCGGATCGAGTGTGTGGACGATCTGGTCGAGCACCGGCCCTACCTCCCGCGGACTCACCGGCGGCAATGAGAACCCGTGCGGGATGACCGCCCCGCCGGCATTGCTCACCGTCACCCAGCAGTCGACCAACTCTCGCCTCAGGTCGCAGGTCAGCTCATGGGGCCGGGTGATCTGTGTGAACTCAGGTGCCCTCGCCGCCTTGTGTGCTGCCATGACGATCAGCCTGCCAGACGGTCCCCGTCCGCGGGCTGGGCCATCGGGTGTTCGTTGCCTCTTCGGCGAGAGGCAGGTCATCCTGTGTTGGCCCACTGCCAACTGACCGGCGCCCAGCCGGGGTTCGGCAAGCGCATCTCCCCTTCGCACCGGCGCACCTCCCGCCGCTTCAGCCCATCATGGTCCGGCTATCGCCGGCTCGGGGAACTTCGGGCACTGAGCGGGTGGAGGCGGCTGGAGGTGTGCCCGTCGAGGGGTACGCGTCCGCGGTCGTCGCCGTTCGTCCGCGCGAGGGCCGCGTGCCGGTCCGACCGCAGGCTCAGCGGGGGGCGCGGATGCCGAGCCGCAGGTGCTCGACGTGGTGGACGGCCTGGTCCAGGAGCTGGGCGACGTGGTCGTCGTAGAGGCGGTAGACGACGCGCCGGCCGTCGCGCCGTCCGGTGACCAGGCCCAGCGCCCGCAGCAAGCGCAGCTGGTGGGAGACGGCGGACTGTTCCATGCCGATCACGGCGGCGAGTTCGGTCACGGAGAGGCCCGAGGCGTCCGCCTGCCGCAAGGCGCTGAGAATCAGCAGCCGGGAGGGCGCGGCCAGGGCCTGGAGCGTGGTGGCCACGGATGCCGCCGTGCCCTCGTCCAGGCGGGCGGCCGCCGCGACGCCGCCCGCCTCCACCACTCGCACCGGATCACCGGCGTGCACGGTTCCGGGCCTCACGGGGCGGACGGACGAACTGCAGCTCCAGCGTGGCCGGAGGTGCCACCACTCCCGGCCCGCCCGCGGCCGCCCAGCGCAGTACGTCCTCCGTGCAGTCGTCGTCCATGGCGAAGCCGATCCAGGTGGCTCTGCCCCCGGCCCGCCGGCCGGCCGCGGAGGGCTGCACAACGATGACATTGGCCTGGTCGCAGGGCCCGAGGCAGTCCGTCGTACGGACGGCGAAGCCGTTTTCGGCCGCTGCGGCGCGCAGCCGCTCCAGCTGCCAGGCGTGGTCGCTGCCGGGGTGCTTGCGGGCGTTGCCGCAGCAGCAGCCCCGGCAGACGACCAGCGTGCAGGGCCTGCCCCGAGCGGCGCCGATCGTCACCGTGCGGGGTGTCCCCGGCGTACGGGGGCTCACAGGGCGGTCCTGGAGGATACGCCGTACGCCCGGACCCGGCCGTCCCGGTGAGCGGCGATCAGCAGACGCAGGCCGGCCCAGGCGAGCGCCGCCACGGCCGCGCCGACGCCCTCCAACGTGCGCGCCGGTGACAGCCGCGCCTGGGGCGGCCAGGCCGTGGCGTGCCACAGCGCCACGGTTCCGTCGTGGCCTCCGCTGGCCAGATGACCCGCACCCCCGGGACGCCACGCCAGCGCGGTGACCGTCTCGTGACAGCGCAGGGAACGCGGCGCGGTGCCCGCCGGTCGGCAGTCGGCGCACAGGCCGGTCAGTTCGACGGTGTGCTCTACCGAATGCGGTGTCAGGCGCGGCGGACAGGCTGAAGCGCGTGGCCGACGCCTTGCGGACGGAAGCCGGCGCCGGTGTCGCACCCGGCGCCGGCTTCGAGCCGTCAGGGTGTGGTTCTCAGGAGGGCCGAGCGCCACAGAAGGGACACTTGGCGACGTTCGCCTTCATCAGCAGGGTGGGCAGCGGGCTGTCGAGGATCTCGTCGCGGGGCAGGGTGAGGCCGAAGTGTCGTTCGATGACGCCCAGACATGTGCGGTGCACCGCGCGGCGGTCGTCCCCGTGCCTGTCGGGGTCGTCGAGGGGCAGTCCCGCGGCCGTGAGTTCCGCTTCGAGCGCGGACACGACGTCCGCGTCGCCGTCGACTCTGCCAGGTCCCCATGAGCCGTCGAGGTGGAGGTTGAACGTGCACATGGTGCGGCCGTCGTGCTCGTAGGAGAAGTACGGGGGGACGGGCTTGCCGTTCTCTTCCTCGTACCACAGGCGGTAGACGTGGGCGCCGCCTCGCGAGACGGGCGGCTCCGGGCCGAACTCCCCGTACCAGAAACCGTGCTGGACGACATAGGACCACTCGTCGATCTCTCCGTAGCGGAGGGCTATGGCGTCGTGGGTGTCCCCGAACAGGCCGCTCATCACGTCATCGGCCTGCCATCCGGTGAGGCTCCCGAGAAACCGCGGCAGCTGCTTGTTCCGGCCGTACCGGCCGGCGGCGACACGCGCTGCCAGTTCCTCTCCGGCGAGGTCCAGGGCGATGACGACGCTGTATCCGCCCCAGTCGATCGACTTGGGTTCGGCGAGCCAGGTGATTCCGTCGGTCATGCGGATCACCCCATCAGGTGCACGCCCCGTCCGCTGTGGCGTAAGCCACAGTCCTCACCCTGCGCGGTCTGCTCCCCGCCGCCCTGCGAGCCATCGGCCGCAAGGCCGACGCGATCGACTCAGCGGCCTCAGCCCGGTGTTCCGGCCAGGTGCTCGAGCGCCTGGGACGGTACGTCGCCGCCGGCGCCCGGCGCATCGTCGCCCGCCTCGCCGCTGTGGACCTGCGCTCCCAGCGCGACCAGCTCGAACGGCTCGCGAACCTTCTCCCCGCCGTACACGCGGCAGCGGATCGCGCCTCCGCCTCGCAAGGCTGCTGAGCCCTGCCCGGCCGCCCCCGGGTGATGACCACGGGTCAGCCCCTTCAGGCCGGGCTGTTGCGCAGCTCCGCCAGGGCCGACGCGGTCAGCGGGCGAGGGGCGTGGTCCGGGTCGACGAGCAGCACGGTGCAGTCGGCGGCGTGGGTGAGGGCGGTGGTGAAGCTGCCGTCGGCGAACTGGGCGAGCGGTCCGCGCGGCGAGCGTCCCACGGCGACCGTCGATGCGTGGATCTCGGCGGCGTGCCGGGCGAGGGCTCGGCCGGCCGCGGCGTGGTCGCCGACGGAGGCCAGTATCTGGCCCGTGGCGGATATGCCCTGTGCGGCGAGCCGGTCGAGATGAGCGGTGACGGCGGTGCGGGCCTGGTCGAAGTCCTCGGTGTCGACGGCCTGTTCCTCGACGACGGCGGTTTGCAGAACGTGGACGACCTCCAAGGGGCCGCCGGTGCCGAGGGCGAGCCGTGCCGCCGTGTCGACGGTCACGGCGGCCCTGTCGTGGTCCCCGACGGCGACCACGACAGGAGACGCGTCGGCCGTGACCGGGATGCCGACGGGGGTCAGGGTGGGGGTGACAGGCCGTCCTTCACCGGTGTGCTGTTCGGCCCGGCGGAGCAGACGGTGGCCGCCGGCCAGCACGGGGATGGCCAGGAGGAACGTGGCGGCGCCCAGGTAGAAGGGGACGCTCAGGTCGGTGGCGTCGGCCAGCTTGCCGGCGACATACGGGGCCAGGCCGCCACCGATGAAGCGCAGGAAGCCGTAGGCGGAGGAGGCCACGGGGCGCTCGACGGGGGAGACCAGCATGACGGCCTGGGTGGTCAGGGTGTTGTTGATGCCGATGAAGGCGCCGCTGACGATGACCGCCACGACGACCACCGCCGGGGTGCTCACTCCGGCGGCGATGACGGCCATCACGATGCCAAGGCCCAGCAGGTTGGCGTACAGCACCGGAGCGGTGCCGTAACGGGCTTGCAGGCGCGGGGCGAAGAAGACGCTGAACGCGGCCACGAGCAGGCCCCAGCCCGTGAACACCAGACCCAGCTGATGGGCACTCAGCTTCATGGGGTAGGGGGCGTAGCCGAGCATCGTGAAGAAGCCCCAGTTGTACAGCAGGGCCATGATGCCCATGGTCAGCAGGCCACGGTGGCGCAGTGCCTTGAGCGGGGCGATCGGCGAGGTGGGGCGCTCCGGCTTGGGCGGGGCGGGGACGAAGGCGAGAGTAGCGACCAGGGCGATGGCCATCAGCACGGCGACGCCGAAGAACGGCCCGCGCCAGCTGATGGCCCCCAACTCCCCGCCCAGCAGCGGCCCCACGGCTATGCCGAGTCCGAGCGCGGACTCGTAGAGGATGATCGCGCCGCCGAAGCCGCCGCTGGCGGAGGCCACGATGACGGCCAGGGAGGTGGCGATGAACAGGGCGTTCCCCAGGCCCCATCCCGCGCGGAAACCGACGATCCCGTTGATGGATCCGGAGGTGCCTGCGAGGGCGGAGAAGACGACGATGACCGCGAGCCCGGCGACGAGGGTGCGTTTGGCGCCGATGCGGCTCGAGACCCAGCCGACGATCAGCATCGCCACCGCGGTGACGATGAGATAGCTGCTGAACAGCAGGGAGACCTGGCTGGGCGAGGCGTGCAGGCTCTCGGCCAGGGCGGGCAGGATCGGGTCCACCAGGCCGATGCCCATGAACGAGATGACACAGGCGAAGGCGACTGCCCAGACGGCCTTGGGCTGCTTGAAGGGGCTCGTGGCTCCTCCGTGCGGAGCGCTCATGCGCGCTTTTCCTCCCGAGTGAGGTGTGACAGGGGTGGTGGGGGGCGTGACGAGGAGTCAGTCGCGACGGGGGCGGTCAGGAGCGCCTTTGGCGGTCCTGGATCGCGCGGGCGAGGGCCGGCAGTGCCACCTTCACCGCGCGCTGTTCCGGCTCGGTCAGCTCCCCGATCAGCTGCTCCAGGGCGTCTGCGCGCTCGGCGCGCCGCTGCCGGAAGACGGTCAGCCCGGTCTCGGTGACCTCCACCAGGACGCCCCGTCCGTCGGTGCTGTCGGTTATCCGCCGTACCAGGCCCGCGCGTTCCATGCGCGTGACGAGCTGGGTCATGTTGGGCTGGGACACGCCCTCGGCCCGGGCCAGGTCGGTCAGCCGGTACGGACCTTCCCGCCCCAGGCGGGCCAGGGCGGACGAGGCGGCGGTGCTCAGGCCGCCGGTGGTGGCGCTGTGACGGACGTAGCGGACCATCCGCTCCACGGCGATGATCAGGGCTTCGGACGAGACCTCGGGCGAGACATCGGACGGAACCTGCGGAACCTCGGGCGAGGCCTCCTGTGAGGCCTCCGACGAGGCCTCGGGCCGAGCAGAGTCCATAACTCGCTTATGCATAAGCGCATTATGCATCTGGATGTAGGGCGAATCAATAGGTCTGGGGCGTGCTGGAGGGTCCCTGGGGCTCGCTGGCCCCTCCTTTGCTTACGACCGCTTGTGACCGGCTCTGATCGCCTCCAGAGCGGTTGCGAGCGAATCTCTGGCGCGGTTATCGGCCTGTCGTACGAGGCCTCATACCAGGGCGGGAAGCTCTGCGGAGGACTTATCAACAGCCCACCGCACGTGCCCGCAGGGCGACTACTCTGAGTTGCCGTCAGTCGACGCAGCGCCGTAATTCACGGCTCTCTCGACCGGCACCGCGATGCCGCACGCCCGAGTCGCGCAGACCCGCGGGAGCCCCACGCCCCGACGCACCCAGTACGAGGACGCCGATGTCTCACCTCCGCGCACCGGCCGCACGCGCAGACCGCCGTGAGGGCGGGCGGCACGGGCGACCGGCCCCCCACACCACCCCGCCGCCCGGAGAGGCCGCAATGCGGCCCCAGTTGCTGCGCCTGGCCGTCCTGCCGCCCGTCGCCGTGACCCTCAGCGCCTGTGCCGTCGTGCTCTTCACCGTCCGCACCACCGGCGCACGGCCCAGCCCCACCCTCTGGGCCGTACTCGCGGGCGCCCTCGCCGTGACCCTCGCGGCCATCGTGACCGCCGCCGTGGCCGCCGGACGTACCGCCGCCTCCGTGCGGGAACGGCTCGACGCGCTGCGCGGCGCCAGCGCCCGCGGCGAGGCCGACCTGCACGCCCTCGTCGAGACACTCCGCCGCGGGGAGGTGCCGCCCGAGCGCAGGACACACGGCAGACCCGCCGAGGACGCCGACGACTTCGAGCTGCTCGCCGCCGAGCTGGCGCGCGCCCGCGAAGGCGCCGTCGCCGCGGTCGTGCAGGCCGCACAGCTCTCCAGCCGGACCGGGAGCGAACAGAAACTGGAGGTGTTCGTCAACCTCGCCCGGCGTCTCCAGTCCCTGGTGCACCGGGAGATCTCGATCCTCGACGAGCTGGAGAACGAGATCGAGGACCCCGACCTGCTCAAGGGCCTCTTCCACGTCGACCACCTCGCCACCCGCGTCCGGCGTCACGCCGAGAACCTCGCGGTGCTCGGCGGCGCCGTCTCCCGCCGCCAGTGGACCACCCCCGTGCCCATGACCGAGGTGCTGCGTTCGGCGACCGCGGAGGTCGAGCAGTACGCGCGGGTCAGACTCGTGCCGCCGATCGAGGGCACCCTGCGCGGGCACGCCGTCGCCGACGTGATCCACCTGCTCGCGGAACTCGTCGAGAACGCCACGGTGTTCTCGGCGCCGCACACCCAGGTGCTGCTGCGGGCGGGCCTTGTCACCTCGGGGCTCGCCGTGGAGGTCGAGGACCGCGGGCTCGGCATGCCACCGGCCGAGCTGCACAGGATGAACGCCCTGCTCACCGACCCCGATCAGGTCAACGTCGCCGGCCTGCTGGCGGACGGCCGCATCGGCATGTTCGTGGTCTCCCAGCTGGCCCGCCGCCATGGCATCCACGTCCGGTTGCAGACCAACATCTACGGCGGTGTCCAAGCGGTCCTCGTGCTGCCGCAGGGCCTGCTCGGAACGGCTCCCGGCGCGGCCGGAGCCATGACGCCGGCCGTGCCGCCGAGGACGGACCTGAGGCCGGCAGCGCCCGGTGGGCACGAGACGCATACGGGCACGGCACCGGTCGTGTCGTCAGGGACGCATACGGGCACGGCACCGGTCGTGTCGTCAGGGACGCGCACCGGGAGGGCACCGCTCGCGCCCTCCGGCGTCACCAGCGCGGGGGAAGGGGATGCCGCGGCCACGCATGCCCCGGCACCGCCGCCATGGGACAGCCGGGCCTTGCGCCCTTCGCCCGGCGCGTCGGAGCATCCCGTGCCACCCGAACTCCGGCAGTCACGGGAGCGGGCGGTCCCGGCCGGCGGGGCGCGGTCGCCGCTGCCCGTGCGCGACGCCGACGCCCCGCGTTCCAACCCCGCCGAGGCACGGCCCGGCGTCCGCCCCGGCGACCGTCCGGCCGTTGTGGAGAACACCGGCAGACATGTGGAGCTCGCCGGCGGGCACTTCGAGACCACGGGCGGACATCCGGCGCCGCGGACGGGCGTCGTGCGCGGCACCGTCAGCAAGCCGCAACTGCCCCGCAGACGCGCCCAGGAACACATCGCGCCCCAGCTCCGCGGGGGCCCCGCCGTGCCCGTCCGTCAGGGGACCGACCAGCTCGCCGGCCATGACCCGGGCCTGATGGCCGCATTCCAGCGGGGCATCCTCCTCGCGGAGGCGCGGCAGCAGTCGGAGCCGGGCCCCGCCGAGACGGCCGCCCGCCCGGAGCCCGCCGAGCCGCGCACGCCCGACCGCGACCTGACGGCGCGTCATCAGGGGAGCGCCGCCGACCCGCGCTCGCTCGACCGAGACCTGACGGGGCGTCACCAGGGGAACCCGGCCGCCGGATGACCGCCCCCACCCCACCCGCTCTCGAGGACCTGCGTACCCCAAGGAGTCGATCCACCATGGCGAGCGACGTGCCGACCGCCCAAGTTTCCGATCTCGACTGGCTGATGAGCGGCCTCGTGCAGCGCGTACCCCACACCAGGAGCGCGGTCCTCCTCTCGTGCGACGGGCTGGTGAAGTCCGTGCACGGCCTCGACACGGACAGCGCCGACCATATGGCCGCCCTGGCCTCCGGCCTCTACTCGCTCGGCCGCAGCGCGGGCGCCCGCTTCGGGGACGGCGGCGACGTACGGCAGGTCGTCGTCGAACTCGATGCGACCCTGCTCTTCGTCACCACCGCCGGTTCCGGCACCTGTCTCGCCGTCCTTGCCGACCGCGAGGCCGACGCGGCCGTCCTCGGTTATGAGATGGCCATGCTGGTCAAAAGCGTGCGGCCCTATCTGGCCACCGCGCCCCGACGGAGCGCCACGCAGCCGTCGGCGACCAGGCCTTGAGCGTGACCGCGGCCGGCGACGGCCCCTGGCTCGATGACGCGGCCGGACGACTGATCCGCCCCTACACGGTCAGCAACGGCCGCACCCGACCGAGTACCGCCCTCGATCTGCTCTCCCAGGTGAGGGCCACCGGGACCACGCCCCTCGGCCATCTCGGCCCCGAGCACGCCCAGGCCCTCGGCCTGTGCCTGGCCCCCGTCTCGGTCGCCGAGGTGGCAGCGCACCTGAAGCTGCCCGCGGTGGTGACCAAGGTGCTGCTGTCCGACCTCGTCGACTGCGGGGCGCTCACCACCAGACCCCCCGCTTTCCACCACAACCCCACTGACCGGTCTCTTCTGGAGGCAGTGCTCGATGGACTACGACGACAGCTCTGACCCCTTTCCCACCGCGCTGAAGATCCTGGTGGCGGGAGGTTTCGGAGTAGGCAAGACGACCTTCGTGGGCGCGGTGAGCGAGATCGCGCCGCTGAGCACGGAGGAACTGCTGACCACGGTCAGCGCCGCGACCGACAGCCTCGACGGGATCGAGAACAAGGTCGAGACGACCGTGGCGATGGACTTCGGCCGTATCACCCTCGATCCGCAGCATGTGCTGTACCTCTTCGGCACGCCCGGACAGGAACGGTTCTGGTTCATGTGGGACGAGCTCTCCGAGGGCGCGCTCGGAGCGGTCGTCCTCGCCGACACCCGCCGTCTGGAGGACTGCTTCGCCGCCGTCGACTTCTTCGAGCAGCGCGGACTCGGTTTCATCGTCGCCGTCAACGAGTTCGACGGCGCCCACCGCTACGACCCCGAGGAGGTGCGCGGTGCCCTCGACCTCGACCCGCGGATCCCCGTGGTGCGCTGCGACGCCCGTATCTCCAGCTCGGGGGTGCAGACCCTGCTCACGCTCGTCCGCCACCTCCTCGCGCACGCCCCCGCGACACCGGCCCCGAGGCCCGGAGCCCGCACATGACCCTGAGGCGACTGCTGCTGACCCCCGAGGACCGGGACGCTCCCGAGCGCGTACGCCGGTTGCGCCGGCTCGGTCTCGGCGAGCGCGCCGAACCCGAGTTCGACGCCTTCGCGGACCGGGTGGCGGAACTCGCCGCGGCGCCGTACGCGATGGTCACCTTCGTCGGCGAGCACCGGCAGTTCTTCGCGGGGCTCCACCAGCCCGACGACCGCCCCCTGACCGCAGCCGCCGGCCCGGAGGGCGCGGGGGCGCCGACCACCCGTCACCTGGGCCGCGAGTACGGCTTCTGCCCGCATGTGGTGCTCCGGCGCAAGGCGCTCGTCCTCGAGGACGTCCGCGACTATCCGCGTTTCGCCGGCAATCCCGTGGTCGACGAGGTGGGCATCCGCTCCTACCTGGGCGCGCCGCTCGTCGACCGCACGGGCACCGCCCTCGGCACGGTCTGCGCCGCCGATGTGCAACCGCGCCCCTGGGGCCGGGCGGGTCTGGAGACCATCAAGGCGCTGGCGGCGGAGCTGGCGGAGGGGATCGAACGACGGCAGGAGAGGATCGAACGACGGCCGGACGACGAAAGCTGAGGCCACGTCGTGTCCACGTCGCACGAGTGTCGTAGGAGGGGTGTTCCCCGTGTGAGCCGGCGCCGGTCACGCGAGGCGGGCGGGGACGAACCCGCAGGTGACGGAGGAGGTGTGAAGGAAAGCTGTGGCGGCGCTTAAGAAATCCTCGATGGACCGGCGGCTCGCCGTACGGCAGATTGCTACGCGATTCCACTCCTCTCCCCGGTGCGGGCTCCTTCGGCGTGCCCGGAACCGGGACCTCACTCACAGGAGCCGTAGCGTTGAAGGCGCTGGTCAAGGAGAAGGCGGAGCCCGGACTCCGCCTCGCGGACGTCCCGGAACCCGTCATCGGGTCCGGCGACGTCCTGATCAAGGTCCTGCGGACCGGGATCTGCGGCACCGATCTGCACATCCGGGCTTGGGACGGCTGGGCGCAGCAGGCGATCCGCACTCCCCTCGTGATCGGGCACGAGTTCGTCGGCGAGGTCGTCGCAACCGGCCGTGACGTCACGGACGTCAAGGTGGGCGACCGGGTCAGCGGCGAGGGTCATCTGGTGTGCGGGAAGTGCCGTAACTGCCTGGCCGGGCGCCGCCATCTGTGCCGGGCGACGGTCGGGCTCGGTGTGGGGCGCGACGGCGCGTTCGCCGAGTACGTGGCCCTGCCCGCGGGCAATGTCTGGGTGCACCGCGTCCCCGTGGACCTCGATGTCGCCGCGATCTTCGACCCGTTCGGCAACGCGGTGCACACCGCCCTGTCGTTCCCGCTGGTGGGCGAGGACGTCCTGATCACCGGCGCCGGCCCGATCGGTCTGATGGCCGCGGCCGTGGCCCGGCACGCGGGCGCCCGCAACGTCGTCGTGACCGATGTGAGCGAGGAGCGCCTGGAGCTGGCGCGCAAGATCGGTGTCAGCCTCGCGCTGAACGTCTCCGACGCGACGATCGCCGACGGCCAGCGCGAACTCGGTCTGCGTGAGGGCTTCGACATCGGCCTGGAGATGTCCGGCCGCCCCGAGGCGATGCGCGACATGATCGCCAACATGACGCACGGCGGACGGATCGCCATGCTCGGGCTGCCGTCCCAGGAGTTCGCCGTCGACTGGGCCCGGATCGTCACCTCCATGATCACGATCAAGGGCATCTACGGCCGGGAGATGTTCGAGACGTGGTACGCCATGTCGGTCCTGCTCGAGGGCGGGCTCGACCTCTCTCCCGTGATCACGGGCCGCTACGACTACCGCGACCACGAGGCGGCGTTCGAGGACGCGGCGAGCGGCCGGGGCGGCAAGATCATCCTGGACTGGACCGCGTAGCCCCCGTCCCGCGTCTCGCCCCCCGTATATCCCGCTTTCCCGCGTCAGCACTTTGAGGAGCTTCACCATGTTCGACTCCGTGCGCGCCGACCTGAGCGCCGCCCTCGACGACATCCGGGCCGCCGGGCTGCACAAGCCCGAGCGCGTCATCGACACCCCGCAGTCCGCGACGGTGAACGTCGTAGCGGGCGGCCGTCCCGGCGAGGTGCTCAACTTCTGCGCCAACAACTACCTCGGCCTCGCCGACCACCCCGAGGTGATCGCCGCCGCCCACGAGGCGCTGGACCGCTGGGGCTACGGCATGGCGTCCGTGCGCTTCATCTGCGGTACCCAGGAGGTGCACAAGGAGCTGGAGGCGCGGCTGTCCGCGTTCCTCGGCCAGGAGGACACGATCCTGTACTCCTCCTGCTTCGACGCCAACGGCGGTGTCTTCGAGACGCTCCTCGGCCCGGAGGACGCGGTGATCTCCGACGCCCTCAACCATGCCTCGATCATCGACGGCATCCGCCTGTCCAAGGCGCGCCGCTTCCGTTACGCCAACCGCGACATGGCGGATCTGGAGCGGCAGCTGAAGGAGGCGTCCGAGGGCGGCGCCCGCCGCAAGCTGGTCGTCACCGACGGTGTGTTCTCCATGGACGGCTATGTGGCGCCACTGCGGGAGATCTGCGACCTCGCCGACCGGTACGACGCCATGGTCATGGTCGACGACTCGCACGCCGTCGGCTTCGTCGGCCCGGGCGGTCGCGGCACCCCCGAGCTGCACGGTGTCATGGACCGCGTCGACATCATCACCGGCACCCTCGGCAAGGCGCTCGGCGGCGCCTCCGGCGGCTATGTCGCCGCCCGCGCCGAGATCGTCGCCCTGCTGCGCCAGCGCTCACGGCCGTACCTCTTCTCGAACACGCTCGCCCCGGTGATCGCGGCGGCCTCGCTCAAGGTGCTGGACCTGCTGGAGTCGGCGGGCGACCTGCGCGAGAAGCTGGCCGAGAACACCGCTCTCTTCCGTGGCCGGATGACCGAGGAGGGCTTCGACGTCCTGCCCGGCGACCACGCGATCGCCCCGGTGATGATCGGCGACGCGACGAAGGCCGGACGCATGGCCGAGCTGCTGCTGGAGCGCGGCGTGTACGTCATCGGCTTCTCCTACCCGGTGGTCCCGCAGGGGCAGGCCCGCATCCGGGTGCAGCTGTCCGCCGCGCACTCCACGGACGACGTCAACCGCGCTGTCGACGCGTTCGTGGCGGCCCGGGCGGAGCTGGAGGGCTGACGGACCCGTACGTCTTGCGATAATCGTTCGCATGATCGAAGCGCGGCGGCTGCACATCCTCCGTGCGGTGGCCGACCACCGCACCGTCACGGCCGCTGCCGCCGCGCTCTACCTCACGCCCTCCGCCGTGTCCCAGCAGCTCACCGCGCTGGAACAGGAGACCGGCCACCGGCTGGTCGAGCGGAGCGCCAGGGGCGTACGACTGACCCCCGCCGGCGAGATCCTGCTCGGCCACACCCACGCGGTCCTCGCCCAGCTGGAGCGTGCCGAGGCCGAGCTGGCCGCCTATGACGCGGGATCGGCGGGCACGGTGACCCTCGCCTCCTTCGCCACCGGTATCGGCCTGGTGGTGGCCCCCGCGCTGGCCCGGCTCACGCGCACCGATCCCGGTATCAGGGTCCGGGTCCAGGACGCCGAGGGCGACGAGAGCCTGCCGATGGTCCTGGACCGGCAGGTCGACGTCGCGGTCGCCGTTGAGTACCGGGGCGCGCCCGACGCGGACGACCCCCGGCTCACACCCGTGTCGCTCTACGCCGAACCCTTCGACGCGGTGGTTCCGGTCACCCACGGCCTCGCCGACGCGCCCGAGGTCCCGCTGGCCGGGCTGGCCAAGGACCCGTGGATCGGACCGTACCCGGGCAACCCCTGCCACGACGTCGTCGTCCTGGCCTGTGAGCACGCCGGGTTCCAGCCCCGCCTCGAGCACTCCTCGGACGACTTCCGCGCGGTCGTGGCGCTCGCCTCGGCCGGCGCGGGGGTGGCTCTCGTGCCCCGCTCGGCCCTGCGCGGGATGGACCTCACCGGTGTGGTCGTGCGCCCCGTCGACGGGGTCGCGCCGACCCGCCGGGTCTTCGCGGCCGTGCGCCGTGGGGCGGAGGGGCACCCGCTGATACGTCCGGTGCTGGACGCGCTGGCGGAGGCCGCGACGGTGGACTGACGGCCCGGCCCCGGACGGTGTTGCCTGCCCCCCGGCTGCGGCGGGCAAGGCCCAGGCCTGCATCTTCTCGATGAGGTCGGCGGCGCGCGGCCGTCGAACGCCATCGGGGGCTGTTCCGCAGGCCGGTCCGGGGTCCGGGGTCCGGGGGCCGAACGGTCGGAGCCGGCCGACGCCGCCAGCGTCCCTGATTCGGGATGCGATCCCTCATCTGGGATATAGGGTCTCCGTCATGGGAAATGACGCCATGGACCCCGTCGACGCCCGGCTCGCCGCGCGCCTCGCCCAGCTGCGGGCGGAGCGCGGCTGGTCGCTGGGCGAGCTGGCGGACCGCAGCGGAGTCAGCCGCTCCACCCTCTCCCGGGCCGAACGCGCCGAGATCAGCCCCACCGCCTCGATGCTGAACCGGCTGTGCGGCGTCTACGGCCGCACCATGTCGCAGCTGCTGAGCGAGGTCGAGGCGGAGCCCGCCCAGGTGGTACGCGCCGCCGGTCAGGCCGTATGGCAGGACGCGGCCTCCGGCTTCGTACGGCGGTCCGTGTCCCCTCCGCACCCCGGGCTGCGCGGCGAACTCGTCGAGGGGCGGCTCACGGCAGGCGCCGACATCGCCTACGACCGGCCGCCCGTGCCCGGACTCGAACAGCACATCTGGGTCGTCGACGGAACGCTGGAGGTGACCGCCCAGGACGTCGAGCACCGGCTCGCCGCCGGTGACTGCCTGAGGCTGCGGGTGTGGGGCCCCACGCGGTTCCACTGCCCGGGCCCGGGCGATGTCCGCTACGCCCTCGTGGTGGTGCTCCCATGACCGCGATCACCCGGCTCGGCGGCTCTGACGTGCTCGCCCGCGCCAAGGAACTGGCCGACCTGCTGACCGACACCGTCCGGGGCGGGGCCTCCGTCGGATTCCTCGCCCCGCTCGAACGTGCCGAGGCACTGGCCTGGTGGCGTAAGCAGGCGGCCGCGGTCGACGCGGGGGGTCTCGCGGTGTGGGTGGCGTCGGTGGAGGACCGGGTGGCGGGCACCGTGAGCCTCGCCTTCCCGGACAAGGCCAACAGCCGCCACCGTGCCGAACTCGTCAAGCTCATGGTGCACCGCGACGCCCGCGGCCGGGGCCTTGCGCGCGGGCTGCTGACCACGGCGGAGCGGGCCGCGGCCGAGGCCGGGATCACCCTGCTCCACCTGGACACGGAGACCGGCAGCCCGGCCGAGTCCCTGTACCGCTCCGCGGGCTGGACCCGGGCAGGAGTGATACCCGACTACGCGACCACACCGGCCGGAGAGCTGCGTCCGACCACGCTGTTCTACAAGCGGGTCGGGACTTCCTCACCCTGAGCGCGGACGGACTGTCAGTGGCATTGGCTACGGTGCGGAGCATGCCGGACGCCGAAGACGTACGCCGTATCGCCCTGTCCCTGCCCGAGACGGCCGAGAAGACCGCCTGGAGCATGCCCACGTTCCGGGTCGCGGGGAAGATGTTCGCCACGCTGCCCGAGGACGAGACATCCATGGCGGTCCGCTGCCCGAAGGAGGAGCGGGACGAGCTGGTGCTCGCCGAGCCCGGCAAGTTCTGGGTCGCCGGGCACGAGGCACAGTTCGCCTGGATCCGGGTGCGCCTCGCCGCCCTGGAGAACGAGGCGGAGCTGCGGGACATCCTGGCCGACTCCTGGCGCCAGGCGGCCCCGCCCCGGCTCCTCGACCACCACCCGGAGCTGGGCCTGCCGGCCGGAGGGTGACCACCCAGGGAACGGCGCATCAACGGGTGCGCGACCACCGCCCCGAGTGCGGTATTGTTTCTGTGCACGTTCGGCCGGGGGAAACCCCAGGTCAAGCGGGCAACGGGACGTGGCGCAGCTTGGTAGCGCACTTGACTGGGGGTCAAGGGGTCGCAGGTTCAAATCCTGTCGTCCCGACTGTGAGGTCGGAAGTTTCCGCGGATCAGGGGCTCTCTTCGGAGGGCCCCTGCCGCGTTGGTGGGCGCAGTCCGCGCCCTTCCCGATGCGAGGCCGACGGTTCAGGCGTGCATGCCGTGTGCTGCACGGAGCGATGATGCAGCCGGGCGCCCAGTACCGCGACGTCGTCCTCCGCGTGCCGGGCGTCGAGGCGGGCCAGCACCGTGTCAAGGACGTCCTCGACACCCGAGCCGGCCTCGAAGCCGACCCCGGCGAGTCGGCGCAGGGACTGGTCGATGTCCTGGCCCCGGCGCTCGACGAGCCCGTCGGTGAACAGGACCAGCGTCTGGGACGGATCCAGCCGGTAGGTGACCGGCTCGTAGCCGCCCAGGCCGGTGCCGAGAGGCGGGCCGACCGATATGGGTAACAGGGAGGTGCGGCCCTGGCCGTCGATCACGGCCGGGGGCAGATGGCCCGCGCTGGTGATCGTCACCTGGCCGCGATTGGGATCGATCTGGGCGATGAGGCAGGTCGCGGGCCTGCGGTCCGGCTCCCTGGCGGCGAGGTCGTCGAGCTGGCGCAGCACGCGGTGCGGCGGCAGCTCCGCGGAGGCCATGTAGCGCAGGGACGAGCGATAGGCGGTCATGTCGACGGCGGCCTCCAGACCGTGCCCCATGACGTCGCCGACCACGAGCAGCGTGCGGCCGAAGTGCAGCCGGATGGTCTCGCACCAGTCTCCGCCGATCAGCGCGCTCTGCCCGACGGGGAGGTAGCGGATGGCCACGTCAAGATTGGGATGCGGCCGTCCGGGTTCCGACAGCAGAGCACGAGCTTTCCGACGATGCCGCTCCCCGCGTCATGTTCCCGGGCGTGTCGGATGTGGGAGGCGGCACGTTCGGCGAGGAGCGCCAGGACTTCCGTCTCCTCGTAGGTCAACGGTGTCCCCTCCCGGGCGCTCACCAGCACGCCGTAGCAGTGACCGTTCGCGGCCAGCGGCACGCAGAGCGCCACCCCGGCATGCCCGGGTACCGGATACGCGAGTCCGCTCTCTCGCGGGCCCGACGCCTCCTGAACCGCGGCCGCAGCCGACCAGGGGCCGGGCAGCACGGCCGAGTTACCGGCGACGCCCTGGTACCGCGGGCGCCCCTCTCCGCCGCCGCGCAGCACGGCAGCCGCGCCTCCCACCTGCCCGGCGACCTCCCGGACCAGTTCCGCGCAGGTGGTGTCCTCATCGAGCGTGGTGCCGATCCGCGCCGCTGCCAAGCGCAGCGCACTCAGCCGGGAAGGGACGCCGCTGCCCGGCGCAGGTACGCCACCAGACGCGGCGGCTCCGCCATCGCCGGTCTGGGAAACGACTCGAACCCTCCCGCCACGTTCACCACCCTAAGCACACCGCGCGTCGGCGTGGGTAACACACAGGTTGCATCACTCCGAACACGCCCCCACGGAACGGTGCCTCCCGCACGACCGGCCGGCCGAGCCCACCGAACCGTGTATCCACGGAGGGCTTGTGACTCAGGTGGCCCCGACGGCAAGGGCCCGGAAGTCAAGACCGGGCCCCACGGCCGCGCGAAGTCGAAGCGAAGAAGCGCACGTCGCTCAGGTCGATGGACACCATCAGATGCTCGTGCACGGGACGCCCCGCGACGTCGCGCAGATAGGCGCGGCGCTTTGTCGGCAGCGAGATCCCCTGCACGCGGACGAAGTCGTGAACATACTGGGCGGCCGCGAACCCTCCGGCGATGTCCACGTGGTAGTCGTGACGCCGCAGCAGCCCGTCCTCGCCGAAGTAGAAGTCCTGAGTCCCGCAGTGGCTCGCGATGCCGTCCGGAAAGGTGACCCGCAGATGCCGCCACCGTTCGGTGCCCTCCTGCCACGGCTCGGCCTCCTCGGCCGCGAACCCCGGCATGCTGATCAGGAACGGGGTGGTCAGATACGTCCACAGGGCGTAGCCGTTGAAGTAGGCACGGTCGAGGGGGTCCCAGGGAGTCTCGAGAATGTGCCCTCGAAAGGCGTCTCGTGGATTTCTGCGCTCGGCGACCACGGTGCCGTCGAGCTTCTCCACCGCGATGCGGTCGGGAGTGAAGTCCGTCCGCTGGTCGTCGGCGCCGAAGGGCCGGACGGAGGCGTGTTCCTCGTGCAGGGAAACGGTCATCTGACGAGGTGTGGGATCCTGCGGCAGTCCCTTGGCGAGGAACAGCTCACCGCCGCTCACGATCGTGGCGGTCACGGTGCTCCACCGGTGCCAGCACTTGAGTCCGCCATGAGAGTCGAGGACGTCGGCCGCCAAGTCGTTCATGACGCTTCTGCGGACCGGAACAGTTCCGGATTGTCCTCGACGAACTCCCGTACGCCCGCCGCCGGCCGGCCGGTGACCTCCTCCACGCCGTGGGTCTCGCGGTCATAGCGGTTTCGCGCGTGCAACCGGGCCATGGTGGTCAGGTGCTCGACGACATGGTCCGGAAGGCCCTGTCGGCGCACCTCGTCCTCGAACTGCTCGAAGGGCGGGTCGACGTAGGTCACGGGACGGCCCAGAGCGGAGGAGAACTCCTCTGCCATGGCCCCCATGTCCTGCGAGACCGGCCCGGTCAGCTCGTACACATGGCCGATGTGCGGGGCGGGGTCGGCGAGGACGGCGGCGACGACACGCGCGGCGTCCTCGGCCGCCACGGGGGAGGTGCGGGCCTGCCCGAAAGGAAGCCGGATCGTCCCGTCCCGCGCGATCGAGGCGAAGCAGAACAGCCGGAACAACGGATTCTCCATGAAGACCGTCGGCCGCACATGGGTGACGGGAAGACCGGACCAGTCGAGCACCTGCTCGGTGAGCCAGTGCTGACGCTGCTGTGTCGATTCCTCCGTGCTGGTGAGGTCCATCTGGGTGACGGTCATCTGCGACATGTCGACGAACACCTCCAGACGGCCGTGGGCGCGCGCCGCGGCGGCGGTGACGAGTGCCGCCTCCAGGTACTGCGACGACACGCCCATGCCGAAATACATGCGGTGGCAGCCGTCCAGAGCTCCCACCACGTCCGCCGGGCGCGTCAGGTCTCCCGCCACCACCTCCGCGCCCATGGCGCGGAGCGCATCGGCGCGCTCGTCCTCCCGGTGCACGAGCGCGCGCACCGCATACCCCCGGCGCCGCAGGTGGTCGACCACCCGGCGCCCCACCGACCCCACACTCCCGGCCGCGCCGGTCACGAGAATCAGTGGACTGTCGACCACGATGGCTCCTGACTCAGTCGGTCGACCGGCCGGCCGGTGCCGGACCTGGTCAGCCTAAGCTCGACCCGGCTGCACGGCACTTCGGCGACGAACCGGCGACATGCCGCACCGGACGAACGGGCCGAACGACGAGACGGCGACCCGGCTCCCGCGCGCCCCGCCGCGGCAGCCCGGTCGTGTGCCCGCCGCCGTCCGCTCAGGCCCGCGTCTCGACGCGGTCGGCCGTGCCCCACAGCGTGTGGAAGCTGCCCTCGCGGTCGACGCGCCGGTAGGTGTGGGCGCCGAAGTAGTCGCGCTGGCCCTGGGTGAGCGCGGCCGGCAGACGCTCGGCGCGCAGCGAGTCGTAGTACGACAGCGCCGCCGAGAAGGCGGGTACCGGCACCCCCCGGCGCGCCGCGGTGGCGATCACCTCGCGCCACGGCACCTGCGCGTCCGCGATCTCGGCCGCGAAACCCGCGTCGGACAGCAGGCTGACCAGACCGGGGTCCGCGGCGTAGGCGGCGCGGATACGGTCGAGGAAGGCGGCCCGGATGATGCAGCCGCCGCGCCAGATCCGGGCGACCGCGCCGAGGTCGATGGTCCAGCCGAACTCCTCGGCGGCGTCCAGGATCATCTTCCAACCCTGGTCGTAGGCGATCAGCTTCGAGGCGTACAGGGCCTGCTCCACCTGCGCGGTGAAGCGCTCGGCCTCGTACGGGGTCAGGTCCCAGCTGGTGCCCCCGGGCAGTCCGCGGTACGCGCCGCGCAGCGCCGACTGGCCGGAGGCGGCGCGGGCGAAGGTGGCCTGGGCGATGGCGGTCACCGGCGAGCCCAGCTCCAGCGCGGTCTGCACGGTCCAGCGCCCGGTGCCCTTCTGCCCGGCGGCGTCGGCGACCACGTCCACGAAGGGCGTGCCGGTAGCCGCGTCGACGTGGGACAGCACCTCGGCCGTGATCTCGATCAGATAGGAGTCGAGGCGTCCCTTGTGCCACTCGCGGAAGATCTCCGCGATCACGGCGGGGGAGAATCCGGCCACCTGGCGCAGCAGGTCGTACGCCTCGCCGATCAGCTGCATGTCGGCGTACTCGATACCGTTGTGCACCATCTTCACGAAGTGCCCCGCGCCGTCCGTACCGACATGCGTCGTACAGGGCTCGCCGTCGACCTTCGCGCTGATCTTCTCGAACATCGGGCCGAGCGCGGCGTACGACTCCGGTGAACCGCCGGGCATGATGCTCGGTCCGTGCAGCGCGCCCTCCTCGCCTCCGGAGACGCCCGCACCGACGAAGTGGATGCCGCGCTCGCGCAGGGACCGCTCACGGCGCCGGGTGTCCGCGAAGTGCGCGTTGCCTCCGTCGATGATCATGTCGCCGGGCTCCAGGAGCGGGGCGAACTCCTCGATCACCGCGTCGGTGGCCGCCCCCGCCTGCACCATGATCATGAGGCGGCGGGGACGCTCCAGCGCCGCCACGAACTCCTTGGCCGTCTCGGCGGCCACGAACGCGCCCTCGTGTCCGAACTCCTCGACCAGCGCCTTGGTCCTGGCCGGGGTGCGGTTGTGCACGGCGACGGTGTACCCGTGCCGGGCGAAGTTCCGGGCCAGATTGCGGCCCATCACCGCGAGTCCGGTGACGCCGATCTGCGCGGTCGCCTGCATGCTGTGCTCCTCGGGTCCGGATCCGCCCCGGGCCCGCGCGTTCGGCGGGTGCGGCGGATGTCGCTCGGTACGGCTCGTACCGCTGTACCGGTCAAGTACGGACGGCGGGGCGCGGGTTGCTCACCTCGGGGAGCGCGATCCGCGAGGGCTCCGCCCGGTGCGGCCGTGCGGTGGCCCGGGGGCCGGTGCTCACAGCCCGACGACGTGGAGGGACACCCACAGCGCCACCACCGCGCCCGCCAGCGCGGTCGGTACCGCGATCGCCCCGAGCCGGGTGAACTCCCCGAGGTCGACGCCGTGGCTGTGCTGGTGGACGATCCGCCGCCACAGCAGCGTGGCCAGGGATCCCGCGTAGGTGAGATTGGGGCCGATGTTCACACCGAGCACGACGGCGAGCACCGCGCCGGGCCCGGACGGGACGGCCAGCGGCAGGAGGACCAGGACCGCCGGCAGGTTGTTGATCACATTGGCCAGCAGGGCCGCCAGGGCCGCGATCCCCAGCAGGGCGGGCAGCCCCGTCCCGTCCGGGATCAGCCGGCCGAGGGCGTCCGCGAGCCCGTTGTCGACGACGGCGCGCACCACGATGCCCAGGGCCAGGACGAATGCCAGGAAGGACGGCGCCGCGGCCCGAAGCACCGTCAGCGGAGTGGCCCGGCGCCGGACGAGCGCACGGCCGGCGAGGACCAGCGCCCCGCCCAGCGCCGACCACGCCGGATCGAGGCCCACCGTGGAGGCGACCACGAACCCGGCGAGCGTGCAGGCGACGGTCACCAGCGCGAACAGCGGCAGCCGAGGCGGTTCCCCGGCGTCCACGGCCAGGGCACCGGCGGCCAGGTCACGGCGGAAGAAACGCCGGAAGACGAGGTACTCGGCGCCGATGGCCACCAGCCACGGCAGGGCCATCAGGGCGGCGAACCGGGTGAAGCTCAGCCCGGCCGCGCCGAACGCGAGCAGGTTGGTCAGGTTGGAGACCGGCAGCAGCAGCGAGGCCGTGTTCGACAGATGCGTGCAGGCGTACAGATGCGGCTTCGGGCGTACGCCCATCCGGGCCGCCGTGGCGAACACCACGGGGGTCAGGAGAACGACCGTGGCGTCCAGGCTGAGCACGGCGGTGATCACCGACGCGAGCGCGAAGACGGCGGTCAGCAGTCGTCCGGGACGGCCCGCCGCCCAGCGTGCCATCCATGCCCCGCAGGCCCGGAACACGCCTTCCGCGTCGCAGAAGCGCGCCACCACCAGGACGGCGGCCAGAAAGCCGACCACAGGCCCCAGCCGCTCCGCCTCGGCTCGCGCGTGGTCCAGCGAGATCGCGCCGGTCGCGACCACGATCCCGGCGGCGGGCACCGCCACGACCGCCTCCGGAAGCCCGAAGGGACGGACCACCGCACCGGCCAGGACGGCGACGAGCAGAAGGACGGAGAGGGCCTCGGCGAGCGGGGTGTTCAGGGAGTGTCCTTCCTCAGGCGGGGTCGGTGCTGCCCTTCCATCACACCAGGCCGGTCAGCGTCCCTCGACGCGAGGTGCCCCGGGCACCGATGCCCCCCACCACCGTCAGCCACGCTCCCGCAGCCGCCAGCCGTGGTCCACCGGCCCGATGCCTGCGCCCAGCGCGAACCCCGCCGCGATGGCCGCCGTGACGTACTCCTTGGCCCGTCGTACCGCCTCGGGCACCGCGAGTCCCTGCGCGAGCCCGACCGCGACGGCCGAGGCGAGGGTGCAGCCCGTGCCGTGGGTGTGCCGGTTGTCGTGGCGCGCGGCGCGCAGCCAGTGCTCCTCGTGGCCGTCCGTCAGCAGGTCCACGGCCGCCCCGGGCAGATGCCCGCCCTTCACGAGGACCCACCGGGGCCCGTACGACAGCAGCCGTGCGGCCGCGCGGCGCATGCCCGGCTCGTCGGTCACTTCCAGACCCGTCAGCTCCGCGACCTCGTCGAGATTGGGCGTGGTGACCGTGGCGAGCGGCAGCAGCCGAGTGCGCACGGCGTCCAGCGCGTCGTCGGCGAGCAGCCGGTCCCCGTGCTTGGAGACGCTCACCGGGTCCACGACGACCGGGGCCGCCCCGTCCGCGAGCAGGTCGGCCACCGCCGTGACCAGGGCGGGCGAAGCGAGCATCCCCGTCTTGACGGCCTGTACACCGATGTCGTCGACGACGCTGCGGTACTGGGCGCGCACCGCCTCCACGGGCAGCTCCCAGGCGCCCTGCACCCCGACGGAGTTCTGCGCCGTGACCGCGGTGACCACGCTCATCCCGTGGGCGCCGAGCGCCAGCATGGTCTTCAGGTCGGCCTGGATGCCCGCACCACCGCCGGAGTCGGATCCGGCGATGGTCAGCACACGGGGCGGCGCGGTCATGCGCGACCCTCCTCTCGGGTCTCTCCGCTCCCTTGGGCCCGTCCGGTCCCTTGCGGCACTTCGGTCTTCCGGTTCCTTCCGGCTTCTCGGGCACGCAGCGGCGCGTACACCGCGAGTGCCACCGTGAACGCCACGTAGTACGAGACGTCGGCGCCGTGCAGCGCGCGGGCGACCGGGCCCACGTACAGGCCGGTGTCCATGAACGGCACCGCGGCCGCGAAGGCGACGACGAACGCCAGCAGTGGGGGCCACGCCGGCCGCGGCCGGGCCGTCTCGGCGGTGAGATCGATATGGGTGCCGCGCCGGGCCAGCCAGTCGACGACCACGATCGCCACGAACCCGGGGATCCAGTAGCTCACGAACAGCAGGACGTTCTGGAAACGGGCCGTGGTGTCGGCCGCGTGCATCCACAGCACCAGCGGGAAGCCGAGCACCACGGCAAGCGCGGCCGCCACCGGACGCGGCACGCGCACGCCCACGGTCTGGAGCGCCAGGGAGCCGCTGTAGTCGTTCATCGCGTTGCTGCACAGTGCCGCCAGCGCCACGGCCAGCAGCCCGAAGGCACCCGCCGTGCCCCCGCCCAGCAGCGCCTCGACCCCCGCCGCCGTCTGATCGGTGAGCGCGGAGGCGCCCCACAGCCCGAGGACCTGCACGGCCACGAAGGACACCACGAGCCCGAGCAGCGTGCACCAGAACATCCGGGAGCGGGAGGTGGCACGCGGCAGATAGCGGCTGAAGTCACTGGCGTACGGGGCCCACGACAGGGCCAGGCTGAGCGCGATGGTGCTGGTCAGCACGAACGCGCCCGCGCGGTCGGCGCCGTGCGCGCTGCCCGTCGCGGCCGGATGCACGCTGCCGGACATGCGCAGGGTGATCAGCGCGAAGGCGGCCGCGAGGACGAAGGTCATGACGATCTGGAGACGGTGGATCGCCTCGTAGCCGAGGACCCCCAGGGCTCCCTGCGCGAGCATCACGACAAGGACACCGAGCCAGAACGGCCAGCCGCACAGCCGGGCCAGCGCGTCCCCGCCGAACAGCCCGATCAGCGCGTCCCAGGCGACCGACGACAGCCACTGAAGCACCCCGGGCAGTGCCACCGCGCGCCCGAACGCGAGTCGGGCGAGCGGGAGCTGACCGGCGCCCGTGCGGCTGCCCCAGGTGCTCAGATACGCGGTCGGCACCGCCCCGAGCACCGTGCCGAGGACGACCGCGGCGAGCGCGGTGGTGAAGTCGAGGCCGAGCGCGATGCCGATGGTGCCGGTGAACACGCCGGTCATGGTCAGATTGGGCGCGAACCAGACCGTGAACAGGCGGCCCGCGCCTCCGTAGCGATGCTCCTCGGGGACCGGCTCGATGCCGTGCCCCTCGATGCGGAGATCGCCGGGAGCGGTGGGCATCCGTCCGTCGAAGACGGCTTGCCGGCTGTCGGCGGACAGCCCGCCGGAAACATGCGCCCAAGGCATGGAAGACATCCCTCCGCCAGTACGAACTGGTTCAGGTTCGACGGGTGTGATCTCAGCCCTCGGCGGGGCACCCCGTGTCCGGTACGGCGGCAAGACTAACCCGAGCCCTGGGATGTGCCATACGGAAGGGCTGCTGCCGGATCCGGCAGCAGCCCTGCTCCTGTGGCCGCGCGGTGTCAGCGCTCAGCGCCCGGCGGCCCTACGCCGCGTGCTCCAGGACTCCCTGCGCCACCTTCTTGTCCAGGGCCGCCCGCACCAACGCGGCGGACAGCACCGCAGGTTCGCTGTCCCCGGCGAGCCTCACCAGCTTCCCCGGGTCCTTGGGCAGCCCGAGCCGCTCCGCTCCGGACAGGGCCTTGGCGTCCAGGTAAGGGGCCACCTCCGGCCACACCCGCTGCACCTCCCGCAGGAAGATGTCGGCACCGGCCGGCCCGATCCCCGGTATCTCCTGAAGCAACCCGCGCAGCGTCGGAACGTCTCCGTGCGCCTCCTTCCGCAGCCGCCGCAGATCGCCTCCCCAACGCTCCATCAGCAGCTCGGCGCCGTCGCCGAGCTGGGTCGCCGTGCGCTCGTCGTAGCGCCGGTAGCCGCCCCGCCCCAGCGCGTCCACGCGCTCCTGCCAGTCGGCCCCGGCCATGCGCCGCGGATCCCGCAGACCCGCCTCCTGAAGCGCCCGCACCGTTTCGAGGGCGATCGAGGTGCGGATGCGGGCACTGAGCAGCAGGGCCATCAGCAGCAGCCGGTACAGCGGCTGCGGGGCGTCCTTGAGCGGGATGCCCGCCTCCTCCGCGTAGGTGCGACCGTGCTCGTGGACGAGTTCCCCGACGACACGGTCCGCCCTCTCGCTGCGGGACACGGCGGCCTCACTTCCCCGCTTTGAGCGGGTCGTGGCCGATCGACATCAACCGGTGGCGCCGGTCGTCGTCCTCGGCCTCCGGCTCGTTGTAGAGGTCCTGCTGGGCGGTCACGGTCTCCACGACCTGACGCATCACCCGGATGTCGTCGTCGGTCAGATCCATGCGCCGCTTCTGCAGTATCGCGAGGACGTGCCGCCCGGTCGGCGGACCCGCCTGCTCGGGCAGCGGCTCGGTGTCCTCGTCGGCGTCCCGGACCCGCAGCCAGGCCGCGAGTTCCTGGGAGGTCATGTTGACCACGCTGTGGAACTCGTCCCACAGCGCGTCCATCTCCAGGGCGTCGGTCATCGCGTACTCCTTTTCGCCCTCGGTGGCCCGGCAGGCCCTGCCCTTGGGGATTCAGTCCTCCCGCGGCCAGTTCTCGGCCTCGAACATCCAGCGCTGCTTCTCCAGCTCCGCGGTGAGTCCGATCAGCAGGTCCTGGGTGACCGGATCGGCCTTCTCCGTGGCGTCGATCCGAGCGCGCAGCCTTCCGATCGCCGCCTCCAGCGACTCCACCATCAGCCGCACGACGTCCGTGTCGCGCAGCCAGCCCTCCTTCGTACCCGGCAGCCCGAAGGTGGACGCGATGGTCTCCGGCCGCCCGTCCGGCGCGACGCCGAGCGCGGCGGCACGCTCGGCCACCGTGTCGGCGTACGAGCGTGCTGTGGCCACCACTTCGTCCAGCTGGAGGTGGATCGACCGGAACCTCGGTCCGACGATGTTCCAGTGGGCCTGCTTGCCGACGAGTGACAGCCCGAGCAGATCCACCAGGGTCTCTTGCAGGGCGTCCCCCGTGATTCGACGTGCGGGCTCGGGCAGGGTGCTGCGCACCACGGTCATCGCGCGCTACTCCTTGTCGGTCGGTGTGTCTGTCGGTGTGTCTGTCGGTCCTTCGAGGTCCGGAGCAGCTCGGCACGCTCTCTCTCACCGGTGCCACCCCACACGCCCGCCGTCTGCCCGCTGCGCAGCGCCCAGTCAAGGCACTCGCCGATCACCGGGCAGCGGCGGCAGACGCGTTTGGCGGCGGCGGTCTCCTCCGCCGCGGGCCCCGTCGATCCCACCGGGAAGAACAGGTCGGGGTCCTCGCCCTCGCATGCCGCGTGCCGCAACCACTCCATGGCCGCCCGGGTGCCCGGGACGCATGCGGTAAAACCCGGTGGGGAAGTCCGGGAGCGGGGCGGGAGCTTCCCGGTGGGCCGTCCGCGGTCTATAGTTCAAAACTAGCGGTGCTAATTAATGGTTGAGGCCGATCAGGAGTCCCGTGGTGCGTACCGTCCACTTCGCGGCAGCCCGCCGCACCCCCATCGGCAAGCTGCGCGGCGCCCTGTCCTCCGTACGCCCCGACGACCTCGCCGCCGCGGTGATCCGAGCTCTGGTCGCGGATGCGCCCGGCCTGGACCCGGCGCGCATCGACGACGTCTACTGGGGCGCGGCCAATCAGGCCGGCGAGGACAACCGCAACGTCGCCCGCATGGCCGCCCTCCTCGCCGGCCTGCCCGAATCCGTCCCGGGCGCCACGGTCAACCGGCTGTGCGCCTCCGGTCTGGAGGCGGTGACCACGGCCGCCCGCACGATCGCCGCCGGGGAGGCCGACATCGTGCTCGCGGGCGGCTCCGAGTCCATGAGCCGTGCCCCCTTCGTGCTGCCCCGCCCCGACGAGGCGCTCCCGCGCCGCATCGAGACCGCCGACACCCGCCTGGGCTGGCGACTGGTCAACCCCGCGATGAAGGACCTCCACGGACTGCTCTCCATGGGGGAGACCGCGGAGGAGGTCGCGCAGCGGTACGGCGTCGGACGCGTGCGCCAGGACGAGTTCGCCCTGCGCAGTCACCGGCGTGCCGCGGACGCCCGCAAGAACGGGTGGTTCGACGGCGAACTGCTGCCCGTCGCCAGGCCGGACGGGGTCCTGGTCGCCGCCGACGAAAGCGTGCGCGAGGACACCTCGTACGAGAAGCTCGCCCGACTCAAGCCCGTCTTCCGCGAAGGCGGCACCGTCACCGCGGGCAACGCCTCGCCCATGAACGACGGCGCCGCGGGACTTCTTCTCGTCAGCGAGGAGGCCCTCGACGAGCTGGGCCTCGAGTCCCTCGGCCGCTATGTCGCGGGCGCCTCGGCCGGAGTCCACCCGGACGTCATGGGCATCGGACCCGTCCCCGCCACCGAGAAGGCCCTCGCCCGCGTCGGCTGGACGATCGGCGCCATCGAGGAAGCCGAACTCAACGAGGCCTTCGCCGCCCAGACCCTCGCCTGCGTCGACCGTCTCGGCATCGACCCGGATCTGGTCAACCCCGACGGCGGCGCCATCGCACTCGGGCATCCGCTCGGCTGCTCGGGTGCCCGCATCCTGACGACCCTGCTGCACCGCATGCGCCGCACCGGGGCGTCACGCGGGCTCGCCACGATGTGCGTGGGGGTCGGGCAGGGCAGCACGGTGCTCGTGGAACGGCCCTAGCCGAATGCTTCCCACGCCCCGGCGACAGTCCACGGTGGCCCCCGCTCGGTCAGCGGCGAACCCAGCTGCGCGCCGACTTCCGCACGCGCGCGGCCACGAGTGTCGCGCAAGAGCCCGCGTAAGCTCTTGGCCCGGCGCTCATCCCCTCTTCAGCTGCTGAGTTTCTTTGCGAGACTATCTATCATCAGCAGTATGAAACGGACGTCGTTCGCCAACTGGCCGTGCTCCATCGCGCGGACCCTTGATCTGTTGGGTGACCACTGGACGCCTCTCGTCGTGCGCGAGGCGTTCTACGGCATCCGCCGCTTCGACGAGTTCCAGCAGGAACTGGGCATCGCCCGCAACACGTTGACCGATCGGCTGCACCGCCTGGTGGACGAGGGGGTGCTGGAAAAGCGGCTCTACGAGACCGAGCCGCCGCGCTACGACTACGTCCTCACGGAGAAGGGACGTGACCTCTTCACCGTGCTGGCCACGATGTCCCGGTGGGGCGACCGATGGCTGGCCGGCGAGGAGGGCGTCCCGGTGGTGCTCCACCACGACGCGTGCGACCACGACACCACGGCCGAGGTGGTGTGCTCCGCCTGTCGCAAGCCCCTGGTGGCCCAGGAGACGTCGATGCGGATGGGGCCCGGTTACCCGGAACGGCTCAAGCGCCGGCCGGATGTGCGGCGGCGGTTCGGTACGGCCTGAGCGCGGCCCCCGAGCACAGCGTCTTGACAGGTAAGTCTCATAAAGCAACTCTTATGGCCACATCCTTGAGACGAGGAGGCCGGTGGACGTGGAGTGGACGGGCGCGCGCTACGCGGACAAACCCACGGTCGAGGTGCGGACCTGGATCGACGCCCCGCCGGAAAGGGTGTGGGCCCTGGTGGCCGACATCGCCTTGATGCCGGCCATGAGTGAGGAACTCCAGTCGGTCGCTTGGCTCGACGGCGCCGACGCACCTACCGTGGGCGCCAGGTTCGTCGGCCACAGCAGGCACGAGGCGTTCGGCGAGTGGTCGACGACCTCACATGTGATCGAGTGCGAACCGCAACGGCTTCTCGCCTGGGCCGTGGAAGACCCCGCCGCCCCCTCCGCGATCTGGCGTTTCCGCCTTCGGGCCGAGAACGGCGGGACGGAACTGTCGGAGTGCGTGCAGCTCGGCCCGGGTCGTTCCGGGCTGTCCTTCGCGATCGACAGGATGCCGGACAAGGAACAGAAGATCGTGTTCGTGCGGCTGCGCGAGTTCGAGCGGAACATCGCCTTGACCCTCGAGCAGATCAAGAAGCGGGCGGAGGCGTAATGCGCACGGCCACCACGATCGAGGCCTCGGGCGGCGAGCACTGGGCCGAGACGGCGGACTTCGTCGTCGAGGCGGAGAAACTGGGCCTGGACATCTGCTGGGTCGCCGAGGCCTGGGGCTCCGACGCTCCCTCCGCGCTGGGCTACTACGCGGCGCTCACCGACCGGATGCTCCTGGGGTCCGGCGTCATACAGCTCGGCACACGCACGCCGGCCGCCGTCGCGCAGACCGCCATCACGCTGTCCAATCTCTCCGGCGGACGCTTCCTGCTCGGCCTGGGCGCCTCGGGCCCGCAGGTGATCGAAGGGCTGCACGGAGTGCCGTTCGCCCGGCCGCTGCGCCGTATGCGGGAAACCGTCGAAATTGTCCAGCGGCTGCTCGGCGGCGGCAAACTTTCCTACTCCGGCACGGAGTTCACCATCCCGCTGCCCGGCGGTGAAGCAGTCCCGATGCGGCTGTCGATGCGGGCCGAGCACCGAGTCCCTGTGTATCTGGCCGCGTTGTCGCCGGCCATGTTGCGGCTCACAGGCGAAGTAGCCGACGGCTGGCTGGGAACCAGCTTCGTACCCGAGGGTGCGGAGGACGCCTACTTCACCCACCTCGACGACGGTCTGGCCCGCAGCGGCCGGGCCCGCGCCGCCCTGGACGTCTGCCAGGGCGCAGAGGTCGCCTTCGCGGCGGATGAGGAGGCCCTCGGCGCGATGATCGCTGGGCGCAGGAAGGAACTGGCCTTCAGCCTGGGCGGCATGGGCTCGGCGTCCACCAACTACTACAACAACGCCTACAGCCGCCAGGGATGGGCCGAGGTCGCAGCGGAGGTGCGCGAGCGGTGGCGGGCCGGTGACCGGGACGGCGCGACAGAGCTGGTGACCGACGAGATGGTACTGGGTACGACGCTGATCGGCACCGAGACCATGGTGCGCGAGCGGCTCCGGGTGTGGCGCGACGCCGGCGTCGACACCGTGCGCCTGTACCCGGCCGGGGAGACCCTGCAAGCACGGCTCGCCACCCTGGCCAGGGCGATCGAACTGGTACGAGAGGTGGACGGCGCGTCTTGACGATCCAAGACGGTCGACGCGGGCTGCCCTCAGCCGATCGCGCCCCTCGTCCCGCCCGAACAGCTCGTCCACTTCCCAAATGCAAGGTGCCGGAGCGGGGCCGGTGTGCGCTGCACTCCACGGTTACCGCACACCCCGACCCGTGGTGTGCGGGTCACCGGCCATGGGATGCGCGGGATGCGCCCTCACCGGCGCAGCAGCGCGGGGAGGTCCGCGAACGAGTCGAGGACGTGGTCGGGCTCGCCGCTCGCGGCCCGGTGGGTCTCCGGCTGGTATTTGCCGGTCCTGACGAGCACCCCGGTGATCCCGGCGCGCTGGGCCGCGAGCACGTCGTTCTCGATGTCGTCGCCGACCATGAGCGCCTGGTTCGCGCCGACCCCGAGACGGGTCAGCGCCGCCTCGAAGAACGCGGGCGACGGCTTGCCCGTCACCTCGGCCTCCACCCGGGCGGCCCGCTCCAGGCCGACCAGAAACGCCCCCGAGTCGAGCTGCAGCCCCTCGTCGGTGCGCCAGTACAGGTTGCGGTGCATGGCGACCAGCCGCGCACCGCGCTGGAGATGGCCGAAGGCGCGGTTGAGCGCCGCGTAGTCGAACTCGGGTCCGGCCCCGCCGAGGAGCACGACGTCCGGGACGGTCTCCTCGTCGTTCACGACCGAGACGCCGACCAGGTCCTCCCGGATGTCACCGCTGTTGAGCAGCGAGCAGCGCGCGCCCGGACAGCGGTCGGCGAGATACCCGGCGGTGACGGCGGGCGCGGTCAGGACATCCTCGGCGGACACCGGGAAACCGGCCCCTGAGAGGGTCTCGGCGACCGACGCGCGGGTGCGGGACGTCGTGTTGGTGACCAGGGCGACGGCGATGCCCGCCGCGCGGATCTCCCGCAGCGCCCGGACCGCGCCCGGCAGGGGCTGCCACGAGACGGTGAGGACCCCGTCGATGTCGATGAGGACGGCGCGCACAGCATCCATACCAGGACCCTAGCGAGCGAAGGGCCCGACCGCCGTGAGGCCGCGGGAGGAGGGAGCCGGGGCAGCCCGTACCCTCATGGCCATGTCCCGCCACGTCCTGGTCCTCGGCGGCACCGCCGAGGCACGCGAACTGGCCGCCTCGCTCGCGGCCCGTCCCGGCGTGCGGGTGACCACCTCCCTGGCCGGGCGGGTGTCCCGGCCGAAGACGCCCGACGGGGACGTACGGGTCGGCGGGTTCGGCGGCGCGGAGGGGCTGGCCGCCTGGATCCGCACGCACCAGGTGGACGCGCTGGCCGACGCCACGCACCCGTTCGCCGCCCGTATCACGGCGAACGCGGCGCGGGCCGCGGCGGCCGCCGGTGTCCCCGCCGTGGTACTGCGCCGGCCCGGCTGGTGCGCGGGCCCCGGCGACCGCTGGCACGAGGCGGCCTCGATGGCCGACGCGGCGGCGCTGCTGCCGCCACTCGGCCGACGGGTGTTCCTCACCACCGGCAGGCTGGGCCTCGCGGCCTTCGCCCATCTGACGGACCTTCACTTCGTCGTACGGTCGGTGGAGCCGCCCGAGCCGCCCCTGCCGCCGGACATGGAAGTGGTGCTCGCCCGGGGGCCCTTCACGGTCGAGGGCGAGACCGCGCTGCTGCGTGCGCACGGCATCGAGGTGCTGGTGACGAAGGACAGCGGGGGAGCGGCGACGGCGGCCAAGCTCACGGCGGCGCGGGAACGGGGGCTCCCGGTGGTCGTCGTACGTCGTCCGCCCCTGCCCGAGGGGGTCACCGCGGTGCCGGACGTCTCGGAAGCACTCGCCCGGCTGGGGCTCGGCCCCGGCGGCAACGGCCGGCCGCAGCCTAAGCCGGTGGATGCCGGCGCAGCAGATACGTGTCCATGATCCAGCCCTTGCGTTCCCTGGCCTCCGCACGCAGCCGCTCGATGCGCTCCGCCGTCTCGGCCAAGGGGCCGGAGACGAGTATCTCGTCCGGGGTGCCGATGTACGCGCCCCAGTAGATGTCGATGTCCTGGTCGGCGTACTGCCGGAAGGCCTGGTGGGCGTCGAGCATGACGACCACGTCGTCGACCCCTTCCGGGAAACCCTCCGACAGGCGGCGTCCCGTGGTGATCTGCACGGGCCGGGCCACCCGGTTGAGGCCCGTGCGGTGCCTGGCGACGAGTGCCGAGACGCTGCTGATCCCGGGCACCACGTCGTACGAGAACGTCACCGTGCCGCGCGCCAGGACCTCCTCCAGGATGCCGAGCGTGCTGTCGTAGAGCGCGGGGTCCCCCCAGACCAGGAAGGCGCCGGTGTCGTCCTGACCCAGCTCCTCGGTGATGAGCCGCTCGTAGATGTCGGCGCGCGCCGAGCGCCAGTCGCCGACGGCGGGGGAGTAGGCGGCGCCACCCGCGGCCCGGTCCCGCTCGGGGTCGCGCGCCTCGGCCAGGCGGTATGTGCCGTCCGGTAGATGTGCGTCGAGGATCTCACGGCGCAGCCGCACGAGGTCCGACTTCACCTCGCCCTTGTCGAGCACGAAGAACACGTCCGTGCTCTTCAGCGCCTTGACCGCCTGCAGGGTCAGCTGGTCGGGGTCGCCCGCCCCTATGCCGATGACATGAATCTTTCGCACGCCCCGAGTCTGCCGTACGCCACCGACAGCCCGCGCACACCCCTGCCCCGGTCCGCCTATCGCCGCTCCCCGCGCAGCCGGGGCGCCCAGGCCCGCGCGTCGAGCGGGGTCGCCTCCCGTTCCACGACCGCCGCCGACTCCCGTGCCCAGGCGATCAGTTGCGCCACCTCCATACCGTACGGCCGTTCCTGGCCGACCTCCCTCGCCCACTCCTCGAGGGCCCCGGCACCGCGCCGCAGCAGCCGGGCACCGCCCGACGCGTTGCCGCGGGCCGCATGGGTGAGGCCGACCGCCAGCTGGGCGAGCCCCCGCCACAGGGCACGCTCCTCGACGGGCCCCGTCTTCCAGGCGTCCTCGAACACCTCGTGGGCATGGAAGGGCCGCCCCCCGTCCAGCAGCGCCTGTGCCTCGTCGACGGTGTCCTGCGGGGTCCGTGTGAGGCCTTCCGGCTGGCGCGCCACGCCCGGCGAACCGTACGGCAGCGGCCGCCCCAGTCCGTCCCGCGGCCGGGCGTTGCGGGCCCGTCCCTCCGCGTCCCGGTCGCGCTTCCGGCCCGGTCCGGGTTCCGATGCGTCGTTCATACCCCGATTGTCCCCCGCCGCCCGCCCCTTCGAGGCAGTTCCCGGCGTGGGGTAGAGTTCTGTAAGCGCGATCACGCGGGCCACCGCGGGAGACGCACCGGGACGTGGCGCAGCTTGGTAGCGCACTTGACTGGGGGTCAAGGGGTCGCAGGTTCAAATCCTGTCGTCCCGACGGTGCAAGAGGGCTTCGAGCCCAGGTCAGGGCCTTGTTTCACTTCGATGAGACGGGGCCCTCGATCGTTTTCGGAGGCCGTCGTCCTACGGAAGCCACGAACATCAGCCGACGTCGTCGTGAGGCAGTGGCCGGCCAGGGGTATGCCTGGCCGGCCACACCCCGGCACCGGACACACACCGCGGCTGCGCCTCGTGCCCCCGCAACGGCACGGCCGACGAGGCTGCCGTCAGCCCGGGGCCGCACCCGCCGGGTTCGCGTCGGCCGTCACGCTCAGCGCGTGGTCGACGAACCGCTGAGGGGCCGGCGGTAGGGTGCGCGCGGCCAGCCAGGCGATGCCGATGTCGCGGGCGGAGTGCACATCCGTGACCTCGAGGTAGCGGATGGGCAGGTCCGGGTTGGTCTCCTGGGCGCCTGCGGCTTCGCGGGACAAGGGGATCAGGGACACCCCCAGGCCGGCGGCGACCAGGCCGCGCAGGGTCTCGACCTCCTCGCCCTCGAAGCCGACGAGCGGGCTGAAGCCGGCCTGCCGGCACAGCGTTTCCGTGACGCTCCGCAGCCCGTAGCCGGGCTTGAGCATGATGAACTGTTCCGCGGCCGCCTCGGCGAGCCGGATCCGCTGCCGCTGGGCCAGGCGGTGCCGGAGGGGGACGGCGAGCCACAGGCTTTCGACCAGCAGCCGCCGCCATCTGATGAGGGGGTGGCCCGGGTCCCTGCTGGTGATGATCACGTCCGCGGTGGAGTCGAGGAGACGCTGGGTGAGGCCCTTCTCGTCGGCCTGGTGCAGTTCGAACCGGACCTGGGGGGAAGCCTCCCGGAAGCCGGTCACCAGCCTCGGCACGAGCCAGGTCCCCAGCGTGTGCAGAAAGGCCAGCGAGATCACGCCGCCTTCCGGGTCGACGACCTCGGCCACCGCCCGGCACCCGCGGTCGTAGCTGTCCAGTACGGCGTCGACGTACTCCTTGAACACCCGTCCGGCCGGGGTGAGGCGCAGCACCCGGCCGACGCGCTGCAACAGCTCCGCACCCACCTCGTCCTCGAGCCGGTTCAGGGCGCGGGAAAGGGCGGGCTGGGTGACGCGGGCTTCCGCCGCGGCGTCGGTGACCGTCGCGCCCTCGGCCACGGCCTGGAAGGAGCGCAGCACTTGCAGATCCATTACCTCATTCTGCCGCCGTATCGGTCACCGGATCTCCAGGCGTTCCACACAGGGACCGCGGGTGGGAGCGCACGGACAGGGACCGGGCGGTCACGGTGTCGCAGAGCTGTTCGGCCTCGGTGACGGTCTGCTCCCAGTCGGGGAGCCGATGCCCGGGC
Source organism: Streptomyces sp. NPDC047079 (assembly GCF_040643755.1). Classification (NCBI taxonomy): domain Bacteria; kingdom Bacillati; phylum Actinomycetota; class Actinomycetes; order Kitasatosporales; family Streptomycetaceae; genus Streptomyces; species Streptomyces sp. NPDC047079. The sequence continues at coordinate 52,371 of NZ_JBEYUZ010000015.1, forward strand.
CGGACCGGTTCACGACGTGCGTTCGCGGCCGCCCGTCGCGCCTCGGCCAGCTGGTGGTAGGCGGCGCGGCGCAGAGCGTGCCGCTGGGTCGGCGCGGCAGTCGGGGCGAGGTCCTGGTAGCGGCGGGCCGCGGCCACAGCGGCCTCGGTCAGGGCGTCGGCGCGGCCGGCAGTGGAGCGCGGCCACAGGGCGAAGTGCGCGACGAGCACGATGGCGGACGCGACAGCGGTGTCCAGGATGCGCGGCCCGTACAGCGCCCGGTGGTCGCCGAGCAGGTCGACGAGGACGAACACGATCGCGGTCAGGCCCGTCGTGGCCACGGCGTAGTGATGGCGCACACCGACGGCCATGAGGGCGCCGAAGAGGGCCACCCCGCCGATGAATGCGTAGGTGCTCTCGGTCAGCAGGGACACCGTGCCGATGGCGGCCACGCCCACGACGGTGCCGATGCAGCGGTGCAGTGCCCGGCGGAAGAGGGGGCCGAAGTCCGGCTGGTAGACGAAGGCGACGGTCATCGGCAGCCAGTAGCCGCGTGGACCGTCCAGCAGCAGGGCGCACAGCTGTGCGGCCAGGACGCACGTCGCCAACAGGACGGCGTAGCGCAGGTGTACCGACCGGCTCTGCCGGGGACGCGCCGGAAGTGACAGGGCCACGTCGTCGATCCGTTCGGCGTCGGCGGCGGTGCGCAGATCGGCGAGGGCGCGCAGGCCCGGGGAGTCCGGATCGGCGGCCGGCGGCACAGGTGCAGCCGGGCGCGGGGCGTCAGGCAGCGTCCGTACGGCCGTGTCCCTGTCGTCCGGGAGCAGCTGCTGTACGGCCGCGTCCCTGTCGTCCGGCAGCAGCCGCCGGGCGATCAGCAGGGGCATGTTCACCACGGTCGCCGGGAGCGGACGCCTTTCCCACAACAGCGTGGTCACCGCCTCTCCCAGCCGCGCGGCGACGCGGAACGCCCTGAGGAGCCGGTCGGCCTCCGGGTCCAGGCGGCGCGGGCCAGCGGATGTCAGGTAACGGCCCATCATGTGGTGGGCGTCGTCCAGGGCGTCCGTGAGCCGTCGCCGGGCGTCCTCGGCGGCCCCGGTTCCGGCCGCCGCGAGCGCCTCTGAGGCGGCCCGGTAGACGGCCTGTACGGCGGCCCGCTCGACAAGGTGGCGCCGCCACAGCCAGGGGGTCGCGGACAGCACGAGCATGAGGCCGACACCGGTGAGCAGGGCGATCGGGGCCTGCCACCACGGTCCGGGCACCGGGATGCCGCCGCCGATCGTGGCGCCTAGCAGGAGGTGCATGCCGGCCACGGAGGCGGTCCGTTCCCGCAGGCTGATCGCGCCGCCGACCAGGGCGCAGACGACCAGGCAGACGGTCACGGCCGCCGTCTGGCCGGTGCGCAGGGCGAGTTCACCGGCGAGGAGCCCGAGGGCGCTGGCCAGCCCCATCCAGCACAGTCGTCGCGCCCGTGTCCGGTAGGGGTCGGAGCCGTCCTGGCTGACTCCCCACAGGGTGCCGATCGCCGCGATCACCGCGAGAGTCGTGCGTCCCGTCGCCACCCCGGCGAGCAGCGGGAGGGCGAGGGCGACAGCCCCCCGCAGCGCCGCCGCGACCGGGAAGGCGCCGACGGTGCTGATCAGGCGGTGGCGCAGCCGTGCCCTCGGGGTCGTGTGCGGTGCGCGTCCCCGAGGCGTGTTCGCTGCTTGGGCCATCCGGCCGTGTCCTTTCGGGGCGGGCGGGGCCAGCGATCAGATTCGTGATCGGCGGCAAAGTGATGAGAGGAAGCTGATGGAGGGGAGGGTCAGACGGCCTTGACGGGCGGGTAGTCCGGCTGCCACACGGCGGCGCGGACGCGCTGTTCGATGTCGTCGTCGACGGGGGCGTGGGAGACGCCGTCGTGCGCGGCGGCGTGGGCCACGGCGACCGCGACGGCGACGGACGTGTCGTGCAGCCGGTCGATGCGGGGCAGGATCGCTGCGCCTGGCTCGGTGGGCCGGGTCCGCCGGGCGACCGCGTGGGCGGCGGCGACGAGCATGCGGTCGGTGACGCGATCCGCCTTGGCGACGATGGCGCCCAGGCCCAGACCGGGGAAGACGAGGGCGTTGTTGGCCTGCCCGATCTCGTAGGTGGTGCCTTCCAACTGGACGGGCGCGAAGGGGCTGCCGGTGGCGATCAGGGCACGGCCCTCGGTCCAGGCGAGCAGATCGGCGGGGACGGCCTCGGCCAGCCGGGTCGGATTGGACATCGGCAGGATGATCGGGCGCCGGGCGTGCGCGGCCATGGTGCGGACGATGTCCTCGGTGAAGGCGCCGCCCTGGCCTGAGGTTCCGATCAGGACGGTGGGCCGGGCCCTGCGGACGACTTCGGCGAGCGGGATGCCGCCGAGTTCCTCGTCGTGCCGCCAGTCGGCGACCTCGGCGGTGCGGCGGGCGTAGGGGACCTGGAAGTCGCGCAGGCCGTCCTGGTCCTGAGTGAGCAGGCCTTGGCGGTCGACGGCCCAGATGCGGGCGGTGGCCTGCTGCGGTGACAGGCCGTTCCCGACGAGGGCGTCTCGGAGCTGGTCGGCGACGCCGATGCCGGCGGTGCCGGCGCCGAAGACGACGATGCGGTGCTCGGGCAGGGGGACGCCGCTGGCCTTGACACCGGCGAGCACGGCGGCGAGGTTGACGGCGCCGGTGCCCTGGATGTCGTCGTTGAAGGTGAAGACGTTCTCGCGGTAACGATCCAGGATGCGGCGGGCGTTGGCCGGGCCGAAGTCCTCCCAGTGGAGCATGGCGTTCGGGAACAGCTTCGTCGCGGCGGTGACATAGGCGTCGATGAAAGCGTCGTACGTGTCCCGGTCCACACGTGGGTGCCGGCTGCCGAGGTACAGCGGGTCCTCCAGCAGTTCCTTGCGGTTGGTGCCGACGTCGAGCATCACGCCCAGCGCCCGCTGGGGGTGCACCCCGGCGGCGGCGGTGTAGACGGCGAGTTTGCCGACCGCGATGTCGATGCCGCCCACGCCCCAGTCGCCGATGCCGAGGATGGCCTCGCCGTCGGTGGCCACGATCAGGTCGAGGTCGTCCGGGCCCAGACCGGTGGCGCGCAGAGACCGCTCGATGTCCTCCGGCGCGTCGACCGACAGGTACACGCCGCGGGGGCGGCGGTACTCGTAGCTGTAGCGCTCGATCGCCGTGCCGACCGTCGGGGTGTAGACGATCGGCAGCATCTCCGCCAGGTGATCACCGATGAGGCGGTAGAACAGTCCCTCGTTACGGTCGTGCAATGCCGTGAGGTAGACGTTCTTGGCGAGGTCGGTCGGCTGCGCTCGGTATTGCTCGTACGCGCGTGCCGCCTGCTGGTCCTGGGTCAGCACCTGCGGCGGGATCAGTCCCACGAGGCCCAGCTCCCGGCGCTCCTGCTCGGTGAAGGCGGTGCCCCGGTTCAGACGGGGGTCGTTCAGCACCGCACGCCCACGGGCGGTGGTCTCGAGGCGGCCTTCCGCCGCGTTCCACTTCGTGCTCACGATCGACTCCCTGTCGGCCTTGGAACCGGATGACAACCAGGGTCGGCGAACACGCGGCATGCGTCCAATGCCTGAGAACTGTGGAATCCATGACTGCAGAGAATGAGAGTGTCTGACCTGCGCTTTTCGCGGAGGCGGCCTGGCGGCGCAGACCGCGCGATCTTGACCGGCGGCTCTCCATCGCCAGGTGTCGGGTTCGGAGAGGTTCGGCGAAGACCTCGCGGGCGGCCTCGATGAGTTCTTGCAGGTCGCCGCCCTCGGCGCGGTCGCGGAGCCACATCAGGGCGGTGTCCAGATGGGGGTGGAAATCCGTGAACGGCTGGCGAACCGGTCGGCCGGCACGACCGCGCCGAGTCGCTCCGACATGAGGAGCACCTGGCCCAGTGCCCGGCCGCTGACCGGGAGCCGCGCCAGTGTCAGGGCGACCTTGCCCTCGCGTACGGCGGGGACCAGAGCGGGGGTGACGCCGGGCCGGCGCTTGAGCTCGTACCGCTCGCGGACCCGCTCGGCGAGCGCTTCGGCGCCCGCCCGCAGCCGTAGGTGCACGCCGGGGGGCATGCCGATGAGCGCGGTGCTGCGCCGGGGGCGGATCGCCTCGCACAGCCGCCAGGGTATGGAGTGGACCTGCTCGAGCACGTCTCGCGCGATCGGCGGCAGTGCCGATCCGGCCGGGGCGAGCGTGACGTGGTGCGTGTCGCGATCGAACAGCCGGTGCGCGAGATCGCGCTCGAGATCCCCGATTACGGGCCCGTCGTCGCTCAGCCCGCCTCGGCCGGCGTGAAGCTCACGTCCGCCGTGTCCACGGTGCCCCCGCGGCGGCCGGGGGCGTTCTGGTACTTCCAGTACAGATTGGTGTGCGCGATCACCTGTTCCGGGGACGGCGCGCCGTAGGCGGTGAGGTCCTCCGTGGTGTGCGCGTCGCCCACGAGCGTCACGTCGTACCCGCGTACGAGGGCCCCGTGGAGGGTCGAGCGGATGCATGCGTCGGTCTGGGCGCCCGTGACGACGAGGCTGCCCACTCCGCGCCCGGCGAGCAGCGCCTCCAGCTCCGTGTCCTCGAACGAGTCGCCGTACCGCTTGTGGACGAGCGGCTCCGTGTCGTGGCGGACCAGCTCCGGCACGTACTGCCAGCTCTCGCTCCCCCGTTCGAGGTCCTCGTCGGAGTGCTGCACCCAGACCACGGGCACGTCCTCCGCCCGCGCCTTGCCGATCAGGGTGTTGATGTTCTCGATCACGCTGTCACGGTTGTGGGCGCCGGCCACCACCCCGTGCTGGACGTCGATGACGAGCAGCGCGGTGTTCGGCCGGTCGGGCAGGGTTGTCATGGGGACTCGGCTTTCCTCTCGGTGGGGCCACATCGAACCCCACCGTACGGGCGGCCACCGACAACGCGGAGGGGATTTCAGCGCAGCAGCTCCGCCAGGCGGCGCCAGGCGTCACGGGGGAGGGCGTCGCGGGGCCCGCCGTGGACCACCTGGACGGCCACATGGTCCGCGCCCGCCGCATGGAAGGACTCCAGCCGTTCCCGGATGCGGTCGTCATCGCCCCAGGCGAACAGCGCGTCGACCAGGCGGTCGCTGCCGCCGTCGGCGAAGTCGTCCTCGGTGAAGCCGAACTGCGCGAGGGCCCTGGTGTAGTTCGGCAGCTCCAGGTAGAAGGCGAGGGTCTCGCGCGCCGTCGCCCGGGCGCTGTCCGGGTCCCTGTCCAGCACCACCTTGGTCTCCGGCGCGAGGAGCGGCGCGTCCCCCAGGATGCCGCGGGCCCTGGCCGTGTGCTCGGTCGTGACCAGGTAGGGGTGCGAGCCGGCCGCGCGGTCCCGGGACAGTTCCAGCATCCTTGGACCGAGCGCGGCGAGGACGCGGCGCCCGGCCGGCACACCCGCCGCGTCCAGGGCGTCCAGATATCGGACCATGGCCGAGTACGGGCGGCGGTACTCCTGGGCCATCTTGGCGTGGCTCACGCCGAGTCCGAGGAGGAAGCGCCCCGGGTGGGTCTTCTCCAGCTCGGCGAAGTGTGCCGCGGTCTCCGCCGCCTCGTACTGCCAGATGCTCTGGATGCCGGTCGCCACGATCAGGTGCGAGGTCGCCTCGATCAGCGGCACCGCGTGGCGTACCGTGCTGCTGCCGCCCAGCCAGACCGCTCCGAAGCCGAGTTCCTCCAGCTCGGCGGCGGCCTCTGCGAGTTCCCCGCGCCTGGCCGCATCCTCCGCACGCAGCCCGATACTCCAGATGCCGTACCGCCCGACGGCTTCCTTCAGGGAGCCTGCGCGGTCGATGCCCGTGACGTCGCCCATGAGTTGCGGTTCCTCCGTACTCCGGTATTCGGTACTGCGTCCTGTCCAGGATCACCTGGATCGGTGATCACCTGGATTACAGGAGAGCCCAACGGCCGGGATTTGCGGCGTATTCCACGCCGGAGGTACCTCACAGGGAGTCTCGGCCCCCTGGCATCCGCCGCGTCCCGTCCCCGCACGGCGTGCCCCTTGACTTCGCAAGAACCGCGCGGCACCGTCCCTGACGCCGCATCAGGTCGCCTGGTGCTACCGGAGCGCCGCAGCGAGGGTGCAGGGGTGGGGGCGCGGAGGTGCAAAGCCATGGCAAGGGGTTCATATAGGCTGCTCGCCTCGGTCCCCACAGTCCGCGAGCGCCCGGGAGAGTCCCTGTGACCGTAGCGATCCCCCCGTACGACACGGCCGGTTCGCCCGACGAGCGGCCCGCACCCGGGGCATCGCCCGGGGACGCGCCCGTCATCGCGCCGGAGCCCGACGGCGACGGGTACTGGGTGGAGCCCGCGGCGGCCGGTGACGCGGCCCCTGTCCCGCCGGAGCCCGCGGCGGCCGGTGACGCGGCCCCTGTCCCGTCGGAGCCCGCGGCGGCCGGTGACGCGGCCTCCGTCCCGGTGGAGCCCGAGGTGGCCGAGGCGGTGGCCCGGGACGCCCGCGAATTCGGCGTGTACGCCCGGACCGGCGGCTGGGCCTTCGCGTTGAAGGTGGCGCGCAGCGTGCGGCCCGGCGGAGAGCCGGCGGGCGAGACACCCAAGATCTCCGCCAAGAGGTTCGCCGAGCTGGCGGGGTGCTCCCCGGAGCGGATCATGCGCTACTACAAGGCGTGGGACAAGGCCGCCGACGACGGCCTGGTCCCGCACTTCGAGATCCTGGTCCCGGGCCAGGACATCGAACTGCCGGACTCCGACGTGTGGCACGCGTACTACACGCCGCGCTCCAGCGCGTTTTCCGAGCGGGGGACCGCGATCGCCGCGGCGGCCGAGGCCGAGGGCATCCGGCCGACCAAGGCGCTGGAGGTCGCCGAGAACCCCACCGCGCTGCGGGCCGCCATCCTCGCCGACCCCGCCACCGCGCGGACCGCCCGGGCCGCGCTTCTCGACCGGCTCAGGGAAGACCCGGTCCTCCAGACGGAACTGGCCCGTGACGTCGCCCGCACCGACGAGTTGAAGAAGGCGGTGGCCACCGAGAGCCGGGCCGCGGACCGCATTGGCTACGTCCGGCAGATCGTGGAGAACGGGCAGGTCAGGACGCCTGCCGGGCAGACGATCGACGCGCCCGTCGGACTCCGTGCGGAGGCCGAGCGCCATCTGTCCCTCATCGATGAGCTGGACGACGGCGAGGATGCCGGACAGTGGGCCGCCGAGGCGTACGACACGGTGAAGGAACTCGTGGTCCAGGCCGTCGAGGCCGACCCGGAACTGCGCCGACAGGAACGCCGTACGAAGTTCTACGGCAGCCTCCAGCGGGCGACGAAGGTCTTCGAGGAACTCACCCTGGACGACGCGGAGGACCTCGACGAGCTGTACGAGGACGACATGCTCCAGCGTCTGGAGCAGTTGCAGACGGCCATCGGTACCTGTATCGCGGCGCTCCGCAGGGCGGCCCCGGAGCAGCCGTGAGGCGTGGGACGGCCGCCGCGACGGTCCGGGTTTCCCTCGGCCGCGGGAGGGACGCCCACGGCCGTCGGCTACCCGACTGCGGTGGCCGGACGCGGTTGCGGTCGCGCCGCCAAGGTGCGGAGGCGGTGCACCAGGGCCGGAAGGAACGGTGAGACCGCCGTCGCCGCGGCCGCCGCGGACAGGGCGATCGCCCAGGCGACGGGGCCGAGGGGCGTACAGCCGAAGAACTGGCTGAGCACCGGGGTCTGGACGACTGCCGCCAGCGCCGCCAGGGAGCCCACGGAGGAGACGACGATCGACCTGCTCAGGCCCCCGGCCAACAGCGTCTGGCCGAGCTGGGAGCACACCAGCCCGATCAGGGCGACGGTGCGGGCGCGGGCGCCGCGCCCGGTGAGCCGCGCGGGGAGCCACGCGGCGGTCGCGCCGAGGGTGGTGGCCACGGCGCGGCACACGGTCTCCTCGGTCAGCGCGGTACCGAGCGAGACCTCGGGGCCTTCGTGGAGCATGCGTTCGGCGGCCTCGGGAGGGGGAGGCCGCAGGGCCACGGCCATGGCCGGCGCGAGGTCCGTGAACAGGTTGACCAGCAGTAGTTGACGGGCCGTCAGTGGCGAGGTGCCGGTGGCGGCCGCACCGAGCAGAGTGAAGGCGATCTCTCCGAGATTGCCGCCGACCAGGATCGCGAGTGCCCGGCGTACCGAGGCCCACATGGCGCGTCCCTCCACCAGGGTGGCCAGTACCGTCTCCAGCCGGTCGTCGGTGACCACCAGGTCGGCCGCCGCCCGTGCGGCCGGGGTGGCCCGCCTGCCGAACGCGATCCCGATGTCGGCGAGCCGGATGGCCGGCGCGTCATTGGCGCCGTCGCCGGTCATCGCGACCGTGCGGCCGAGGCGCTGGAACGCCTGCACGACGCGCACCTTGTGCACCGGGGTGCCCCGCGCGACGACGCCGACGTCGGGCAGCAGCGCGTCGAGCGAGGGGTCGTCGAGGTCGTCGAGCTCTGCGCCCGTCACCACGCGCCTGCCGTTCAGGACGCCCAGTTCGGCGGCCGTCGAGCCGGCGGTCCCCGGGTGGTCGCCGGTGATCATCACGATGTGCACGCCGGCGTCGGCGAGTTGACGCACCGCGGCAGCGGCGGTCTTGCGCACGCGGTCGGCGAACGCCAGGAAACCGGCGAAGTCGAGCCCCTGCACGGCCTCGTCCGTGAGGTCACCCTCGGGAGCGTCCCGGAGTTCCGCGACCGCGAGCACACGGTGGCCCTCCGCCGCCAGCCTCTCTCCGGCGGCGAGGATGTCCGCCCGGCCCTCGGCGTCCAGCGGTCGGCCGCCGCGGGTGGCACAGCGCCCGACGATCTCCTCCGGGGCTCCCTTCACCGACAGGATCCGGTGGCCCTCGGACTGGCACAGGGTGGCGTGGAAGCCGCGGCTCGGCTCGAACGGCAGACCGGACAGGCGCTGCCAGCCCGGTGCACCCGTCGTCCGCCGCACCCCCGCCTCCTCCGCCCCCGAGGTGACCGCGCCGTCGGTGGCGTGTTCGAGCCCGTTCGGGCCGTGCGGGCGCGGTGTCGCCCGCAGCGCGGCGGCGAGGACGGAGCGCTGCTCGTCGCCGAGCGCGTCGAGGCGCCTGCTGGCGCCGTCCGCCGCGACGGCCACGAGGGAGATACGCCCGTGTGTGAGGGTTCCGGTCTTGTCGAAGCACAGCACGTCGGTGCGGCCGGCCGCCTCGATGGTGCGGGGGTCCCTGACGAGGGCACCCCTCGCGGAAAGCCTTCTGGCGGAGGCCAGTTGGGCCGCTGACACCAGGAAAGGCAGACCTTCGGGAACGCTCGCCACAGCGAGCCCCACCCCGGCGCCGACGGTGTCCCGGGCCGGGCGTCCGCGCAGCGTGCCGACCGCCATCACCGCCGCGGCCGAACCGAGCGCCACCGGCAGCGTGCTGCGGGTGATCCGGGCCAGCCTGCGCTCGACCCCGACGGCGGGGGCGGCACCCCGGCCGACCGCCGCGGCCCGGCTCGCCTCGGTCGCGCCGCCGGTCGCGACCACGATCGCGCGGCCACGGCCGGCCGCGACCGTGGTGCCCTCGTAGACCATCGACGTACGGTCCGCGAGGTCCGAGGCCAGCACCGGCGCGACATCCTTGGCCACCGGAAGCGACTCGCCGGTGAGCGCCGACTCGTCCGTCTCCAGGTGGTGCGCCTCCAGCAGTCGCGCGTCGGCGGGCACGACGTCGCCGGCGTTCAGTTGCACCACGTCGCCCACGGCCAGGTTCTGCGCGGGGACGGTGGTGCTCGTGCCGTTGCGCAGCACCTTCGCCATGACGGCCGACTCGCGCCGCAGCCGGGCCACCGCCCGGTCGGTCCGGTGGCGCTGGAACCCGCCGAAGAGCCCGGACAGCCCGGTGACGGCGACGATGACGACGGCGTCGAGGACGGCGCCCACGGACGCGGACATGGCCGCGCCGGCACCCAGGACGGGCGTGAGCGGGTTGGCCATCTCGGTCAGGTAGGCCTTGCCGAGCGATACCGTCCCCGTCTCCTCGTCGGGGGCGGTGCCCCGCTCCCGTACCTCTTCCGCGGTCAGCCCCTCGTCCCTGCTGCCGGTCCTCACGAGCACAGTGGCCGGGTCCATGGCGTGCCAGGGGTGCGGGGACTCGGCGGTCACCGGCAGCGGCCGCCGCAGCAGCCGTGTCGCCGACCAGACGCCGACCGCCGTTCCGAGGGCGGCGGCCGCGTTGAACGCCGTCGTGCCGTGTGTCGCGGCCCGCCGCGACTGCCCGGCCACCGCCGCCGTCGCGCCGACCGCGGCGGACGCCTGCGCAAGCCGCACTCCGCGCTGGGCGCTGTCGCGTGCGCCGCGGCAGGCCTGCACCAGGAGGAGGGCCGCCGCCGGATTGCCGTCCACATGGACGTCCGCACCCCAGGGCGGGCAGTCCTTGGGTCCCGCGACACCCACCCCCACGTCGGCGGCCCGCAGCGCGGTCGAGTCGTCGGACACCAGCAGCACGCCGGTGCCGTCGCGCTGGAGGGCCCGTACGGCGTCGGCCACCTTCTCGTCCGTGTCGCGCACCGCGTCGGCCTCCCGCACCGCCGGGTCGCGGGTGTACCCGCCCGTGGCCACGACGGTGAGTCCGGCGGCGTGGGCGGCAGGCACAAAGGCCCCGGCGGCTTGGTGCATCTGCGGCACCACGCTGACCAGGGCGCGCAGTTGCCGCCCGTGGGCCAGTCCGAGCACGAGCCGCGCGCCCTCGCGTTCCAGTCGCTCCCGGGCCCGCGCGTCCGCACGCCCGTCCAGCGGCAGGTGCTCGAGGGGCCCGAGCGTCCACTCGTCCTCCCGGGACAGGCGCTCGGGTGCGGAACCGTCGAAGAGCCGGTGGGCCCGCGCGGCGAGTTCTCCCGCGGGCGCGTCGCCGTCGAGGGTCGCCAGATCGGCCAGGACGTGGGATCCCGTGGCCAGGACATCCGTGTCGAGGAGCACCGTGCCGATCCGGTCCAGTCGGCGCAGGGCGCGGAAGTCGGCGACGAGGACCCCCCGGTGCGCCAGGCCCCGGCCCAGTGCGCAGGCGAAGCCTTCGCGGGCCAGCAGCGGCGCCTTGGGGATGGCCGCCAGCGCGCCGCCGGCCGCCTTGCGGGGCCGCCGGGTGACGAGGAGCGATCCGGTGAAGGACGCCGCCCCCACGAGGGGCGCCCGGTCGGCGTAGCGCTCGACGGGTCCGTGCCTCAGCGGGGTCTCGCGGGGGAGCGGGGGCTCGCCGCGATGGGCGCAAGCCTCGGGGCTGCCCGCAAGGCGCGGCTCGGCCGCGGCCCAGGCATCGCACTCGGCGGTCGCCTCCAGCACCCGCAGGGCATGCCGGACGGTGTCCACGGCGACGCCGATGACTCCGCCGGAGCCCGCTTGGCCCAGTGCCGTGAGGGCGGCCAGGAGCAGTCCGGCGTTGTCGGTGCCGACCGCCCGGTCCACCAGGGATCGCAGCCGCGGGTGCGTGTCGACGAGCGGGACGAGTGCCGCGACCGAGGACGGGACGGGAGCGCGACGCACCAGGCCCGCCACGGCGGCCAGCGGTGCGGCCGCCAGGTGCAGCGTCATGGCCGCGTACGCGCGCCGTGTTCTCCTGCCGGAGAGGGGGTGGTCGGGCAGAGGAAGATCGACGTCGTGGGCCTCCTCGACCGTCTCGACCGTCTCCGTCAGGGCCTCGACGATGTCCTCGACGTCGGACCCGCCCTCGGTGGCGATGACGACGTGCCCGAGCACCGTGTTGGCCGCCGCCCAGGCCACCCCCTGCACCTCGGCGAGCCGCCGCTCGACGTCCTCGGCGAGCCTCCTGGCCCTGGCCGGGGGGAGGTCACCTTCCCGCAGCCCGCGTACGGCCACGTGCGCGCGCCCGTCGAAGTGCCGTACGCGTTGTTGCGTGTCGCCCCGCACCACGGCGACGGCGGAGGACACGACGGCCCGCAGCAGCGCGCCTCCCGGCAGTGCCACCACGTATCACCTGCTCCCGGGCCCGGCGGTTGACTCCGGTAGCACGAGTAGCCACAGATCGTAGGTTTCAATCGGGCGAAATCCTCATACTGCCCCAAGAGGGTGAGAATGGAATTAACGCACATCTCTCTCTGAGAGGAGGGCAGTGGGATGGTCGAGACAGTGGGGACCACCTCCCAGCAGGAAACGTCCCAGAACCAGCCCAGGGAAACCCAGGCGCACGAGGGTGGCGGCCTGCACCTCCATACGCGCACGCTGCACCCGTCGCTGAAGCTTCCCTACATCACCAGGGACGACGTGGCGAGCACGGCGAGGGCGGCGACGTCACGGGTGCCCGGCATGCCGTCGACCAAGGACATCGTGTTCTACGGGGGTCTCGGCGCGATGGCCGTGGCGGGGGCTCTGGAATGGCCGGTCGCTCTGGCCGTCGGCGGAGCCACCTGGCTGCTGCGCGGCGGCAGGAAGCGGCGCGAGGATGCCGAATCGAGAACCGAAAGGTACGGCGAAGGCCATGGCATGACCGGCAGCGGTGGCTGAGGCCGGCGGCCGCTGTCACTTGACGGCGCGCGACGTCGATGTGTGCCGGGTGCCGCACGTCGCGCGTCGGGCATCGAGGCGTTCACGCCTCGATCCATCGACGCTTCGGTGCGTCAGGCGGTGGCCGGGGCGGCGGTCGCGCGCAGGTGACGGGAGTACGCGGCCCACAGCTGCCACGCGAGGCGCAGGATGATCGTCTCGGCCAGCGCGAGACCGATCTTCGCGGCCACGGCTACAAGAATTTCGCCCATGTCGGCTGACTTTCTGTGCTCGGTTGCGGATGTCCGATATCCGACCATGCAGCCGTTTCCTCGTTGATGGGTGCCGTGCGCCCGTACGTTCGATGTCGCTTTGGTGAACAAAGAGCGTCAAGGTCGGCCAGGGCCGCGCGGGCGTACCGAGGGCGACGGCCCTGGCGATGAGGACGTTCCGGCGGACGTCGTGCCCGCAGGCCACGGTAGCGGGGCAGGGGACACCGCCCGGACCCCGTGACGTTCGGCGGGGAAGTTCTGCGGCTTCGGAGCTGCTGCCATGACGGTACCGGCTCCCACCGCCGGTTGATCACGCTGACCGTGGAGGACCCCGTGCCCATCGTCCTGTCCACCCAGTCGCTGTCCGCCTCCGACCGGGCCGGGCGCTGGCGCGAAGCGGTGTTTCGCACCTTCGTACCCTGGATGTGACGCTCCTGGAGAAAGAGACCGGTCCGTAATGCGTCCAGGACAGGAGAAGAATCGATGACGATACGCGCCCGGTGGCTCGGCAAACACCGCTCGCCGGTACGACGTCCGGCCGGACCGTCACTGACCCGCGTCGAGTCCGAGACCCCGCTCACCCTGCGATCCATACCGGTGGCGGAATAGCCGACGGGGAACCACCGCCGGCCGGGCCGGCGGTGTCCTGGTCTGAGGGGTCGCCTTCGGCGGCGTTGCCGCCTCGCTCGCCTCCTGCTTCGCCCTCGGTCGCGTCGGCCGCTTCAGCCCGCGGGCCACGGCACTGACGTTGTCCGGCTGCGCGCTGCTCGCCGTGTACGTCGTGCCGTTCCTGAAGTACCCGGCCACCCTGCAAACGCCCTGAGGGGACGAGGGCGTATGGGGCTCCGGTCGTAGGTCGTAGGTCGGTGGTCAAGTGACTTGCTGCGCCAGAAGATTGGCGCTGTGGCATCTCTCGATTTCGACGTGGACTCTTTCCTTCAGCAGCCGCTCACCGCTCGCATCGCGACGAGCGGGCCGACGGTGCGCCCTGTCTGGTTTCTCTGGGAAGAGGGCGCCTTCTGGACCGTGACGGGTCCATGGGCGCGGTTGTTCGACCGTGTGCAGGAGGACCCGAGCATCGCCCTCGTGGTGGACGAATGCGATCTCGCGACGGGCCGTGTCCGGCAGGTGATCGCCCGTGGGCAGGCCGAGCTTGTGCCCTTCGACGTGCCGAGGGGGCGGCGTAAGCTTGCCCGCTACTTGGGGGCGAACGAAACTCTGTGGGACGCACGCTTCGTGCACTACCTGTACGACGATCCGGGCGAACGAGGCACTGCATGGCTGCGTTTGGCGCCTGCCTCGCTCACCGCGAAGGACCTCAGTTATTCCGTCGGACCGTAATCGTCTACTGCGTCTCGTCGTTCTTCTGCGCCTTGGTGCGGGCCCGGCAGGATCGCACGCCGGTCCGCACGTCCACCCCGGCCTCGGTGAGGCTGCTCTCGACCAGTTCGGCCTGCTTGTCACTGGGTTGTCGATCGACGCCGTGATCTTGATGGCGTGGGCGCCGATCGCTGCGCGGCGGGCTGCCGCCGCTCCTGCTGCCGGTGTCGGTCCTGTCGTAGCGCCGCTGGCAGGACATCGACCAGACCTCGGCACATATGCCGTAACGCCTCGTCGTGGCGCTGGAGTGACCCGCGGCGGAGGAGGAAGCGTGTGGCGGTGGCGCCCCACGGGTCGTAGCTCGCGGAGCCGGTCAGCGTCGTGCCGGGGCCGGGAACTGGCCGATGAGGTCGCCGTGCAGGTCGGTCAGCGCGAGGGTGGTGCCGGTCGCCGAGGACTCTGTGGTCAGGGCGCCAGAGGCATCATGGCTGTAGCTCGTGGTGCCGTCGGAGGCAACGACGTTGTCCGTGCCGTAGTAGGCGAGGGAGGTGGAGCCTGCGGCGATGTTCCGGCCCAAGGTGTCGTAGGCGTAGGTGGTGGGCGCCGTAAGGGGCGTGGTGTCGTCGGTTTCCTGAGGATCACAAGGAAGACCACCGGCCGGGGCCCTTCGAGCTCCGGCCGGCCAGGTGCAAGGTCTTGTCCAGTCGTTGTTCCCGCTCAGAAGAGCGAGTAGAGGAGCTTGTTGGGGGAGCCGGTGAGCGGATTCGTCACCTTGCCGGTGGTGGCGGCGTTCACCAGTGCGTCCCGCACCTGTGCGGGCGTCGCGGTGGGGTGCGTGGCCAGATAGAGCGCCGCGGCACCCACGGTGTGCGGCGTCGCCATCGATGTACCGCTGATGGTGTTGGTGGCGGTGTCGCTGTCGCGCCACGCCGAGGTGATATTGACGCCCGGCGCGAACAGGTCCAGGCACGTGCCGTAGTTGGACCACGATGCCCGCTGATCGGAGGAGTCGGTGGCGCCGACCGTGATCGCTTCGGGGACACGGGCGGGGGAGGTGCTGCAGGCGTTCTGCGGCATGCCGAGGATGTTGCCATTGCCGGCAGCGATCGAATAACTGACGCCGGAGGCTATGGACCTCTTCACGGCGTTGTCGAGCGTGGTGTCGGCGCCGCCGCCAAGGCTCATGTTGGCCACGGCCGGCTTGACGGCGTTCGCGGTGACCCAGTCGATGCCCGCGACCACGCCCGCGGTGGTGCCGGAGCCCTGGCAGTCGAGTACCCGCACGGCGACCAGCTTGACGCCCTTGGCCACGCCGTACGTCTTACCGCCCACGGTCCCCGCGACATGCGTGCCGTGCCCGTTGCAGTCTTGCCCGTTCTGACCGCCGCCCACCGTGTCGGTGCCGACGCTCGCGCGACCCGCGAACTCGCTGTGGGAGGTGCGGATCCCGGTGTCGATGATGTATGCGGTGACGTTCGAGGCCGTCGTGTTGTACGTGTAGGTCTGGTTGAGCGGCAGGTCCCGCTGGTCGATGCGGTCGATGCCCCAGGTTGCGCCGGACTGTGTGTCGTTGATCCGCATCGTCTGGTTCTGCTGGACGTACGCGACCTTCGGATCCCGCGCCAGCTCCGCCGCCTCGGTCTTGGTCAGTTTCGCCGAGAACCCCTTGAGAGCGCTGCTGTAGAGGTGGCCGAGGCTGCCGTCATGTTCCGCGACCATCTCGCGGGCCGTGGCGGGCGTTGCCGCCTTGGTGGTGGAACCGTCCTTGAGGACGACGATCCAGCTGTTCGGAACGGCCGTTGCCTGCGGGGCGAGACGCAGGTCGGCGAGCGGGGCGCCCTGTGCGGGCGTGGCGACGAACTGAAGTCCGGCCGCGAGTAGCGCGGCAGTAGGCAGAAGAGCGAGGAGTCGACGGGAGGTTGATCTCATACGATGCACCGTGACCTTTCGTTGACCGGGGCATGCAGGCAGGGTGGGTGTTTCCCGCGGCTCAACGCGGTCGCAGTGCGCTGGGCTCCGCCGGGCGTTACTCCAGGTACTTGCCTTGCACCATGGCATGTCCAAGTCAGGGAGCTCCAAAACGTGAGCGTGCGGTCAGGGGTGACTGTGCGGGTGGAGGTAGTGTGCGCGAAGAGGCAAGATCCTTGGCGTGCCTGGCCGTGCATCAGGTACAGCACGCGATGGGGAGCAGGCCGAGTCGGATCAAGAGACGTTGAGTTGGCCGCGGCCTCGCGTCGACCGAGGCCTCAGTCGCCGCACCGTCGGCTGACGCCGTTCGGGACTGCGTTCCCTGAGACGGTCGGCACCTGGAAGGCGGCGATCACCGGCCGTACCACTGCCGGCGCCCTCTACGGTGATCGGCGTAGGCGAAGCCGTGGCTCACGCGGATACGTCTGACCCAGGCGCTGATCGAGTTGCCGGGGACCACCGTGCGGGATGTCCTGCGTCAACCGGCTCGCGCGACGCCGCCGCTGTCGCCCTTGTTGCTCGGCCTTCGTCACGGTTTTCGACGAGCGGTGCCCCGCAGTCTCGGCAGGCCAGGATCAAGCCTGCCGAGGTCGGGCTGCCCGTCTGCGCCGGAAGGAACTGGCACAGCTCGCCGGGGTGAGCATGGACCACTACACGCGTCCGGAACGCGGCCGAGTCCGCAACGTCTCCCGCGAAATGCGGCTGAGCGAAAGGAGCCTGACGGGTGAACACGCAGATCAGGCGCCTTTTCTCGTGCCTCTAGAAGAAGCCCAGCTTCTTCGGCGAGTACGACACCAGGAGGTTCTTCGTCTGCTGGTGGTACAGGGGTTACACGTCGCTGACCAGCGCGGACGGTGCCGCTCTGAGCTTTGGCGGGTTCGCCGGCCCGGGAACGGCCCGGATCTTGGAAGATGCGGTTCCTCGGACTGTGTGGCCGCCCGGACCCGCATCGACCAGGAGGTGGGAAGAAAGGCGACCTGCTGCAATCGCTCACTCTTTTATGCGCGGTGGCCACCTGCCGATACCGGTCCAGTGAGACGGGAACCCGTAGCTGACGGCCCGGTGCGACGCCGGTGCGTTTGGCCACACGGCGTCACCCCCGGAGCCGTCCGCATCAAGCAACCCCGACGGGGAACTCGCCGGCCTGCGCCGCCTGACCGAGCAAGCCACGCCCGGCCAGTGTGACTACGCCCGCCGTCCCAGCCATGCGGAACTCGCCGTAACGGCGCTGCTCGCTCTCCCCCTGGACGAGGCGTTCGTCAGGATACGTACCGGAGCCCCGGACGACGGCGCCGACGCGGACGCTCGCCTCGGCCTGGGGCAGGCGTTCTGCCGCTGCGCGTCACGGGGGACGACCTGGAGCCAGACCCGCTGCTGCCCGCAGGCATTGACGCCCCCACCCTTCTGACGGAGCGGGTCGGTACCCCGGCCAACTGAACACCACGCCGACCCGTGTGACCGGCGCACGCACACAGGTTCTATGACGGAACGGGACGAAGCGCCTCGTCCGCTTCGAGAAGGGACATGCTCGGCAAGCGGGCTCTCGAGCTGTGCGCGCACACGACACGGACACCATCGAAGCCCTCGCCGACCCTCGCCAGGGTCATCGCCGGGGTCGTCCGACGACGCGGTCCACCGCCGGCGCCCTGTCGAGCAGGGGCAGCAGCTCGTTGCTGCATTTGTTTCGACCCTTGCTCATCTCGCGATCGATGTGCGATCTTAGTCTCATTCCGTTCATGGAAACGTTTCCATAAGGAGGTGGGGTGGATGGCCACGATCAAGGATGTCGCGGCACGAGCCGGCGTCGCGCTGGGTACCGCATCCCGTGTGCTCAGCGGCAGCAGTCAGACTTCGGCCGACTCCCGTGCCCGTGTGCTCGCGGCCGCCGCCGAGCTGGGATACATCGCCAACGGCCCCGCCCGTTCGCTGCGGCGTGCCCGTACGGATGTGCTGGGGTTGCTCGTCTCGGACATCCGTAACCCGTTCTTCTCCGAGCTGGCTCACGCCGCAGAGCAGGAGGCGCGCCGCCACGGATACACCGTGCTGCTGGCCAACGCGAACGAGGACGCCGAGCAGGCCGACGCATACCTTCGGACCTTCGCCGCTCAGCGCATCGACGGCCTGCTGTTCTCACCGCAGAGCACCGTCTCGCCGCAGGTTGCCGCCATGCTCGCGTCCGGGCTGCCGGTTGTGTTCCTCAACCGCACGATCGAGGGCGTCGACGCCCCGCTGTACGGCACGGACAACGCTCAGGGCGTGCAGCAGGTGCTTGCCTGGCTGCAGCGCCGGGGCCACCGCGACGTCGCCTTCATCGGAGGCCCGGACTCGATCTCCACCGGCGCCGAGCGCCGCGCCGCCTACCTCGCCGGGCGCCAGGCACACGGCATCAGCACCGACGACAGGCTGCTCGACGCCGGTGACTTCCTGGCCGGCGGAGCGGCCGAGGCCATGTCCCGCATCCTCGAACGTGGCGTCACGTTCACGGCCGTGTTCGGTGCGAACGGTCTGACCACCCTGGGAGCCGTGCGCGCCCTGCGTGAGCGGCTCGGCGCAGAGCAGGCCGCCCGTATCGAAGTGGTCTCCTTCGACGACCTCGACTGGTTCGAGTTCGCCTCTCCGCCCATCAGCGCGGTCCGCAACGACGCGTCGTCGATCGGCCGGCTCGGTGTACGCGGGCTCGTCGACCTCATCGCCGGCCGCGCCGCGCTCGGACAGCGTGTCCCCACCACGTTCGCCGACAGGTCCGCGCAGGACATCCGATGAGCATGCGGGTCGCCCTCGGCGCCGCCCCCACCGAGGACGCCGGCTTCCTCGGCCATCCGCGTCGTCAAGGCGTAACTGTGCAGTCCACCTCGAGGCCGACGCCGTCGACGGTGATGCCGCCCTGGCCGCTTTCCTCGCCCGCGACCAGGTGGAGAGCACCCCTCGGGGCCCGGCGCCGAGCGTGCAATGCCCGGCAAGGCCATCGCCTGCGCTTACGGATCGCGCAGCGTGCGACCAACACGCACACCACGCACTCACCGTCGCTGTCACACCAGACCCAGCACCACAACCTCCGTCCCCAGTCCGACGGCAGGCAGTGCGCCCGTCCTGAAAGGAACCACCGATGAAGGTCGCCCTCGGCGCGGACCACGCCGGATATCCGCTCAAAGATGCCGTCCGCCAGGCCATTGAGGCTCTCGGTCACGAGGTGATCGATTGCGGCACCCACAGCCGCGACCCTGTCGACTTCCCGGACATCACCCGCAGCACCTGCGAGGTGGTGCTCTCTGGCTCCGCCGATCGGGCGGTGCTCGTATGCGGCACCGGCCAGGGCGCCGTCATGGCCGCCAACAAACTGCCCGGCGTCCGTTGCGGTCTCGCCCACGAGCCCTACTCCGCCCACCAAGCAGTCGAGCACGACGACGCCAACGCCATCGCCATCGGGGCCTGGCTGGTCCCGCACGCACTCGTGCCCGACATCGTCCGTGAGTTCCTCGGTGCCGTCTTCGACGACCACGAAGAAACCCGCCGCCGGGTCGCCAAGCTCAACGCGCTCGACGCCCTGACCTCGGCCTCCTGACAAGCCGCCCACACACCCCTTGAGAGGGTGAACTCCCTCTTCCGCTGACACCGATGTGCCCCGCCCGCGAACGACTGCGCCGGGCGCCTGTTCGTCATGCCCAGAAGCACCCAGTCAAAGGATCCGGCCTCCTCCTCGTGCGGCCCCATCCTCCTCACTGCGCAGACGCCGGCTTCTCTCCGGCGACCCACCAAGGAGATCCCCCATGTCCACCAGCGCCCCCGCCGGACGGCGAAGCGTGCTCGGCTCCAAGGACCGCGTCAAGACAGCAGTCGCCGCGGGCCTCGGCACCAGCGTCGAGAACTACGACTTCATCGCATACGGCACCGCCTCCGCGCTCTACTTCGGAGCGGTCTTCTTCCCCGAGAGCGACCGGTTCGTCGGCACCTTGCTCTCCTTCGCCACCCTCGCCGTCGGTTTCGTCATGCGACCGCTCGGAGGAGCCATCGGCGGCTACTTCGCCGACAAGGTCGGCCGCAAACCCGTCCTCGTCACGGCGATGCTCGTCATGGGTGCCGCCACCTTCCTCATCGGCGCGCTGCCGACCTACGAACAGGCCGGCGTGCTCGCACCGATCCTGCTCGTGGCCCTCCGCATGCTGCAGGGCCTGGCATTCGGTGCCGAATGGGGCGGTGCGATCACCATGGCCTACGAGCACGCGCCGTGGCACCGCCGCGGCATGTTCGCCGCGATCCCCCAGTCCGGCAACCCTCTGGGCATTGCTCTGGCCAGCGGCGTGTTCGCGTGGAGTGACACCCTCGACGGCAACTGGCAGTGGCGGACGCCCTTCCTGCTCAGCGCCGTCCTTGTGATCGCCGCGCTGATCGTACGTTCCCGTCTCACGGAATCCCCCGAATTCCAGGAGGCCCAGGCAAGCGGCAAGACCGAGAAGAACCCGCTTCTCGCGACCCTGGCCGGCGATTGGCGCGGCATCCTGCGTGTCATCGCCTTGCGGGTCGTGGAATCCTTCGCCTACTACTCCACCGCGACCTACCTGCTCAACTACATCACCGAACGCCACCCCGACCTCAGGCCCGTGGCCCTCAGTGCGATCACCGCCGCCAGCGTCCTCGCCATGGCAGTCACCTTCCTCGCCGGCGCACTCACCGACCGCATCGGACGCCGCCCGATCTACATAACGGCCTGTACGGCGGCGATCCTCTTCGCCTTCCCCATGTATCTGCTCACCAACTCCGCCCAACCCGCCCTGGTGGTGACGGTGTTCATCATCGGCATCGGCCTCATCCACGCATCGCTTACAGGAACCCAGGGCTCTCTGCTCACCGAGCAGTTCCGCACCGCCACTCGTACCTCGGGCGCCTCGCTCGGCTACCAAGTCGCCGCGGCCATCGGCGGCTTCGCACCACTGCTCGCCGCCGCCCTGGTAGGCGCCTTCGGGTGGCCGGGCGCGGCGCTGCTCTACCTCGGCGCGGCCTTGATCGGTCTCGTCGGCATCCTCGCGACCAAGGAGACCTGGGGCCGCCAGGAGCGGGAGCGCGTGCTCCGCCTCGTTGCAGAAGAAGGCCATGCTCAGACCGCGGCCGGCACTCCGGTGAATGCCGTCCTGCCGCCCTCGCCTGGCTCTCGGTGAACTCGTCGCGGCGACGGTGTCCGCGCGGATGGGGGTGCGGCCTGAGTTGATCCGCACCCGTGTGGAGCAGGCGACCGCCATCACGTAGCCGATGCCGCGCGCTTCCAGGCCGGCACGAAGCCGAGGGTCCTGCCCGTAGGCTTCGTCGCCGGTCACCCACGGCGCCTCCACCCCGGCGTCCAGCAAGCGCAGAACCGGATCCGGCTGGAGATCGTGCAGATCGCGCTGGACCTGCTGGCCTGGATGCCGATGCTCGCGCTGACCGGCAAGGCCAGGCTCTGGGAACCCCGCCGCCTGCGGCTCCGCCTGTTCACCACGGCCGGACAGCTCGTCACCACCGGCCGCCGCCGGATCCTCCGCCTGGCCCGGCACCGGCCCTGGACCAGCCACATCACCGCCGCTCTCGAACAGTCCGCGAATCCTGCCGAACCCCGGCTGACCAGGTTTTCCCGTCCCTACGACAGCAGTTCAACAGCGGGAGCAGTGGAACCTGGCGCCACCACGAGGCGACACTCGTGCCCTCGGCCTGCACAGCCTTTGCCGACGGCACGACAACAGTCCACCGACTCCGTCGGCGGACCGTCATGAAACGTCGAGGCTGAGCAGGCGGCTCTCGACAAGCTCGACTTGCCGTCGGGTCGCAACCGCGTTGGACGCGAGCCGGGTTGAAGGACTGCCTGGCGGGTTCGACATGCAGGTCAGAGTCGCTGCTGCAGGTGTTCGGTAGGCGTCCATCCCGCGTTGGATGAGGCCCACGGCACGGAAGACGGAGGACAGCGGCAGGACGAGGTACGAGGCGTACAGCAGGAAGGCGACCAGGTCGCCGAGGGAGCCGGCCCGGCCGTTGACGCGCAGGCCGCCGACGACCAGGACGAAGAGGAAGGAGCCCTGAACGGCGAGTTCGACGGCGAGGCTCATGACAGAAGCAAGCTTCGCGGTGCGTACCCCCGCGCCGTAGGCCGCCTCGACGCGTGCGCCGATGCAAGCCGCCTCGCGCTCCTCGGCGCGGTGCACCCGGACCATCGGCAGGGCGCCGAGGGCGCGTTCCAGGTCGGCGGCAATGGCGCCAACCGAGTCCTGCATCTGTTCGGATGCGCGGACCGTGTGGTGCGACAACGTCTGGGCGTCGGCGATCTGGCGTGCCAGCAGGCAGTTCACCGCGTGCTGGGCGATGCGCCTCTCGGCCGGGTGAGCGGCGTGGTCGGAGCGGGGGCAGTCATGGTGGTCTTCCTGGTCGGTATCGGTCAGTGGCTCGACATCGGGCGCAGGCGCACGGGGACGGAGGCGTGTCCGTTGCTGATGAGGCTCGGCAGCCTCTTCAGCGCGGTTCGCTCCGTGGCGAGTTGGGCGTCGGGAAAGCGTTCGAAGAGCAGGCGCAGCGCGGTGGCGACTTCGAGTCGGGCGAGCGGGGCACCGAGACAGAAGTGAACGCCGTGTCCGAAGGCGAGGTGTTCCTTGCTGGGGCGGGTGGCGTCGAAACGGTCGGCCTCCTTGTGCCAGTCGGGGTGGCGGTTGGCGGCGGCGTAGGAGGCGAGGATCGCCTCGCCGGCCTTGATCGTCTGCCCGTCGGGGAGAGGGATGTCGGTGCGGGCGTAGCGCAGGGGAAGGTGCTTGACCGCGGGCTGGTGGCGCAGGGTCTCCTCGACGACGTCCTGCCAGGTGCAGCGGCCTTCCCGGATGTGGGCGAGCTGCTGGGGATCGGTCAGCAGGGTGGTGATGGCCTGGTCGATGACGTTGACGGTGGTCTCGTATCCGGCGCTGATCATCAGCAGGAGCGTGTCGCGTAGCTCGGCGTGGCGGAGGGCGGAGCCGTCTTCCTCGTCGCGGGTGGCGATCAGCAGCGAGGTCATGTCCTCACCGGGCTCAGTGCGCTTGGTCTCGATCAGGGCGTCAAGCAGGCCGTAGAGGGCGGCGGTGTTCGCGGCCTGTTCCTCGGCGGAGAGGTGGGTGGCGAACACGTTGTCCACCACGGTGCGGAATTCGGTGCGCTGGTCGGCAGGGACGCCCATGAGCGTGCCGATGACAGCGATCGGGAGCGGGTAGGCGAGGTGCTCGCGCAGGTCGACCGTCTCGCCGACCGGGAGGGCGTCGAGGATGCCGTCGACGAGGGCCTCGATGTCCGCCTGGAGGGCGGCGGTGCGGCGGGCGGAGAGGGCGGGGGCAACCATGCGGCGCAGGCGGCTGTGATCCTTGCCGTAGGCGGTGAACATGTTCTCCACCGCGACCCACAGGGCCAGCGGCCAGGTGGCGACGGTCTCGGCGAAGGCCGGCCAGTGGGCGCGGCCGTCCTTGGAGACGTCCTTGCTGGTCAGGAGCTGTTTGAGGAGGGCCGGGTCGGAGACGGACCAGGCGCGCACGCCGAGGATGTCCACCAGCGTCGCCGGGCCGCGCTCGCGCAGGGCCTGGTGTTCGGCATCCGGGTCGGATCCGGTCGGGTCGAGGACGAGTATCTGCTGTTCGGACACGGTTGGGTCTCTTTCAGCTCGTGGCGAAGGTGACGGGCAGTGCGAACAGGGAGCGGGGCGCCAGACGACGTCGTCCCGGTGGCCGTCGGGGTCCATCTCGGGCAGAGCGTCGAGGACGTGGAGGATGGCGCCTTCGGCGATGAGGTACGCGTGCGATCTGGCCGGGCAGCTGTGCGGGCCGGCTCCCCAGGTGAAGTGGCCTGGGACAAGGCCACCGCGCACCTCCTGCGTCGGACTGCTTGTTCATCATGGAGAGTTGCACAGTGGCTGCCCCATGCGCAGGGAGCGGAGACCGTCACCGGATGCACGCCCCGGGCATCCGCCCGCGCACACCCGCACGGTGATCGCCTACACCATCACGCGGGGCGCCATCTCCGAGCGTGTCGTTGCACGCGATCTGAACCGGCTAAGTGACAACGGGCTCGGGGTGTTCGTGACGGACGGCGCGGCCTCGTTCTCCGATCGCGTCGGCCGGCCCCTGTGTTTCGTCCGCTGGAGACCCTTAACGGCTGGGGTTACGTCGTCCCTTGGGCACGCGGCGCATAGCGGATGCCGGAGGTCGACACGCCCGGCCCGACGGCCCGGACCGCGCCCCTGTACCGCTGTTGAACCACTCTTCACGGAGACCCGATCCTCCTGTGCCGTAAATGATCTGCGGCCCTGCCGCGCGAGGAGGCAGAATGCCGAGGCATGCGAGATAGGCCGACGGGTTTGAGCGAGACCGCACTGATCCGGGCACTGGCCGACGGCTGGGTCATCGAGGCCCGGCCCCGGCGCAACGTATTCCGATCCGCGGTGACGTACCCGAGGGCTGAACCGGGGGTTTGGTCCGTGACTGGTCCGGAAGCACTGGTCAGGAGGGGTGCAGTCGTGGGAGGAATTGGGAGTTAGCGCGCAAGTCGGGCCCGGTCGAGAGCGGGTTGCACGAAGGGCGCCTGACGGGTGAAAACCCAGGTCAGGCGCCTTTCCTCGTGCCTCTAGAAGAAGCCGAGCTTCTTCGGCGAGTATGACACCAGCAGATTCTTCGTCTGCTGGTAGTGCTCCAGCATCATCTTGTGGGTCTCCCGGCCGATGCCCGAGCCCTTGTAGCCGCCGAACGCGGCGTGTGCCGGGTACGCGTGGTAGCAGTTGGTCCAGACGCGGCCCGCCTGGATGGCGCGTCCCGCGCGGTACGCGGTGTTGACGTCCCGGGTCCACACACCGGCCCCGAGCCCGTACAGGGTGTCGTTGGCGATCTTGATGGCGTCGTCGAAGTCGTGGAACGACGTCACCGATACCACCGGGCCGAAGATCTCCTCCTGGAAGATCCGCATCCGGTTGTCGCCCTCGAAGATCGTCGGCTGGACGTAGTAACCGCCCTTCAACTCGCCGTCGTGCTCGATGCGTTCCCCGCCCGCGAGGACCTTCGCACCTTCCTGCCGGCCGATGTCCAGGTACGAGAGGATCTTCTCCAGCTGGTCGTTCGAGGCCTGGGCGCCGATCATCGTGTCCGTGTCCAGCGGATGCCCGGTCTTGATCAGCTCGGTGCGGGCGACGGCCGCCTCCATGAACTCCGCGTACTGCCCTCGCTGCACCAGCGCCCGAGACGGACACGTGCACACCTCGCCCTGGTTGAGGGCGAACATCGTGAAGCCTTCCAGCGCCTTGTCGCGGAAGTCGTCGTTCGCCGACCAGACGTCGTCGAAGAAGATGTTCGGGGACTTGCCGCCGAGCTCCAGGGTGACCGGGGTGATGTTCTCGGAGGCGTACTGCATGATGAGCCGGCCCGTCGTCGTCTCACCCGTGAACGCGACCTTGGCGACGCGCGGGCTGGAGGCCAGTGGCTTGCCCGCCTCCACACCGAACCCGTTCACGATGTTCACCACGCCCGGCGGCAGCAGGTCGGCGACCAGGCTCAGCCAGTAGTGGATGGACGCCGGGGTCTGCTCGGCCGGCTTGAGGACGACCGCGTTGCCGGCCGCCAGGGCCGGAGCCAGCTTCCATGTCGCCATGAGGATGGGGAAGTTCCAGGGGATGATCTGCGCGACCACACCGAGCGGCTCATGGAAGTGGTAGGCCACCGTGTCGTCGTCGACCTCGCCCAGCGAGCCCTCCTGCGCCCGGATCGCGCCCGCGAAGTAGCGGAAGTGGTCGATGGCGAGCGGGATGTCCGCGGCCAGGGTCTCCCGGATGGGCTTGCCGTTCTCCCAGCTCTCGGCCACCGCCAGCCGCTCCAGGTTGGCCTCCATCCGGTCGGCGATCTTTCGGAGGATGTCGGAGCGTTCGGTCACCGACGTACGGCCCCAGGCGGGCGCGGCGGCGTGTGCCGCGTCCAGCGCGCGCTCCACGTCCTCGGCCGTACCCCGCGCGATCTCCGTGAACGGCTGGCCGTTGACCGGAGTCGGATTCTCGAAGTACTGGCCGCGGGCCGGCGGTACGTACTCACCGCCGATGAAGTGGTCGTAGCGCGCCTGGTAGGAGACGATCGCGCCATCGGTGCCGGGCGCTGCGTAACGGGTCATACGGGTCTGCCTCCCGGGAAAGCGCTGCCCGCCGTTGGGCAGCTCTCGGCGCGAGGCTAGGCACGCGGACGTTGCGAGTACGTTGCGTCGCCGAGTTCGCCGAGTTCGCCGAGTTCGCCGAGTTCGCCGAGTTCGCCGAGTTCGCCGCCATCGCGCGGCGAGGCTGACGACGGACGGGCCTGTCGCCCGACGCCTCAGCGAGTTGCCGCCTGCCGTGCCCACCCCGCCGGTGCCGCGAGTTCCGACTCCAGCTCGTCGAGGCGCGCCCGCACGGTCGCCGTCGGCCGGACCGCCGCGAGCGCCCGCCAGACGTCGAGGTCGTCCTCCCCCCACGGTGCGTGAGCCCAGTCGGCCAGCAGGTCGGGGTCGCGGCGGGCGATGAGCGCCGTCCGCAGCCCGTCGGCCAGCCTGCGCCGCAGCAGCGCCACCGCCGGTGCCAGCGAACCCGGCAGCAGCGGCCCCGGATACGCGGCCGCCGCCTCCGCGACCGCCCCCGCCGCCAGTCGGCGCTCCACGACCGCGACATCGGACTCGATTGGGGCCGTCAGCCGGTAGGGACGCGAAGCCAGCAGACCGGGGCCGAGTATCCGGCGCAGCCGCGCGAGCTCGGCGCGGAGCGTCACCGGTGTCACCGACTCGTCCTCGTACAGCGCGCACAGCAGCTCGTCCCCGCTCAGCCCCTCCGGATGCCGGGCCAGCAGCACCACGATCTCGCTGTGGCGGCGACTGAGCCGGATCCGCCGGCCGCGTGTGCGCAGCCGCGCCTCGTCGCGGCCCAGCGCGGTCAGCTCCAGCGTGTCAGCCGGAGCCTCGGCCGGTGCGAGCAGCGCCAGGTGGGACTCGGCCGCTCGCGCCACCGCCTGGACGAACCCCAGACTGTGCGGATGCGCGAGCCCGTCCCCGCCGGTGATGTCCAGCGCGCCGAGCACCCGTCCGGTGCGCGGATCGTGCACCGGCGCCGCCGCGCACGTCCACGGCTGGACCCGCCGAGTGAAGTGCTCGGCCGCGAACACCTGCACCGGCCGGTCCACCGCGACGGCCGTCCCCGGTGCGTTCGTCCCCACCGCCGACTCCGCCCAGCGCGCTCCCGGCACGAAGTTCATCCGGTCCGCCCGCCGTCGTGTCGCCGGGTCGCCCTCGACCCAGAGCAGCCTTCCCTGCGCGTCGCACACCGCCAGCAGATGCTCGCCGTCCGCCGCGAACGGGCCCATCAGCTCGCGGATCAGCGGCATCACGCGTGCCAACGGATGCTCCGCACGGTAGGAGCCGAGGTCGCCGTCCGTCAGCTCCACGCGCGCCGTGCCGTCCGGCCCCACGCCCGCCCGAGCCGAACGCCGCCACGAGTCGGCCACCACGGGACGTACCCTCCGCGCGACCGTGCCCGCCGCCGTGAACGACTCGTGGGCGCGACGCAGCTCCTGCACCCGCTGGACGGGATCGGCCCCCGGCTCCAGGGCCACCCACGGATCGGTCAATGGGGCCTCCCGGGACGGCGATGCGGTCGGGGACATCGTCACTCGGGAGGGGGGCGCCGACAACCGTCTCGACAGCCATCCATCCGATCGGGACCACAGCCGTCTATCCCCGCGAGTCCCGGCGACCCGTCTCGGACCCGCACTCGTGACCACGCGCTACGCCGGCCCCGCGGCGCTGCCTTCCGGACCGGGAGGTTCAGTTGCGGTTGACGATTCTCATATAGCGCTCCCAGTCCCAGTTCGGCCCCGGATCGGTGTGGTCCGTCCCGGGGACCTCGTAGTGCCCGATGATGTGCGCCCGGTCGTTCGGGATTCCGTACCGCGCGCAGATGGACGCCGTGAGCCTGGCCGACTCCTCGTACAAGGCGTCCGTGAAGTACCCGGGCTGATCCACCCACCCTTCGTGCTCGATGCCGACGCTGCGTGTGTTGTAGTCCCAGTTGCCCGCGTGCCAGGCGATGTCGTGCTCGCGGACGCACTGCGCGATGTGCCCGTCCGCCGACCGGACGACGTAGTGCGCGGACACCTTCTTCCGCGGGTTGTGAAAGATGCCCAGCGTGTTGGTGTACGTCGCCTGCGTGACATGGATGACGACGTAGTCCAGCGACTGGCTTGCGGGCCGGTCCCCGGCCGTGTAGTTGGCGGGGTGCGCCGAGAGCCAGTCGGCGTTGGGGTGGTCGACGGTCCGGGGCCGGGCACGAGCCGGAGCCGACGGGAGCAGGACATAGGGCACCGCGGCGAGAACCGCGCCCTTCAGCAACCCTCGTCTGCTGGTGCATGAGCTTGCTCCCTGTGACTTGGCTCGCTTCACGAAGGGGACGCCTTCCGTACCAGAGGTTTCGAAATGTACCGGTTTCGTGTCTCGTGTACTCAACGCCTCAGCGCGGCCGTCGTTTCGCGCGACCGGGTGTGGCTCTCGCGTTGCGTCGTGTGTGCGCCGAGCCGTCCCCCGACCGGAGCGGCTCTCGCACGTGCCATCGCCGTCGTGGACGTGACCCGTCTCGTTCGTCATGTGAACCCCCGCTGACACTCGTGCACAACCGCCGTCGGGCGGCCGCGTCTTGTGTGCATCACGTTACGGTGCCGGGCGGTCGCGCAGGGGGAGCCCGGTGTCCGCGGTGGACAAAGGCGGAACTGTGGATAACTCCGCCACCCGTAGGAGGGACGGCGATCCCTCCCGCCGAAGTCGAGAGGGGAAAGCGACCCGGTCGAGGCCCGAGTGGCACCGGTCGGGTGATCGCCTCAGCTCCGCCCGGCCACCGCCGCCGGATCGTCGAGCACCGCCCGCACCACCGAGTGCGCGGCACCGAGCAGCGGCCCCTCCGGTCCCAGCCGTGAGACGGTCACGGCGCACGCCGGGCCGGCCGTACGGCGCGCCAACTCCCGTTGCAGCGCCGGCAGGAGCCAGGGCGCGAGCGCGGCCAGCGCTCCGCCGAGCACGACGGCCTGAGGGTCCAGCAGATTCACCGCACCGGTCAGCGCGATACCGAGCGCGGTCCCGGCACCGCGCAGCGCACGGCGTACGTCCCTGTCGCCCTGCGTGGCACGCTCGGCCAGCAGTTCCACGCCGCCCTTGCCTGGCGGCAGCCCGGCCGCACGCAGCACGGCCTCCTCGCCGGCGTACTGCTCCAGACAGCCGCGCCCGCCGCACGCGCATGGCGGCCCCTCCGGCCGCACGGGCACATGGCCCAGCTCGCCCGCGAAACCGCGTGTGCCCCTCAGCAGCCGCCCGTCCACCACGACGGCGCCACCGATGCCGATCTCCGCCGAGACATGCAGGAAGTCGCGTGGTGTGTCGTCGCCGAGCCAGAGTTCCGCGAGCGAACCGAAGTTGGCCTCGTTGTCCACGGTCAGGGGCAGTACGGGCGGCAGGAGCGGGCCCAGGTCGACGTCGTGCCAGTCCAGGTTGGGTGCGCGGACCACGGTCCGGGCGTCGCGTGCCACCAGACCCGGCACCGCGACCGCGAGGCCCGCGGGCCACAGGCCGTCCCGCTCCGCCTCGGCGACGACCTGCCCCACCAGGTCGGTCAGTTCGCCGAGCACCGGCTGCGGGGAACGGCCTCGGTTCATGCCGTGGCGCACCGCCCGCGCCCGTATGACCCCGCGCAGATCTACCGCGCACACCGCCAGGTGGTCCACCCCGATCTCCGCGCCGATCCCCGCCGGACCGTGTCCGCTGACGGCCAGGGCGGACCCCGGGCGCCCCACCCGGCCGGGTCGCTCAGGCCCCAGCTCTTCGAGCAGTCCCGACCGGATCAGCTCGTCGACCAGGGTGGAGACCGCCGCCCGGGTCAGTCCGATCCGTGAGGCGACCGCGGCGCGCGACAGCGGCCCCTCGGCGCTCACGGTGTGCATGACGCGTGCCAGATTCCGGCGGCGCATGCCCTGCTGGGTGTCGGGCAGCCGGCGGCCGGGGCTGGACGGATGGGCTTCGTGCAGCGGTGCGGTCATGCCTCCCTCGGATCCCGTCAGTTCCCGTCCGGCTCCCGCTCCAGCAGCGGGGCCGCGTCGGAGAGTACCCCGGCGATCCGGGCCAGGGCCGCCTCGTCGCGCTCCGCGGCCTCCAGCACCGGGCCACGGGCGGTGTCCCAGCGCCGGGCGACGGCGGCAGGGTCCTCACCGGTCAGCAGTCCGGCGGCCTGCGCGGCGGCGCCCAGGGCGACGAGTTCCCTGGCCTCGGGCACCTGCACCGGACGCCCGGAAAGCCGTCGTACGGTCTCCTGCCACGCCGTCCCCCGCGCGCCGCCGCCGATGAGCAGCAGCGAAGCCGTGCGGTCCGCGTCCGCGTCGAGCACCAGGTCGAGGGCGCCGAGCAGCGAGTGCACCGCGCCGTCGTAGGCGGCCTGGAGCAGCTGCCCCGCCGTCGTGTCGTGGCGCAGGCCGTGGAGCAGGCCCGAGGCGTGCGGGAAGGCGGGGGTGCGCTCACCGTCGAGGTAGGGGAGCAGCGTCACTCCCGTACCCGGCTCCACGGCCTCGCGGTCCAGGCCCAGCAGGGCGGCGATCCGGTCGACGGCGAGCGTGCAGTTCAGGGTGCATGCCAGCGGCAACCAGTCGCCGTGCGCGTCCGCGAAGCCCGCCACGGTCCCGGTCGGGTCGGTGGGGCGTCGTTTGGAGACGGCGTACACCGTGCCGGAGGTGCCGAGGCTGATGACCGCGGTCCCGGGGCGCAGCCCGAGGCCCAGCGCCGCCGCGGCGTTGTCACCGGTGCCCGGAGCGACCAGGGTGCCCTTCGAGAAGGGCAGGTCATGGGCGTCGCGTACGGTGCCCGCGACCTCGCCGGGCCGGACCACGCGCGGCAGCAGGGCCGGATCCAGGCCCACATGCGCGAGGATCTCCTCGTCGTACGACTCGGTCGCGGACGCCCACCAGCCGGTGCCGGACGCGTCACCGCGGTCGGTCGTGCCCTGACCGGTGAGGCGTTCGGTCAGGTAGTCGTGGGGCAGCCGCACGGCCGCCGTCGCGCGGACGGCCTCCGGCTCGTGCTCGGCAAGCCAGGCCCACTTCGTGACCGTGAAGGACGGTCCCGGCACGCTTCCGGTGCGTTCCGCCCAGACCTTGGGGCCGCCCAGCTCCTCCACCAGCCGGCGGGCCTGCGGGGCGGACCGTACGTCGTTCCACAGCAGGGCCGGACGCACCGGATCGCCCTGTGCGTCCAGGGTGACCAGACCGTGCTGCTGGCCGCCGATCGACACCGCGGCGGCCTCACGAGCCGCCTCACCGCACTGGTGCAGCGCCTCGCACAGGGCGTCCCACCACTGACGGGGATCGCTTTCGCGGCCCGCCCCCGACGAGACGGTGTGCGGTGCCTGGCCGC
Source organism: Streptomyces sp. NPDC047079 (assembly GCF_040643755.1). NCBI lineage: Bacteria > Bacillati > Actinomycetota > Actinomycetes > Kitasatosporales > Streptomycetaceae > Streptomyces > Streptomyces sp. NPDC047079. The sequence continues at coordinate 83,717 of NZ_JBEYUZ010000015.1, forward strand.
TCGCCACCACCCGTCCGGTCGACGCGTCGACGACCAGGGCCTTGGTGGACTGGGTGGATGAGTCCACCCCGACGACGAGCGGACCCTCGGCTGCTGACATCGGGCTCTCCCTCTTCCGCGGCTCGCGGGATCTGGCCTGTTGGCGGAGCGTGCCGGGGCCGACGTGGCCCGGGATCCGCCCCTGGTCACCGTACGCAGTCTCCGTACGAGGACACACCGTCTCTTCCCAGAGACGCCTCCGCATACTAATTTGTTAAGCGCCATGACGAAATAGTCCAGCGAACGAGGAGCCGCGGCATGAGCTACCAGCCCACCCCCGAAGACAGGTTCACCTTCGGCCTGTGGACCGTCGGCTGGCAGGGAAGGGATCCGTTCGGTGACGCCACCCGGCGCGCCCTGGACCCGGTCGAGACGGTCCAGCGCCTCGCCGAGCTCGGGGCCTACGGCGTGACCTTCCACGACGACGACCTGATCCCCTTCGGCTCCTCGGACAGCGAGCGCGAGGCGCACATCAAGCGCTTCCGTCAGGCGCTCGACACGACCGGGATGACCGTGCCGATGGCCACGACCAACCTCTTCACCCACCCCGTCTTCAAGGACGGCGCCTTCACCGCCAACGACCGGGACGTCCGCCGCTACGCCTTGCGCAAGACCATTCGCAACATCGACCTGGCGGTGGAGCTCGGCGCCCGGACGTACGTCGCCTGGGGCGGCCGGGAAGGTGCCGAGTCCGGGGCGGCCAAGGACGTGCGCGCCGCACTCGACCGTATGAAGGAGGCCTTCGACCTCCTCGGTGAGTACGTCACCTCCCAGGGGTACGACCTGCGCTTCGCCATCGAGCCCAAGCCGAACGAGCCGCGCGGTGACATCCTGCTGCCGACGGTCGGTCATGCCCTCGCCTTCATCGAGCGGCTGGAGCGCCCGGAGCTGTACGGCGTCAACCCCGAGGTGGGGCACGAGCAGATGGCCGGGCTCAACTTCCCGCACGGCATCGCCCAGGCACTGTGGGCGGGCAAGCTCTTCCACATCGACCTCAACGGCCAGTCCGGCATCAAGTACGACCAGGACCTGCGCTTCGGGGCGGGCGATCTCCGAGCGGCTTTCTGGCTGGTCGACCTCCTGGAGAGCGCCGGTTACAGCGGGCCGCGCCACTTCGACTTCAAGCCGCCGCGCACCGAGGACCTGGACGGAGTGTGGGCGTCGGCGGCGGGGTGCATGCGCAACTACCTCATCCTCAAGGAGCGTTCGTCCGCCTTCCGCGCGGACCCCGAGGTCCAGCAGGCCCTGCGCGCCTCCCGTCTGGACCAGCTGGCTCAGCCGACCGCCGCGGACGGGCTCCAGGCGCTGCTCGCGGACCGCGGTGCCTTCGAGGAGTTCGACGTGGAGGCGGCCGCCGCGCGCGGAATGGCCTTCGAGCGCCTGGACCAGCTGGCCATGGACCATCTGCTCGGCGCCCGCGGCTGATCACCGCGGCCCTTCGCCGCTTGTCGGGCCCCGCGCGCAAGGGGCGGCGCGGGCCACCGGCCGGCCGGGGTGGCATGGCGGCGCCACCTTCGGACGGTGACGGTTCGGCCCGTCGCCCCGAGGCCACGGTCCCGCTCCGGGGGCTGCTCCCACCGGGGCCGTGGCCTCCCTCCCGGGGCTACGGTGCGCCTCCGTGGGAATCGGGAGCGCCGTCGGAGGGGCGACCCAAGGGCTGCGGTCCGCCGCCCGCTGAGGGCCGCAGGTGCCGGGTAGCGGGTCCGGGTCGTCGGGGCCGTGTGCGCCACGCACGCGTGCATCCCGATGCGCGGAGCACACGCGCGTGGCGGACGACGAAGCGGCTCAGATCCCCTTCGGCAGCCGCACGTACACCACCATCGTCTCGATTCCGCTGTCGACCAGCCGGCCCTGCGCGTCGAACGCTCCCGAACCGTCCGTCATCCCGAAGTCGTTGTCGTTGATGACCGCGAGGGTGTTGTGGTCCACCCGGGCGATGCCCTCGATCTTCCCGGGCACCCCCTCCACCTTGCCGAGATCGACGACCAGCCGCTTGTCCAGCACCGGAACGCCGGAGGCGGCCGGGTCGTCCAACTGCTCCAGGGACGGGGAGGTGGTGTCGTCGTCGTAGCGTCCGCCCAGGATGTTCGCACTCCGCGTGAGCCGGACCAGCTGGAGTCGAGCCGCCTTGTCGGTGCGCTCCTCGACAAGCAGCCGGTCGCCTCCGACGGCCACCACCGACGAGATCTTCAGCTCGGACGTGTCCTCCTCGCCGGGGTCCACCACGTCCACCGGGTCGAACCGGTACGCGTACTCCGCGGTCACAGCCCGCTTCTTCGGGGAGAACCGCAGCAGACGTGTGGTGCGCGAGGCGCCACCCGCGTCGCCGTCCGGCAGAGACAGCGGGCTCTGCAGGGCCATCACCAGATCGCCGTCAGGGAGCAGCGCGAGTCCCTCGAAGCCCCGGTTGATCTTCCGGTGCAGCAGGACGGACGGCAGCGCCTCGACGACCGGGTAGTCGGTGCCTGTCAGATTGAGGCCCTTGGGCACGTACCTCGTGAGAACCTTCCCACGCGCGGAGACGTGGATCAGCGACGGCGCGTACTCGTCGACGAGCCAGAAACCGCCGTCCTCTGCCCGCACAATGCCCTCGGTGTCGAGGCCGTTCGGGTTGTACGCGAGCGCCGTCTGCGCGTCGTAGGAGTACGGCGCCTCGTCCCGGCCCTGCTGGTTGGGCAGCCCGGTGACGGGCTTGCCGGAGGAGGTGGTGAGCGGGATCGCGTCGAGTACCTTCACGGTGTCACCGCAGACGCGGATCTTCACGATCGCCGGATCGAAACCGGGCACGGCGAAGGTCCGGCGCTTCTTGCCGTCCACCTTGATCTGGCCGTTGGGACCCCGGTCCGTCACGGTCCAGAACTCGCCCTTGCCGCCGGCGGGGTAGATGTCGCTGCCGATCCCGCCGAGGTCGACGCCGTGGTCGTCGTCCACCGTGCCGGGCAGCAAGGCGTTGTTGAACGCGCCCAACGGGATCTCCCCGAGCGTGGCGGTGCGCGTCACCTCCGGCTGGTCGCTGTGCGCGCTGGCGGTGCCGGAGACCGCGAGGGCGGCCAGGACCGCGAGCGGTACGCCCGCGGCGACGAAGCGGTGCACACGGCGTCGACCGGCTGTATGCGGGGACATCGGGCCTCCTGAGGCGCAAGTTCGTTGACAGCGGCCAGAGTTGGCCCCGGGCCGGTACGCCGCGCGACGGCCGGGTGAACTCGAGGAGTCGGCCACGGATCGTGTCGGCGCCCCGCCCGGGAGCCGCCCCGGAAACCCGTGCGAACGCGCGCCGAGCGGAACGGCCACGGAATGATCGGGCGGCCTGGCGGGGTCTGAATGATCGGGCGTTCCTGACGGGGCTGAGCGGTTCCGTCGGGAGGGCCGAGCGGGCCGCCTCTCAGGGGCGAGTGAGGGGCGCGGCTCAGGGTCTTCTCAGGGGCAGGGCGCGGAACCGTGCGCAGGACTCACCCGTTCTCACAACAAAGAGCGGCACTGGCCGCGAAGGAGGCGACACATGTCGAAGAACGCGAAGATCGCCACGGGGGGAGTGCTGGTCGGGCTCGTCCTGTGGATATGGCTCCCCTGGTGGGCCGTCCTCCTGATCATCCTTGGGGTCCCCACGGCCGCTTACCTCACCCTGGACCCTTCCCAGCGGCGCAGGCTGCGCCGAGTGACACGGAAGGAGCTCGGCCGCTGAGGGGTCAGCGAGCCACCGCTTGCGCCCCCAGTGCGCAGGAGTCGACCACGTCGCCACCCGCGGGCCTGCCGACGGTTCGGTCCGCGGGCGGTCGCTCGCCGCGCTCCACCCACGCCGTGAGCGCGTCGAAAGCAGCCCGGTAGCAGGGCAGGATAGGTCGCAGCCGATCGGGATAGGAGTCGTACAGCCCGTCCACGTGGGTGCCGCCCTGGATGGTGTAGAAGCGGTGCAGAGGCCCTCGCCCGCTCTTGCGCACCATGCGCGCGTACACGTCCGAGTCCGTGGCCTTGGGCAACAGCACGTCCAGATCGCCGTGCAGCGTGATCAGCGGTTTGCCGATCCGCCCGGTGAGCGCGACACGGGCCACCGCGCGGTGCACGGATGCGGGCCGCGCGGCATAGGCGTACGCCGCGTCCGAGGAGCAGGGAGCAAGGATCTGCTCCGCCGTCGACCCGGCGGACGGACCGGGACACGCGGTGTCGTACGAGGGATCGAACTCGGCGCGGTAGATCTTCTGGGTGACACCCCAGTAGGCCTTCTCGTGGTACGGCCACAGGAATTCCGACCCGCGCGGAAAGCCCGCGGCGTACAGGTCCTCGTCTCGGGCCGAGCCCAGCATCCGGGCCACGGCCACCGGCAGCGACGTCAGGAGGCTGGGCCCTTCGGCCGTCCACAGCGCGCCCTCCCAGTCCACGCCGCCGTCGTACAGCTCCGGGTGGTGCTCCAGCTGCCAGCGCGTGAGGTAGCCGCCGTTGCTGATGCCGGTCATGTACGTGCGCCGGGGAGCGCTCCCGTAGCGCTCGGCCACCACACTCTTCGCGGCGAGCGTGAGCTGGGTCGTGCGGCGGTTCCATTCGGCGACGGCATCACCGGGCCGGGCCCCGTCGAGGTAGAAGTCCGGCCCGCTGTTGCCCTTGTCGGTCGCCGCGTACGCGTAGCCCTGGGCGAGCACCCGATCGGAAATCGCCGTGTCGGTCGCGTACTGCTTGCGCGTACCGGGGGCTCCCGTCACGACGAGGCCGCCGTTCCACCGGTCGGGCAGCCGGATCACGAACTGGGCGTCGTGCCGCCAGCCGTGCGTGGTGTTGGCGTACGAGTCGTCCGGGAAGTACCCGTCGATCTGAAGTCCCGGAACGCCCGATGGATTGCGGGTCGCCTTGGCGGTCAGTCCGGCCTGGTCGGCCAGGTCCGTATAGGGCGTCCCCGCGAGCCCGGACGTGGTCAGATCGCCCAGACAGGCGCTCCGCTGGAGCGCCGCACCAGGTACCCGTACCTTCTCCTGCCGCCCGCAGTGATCACCGTCGGCGGCCGCCACGGGGCCGGTGAGGGCCGAGGTCAGCAGGGCGGCTGCGAAGAGCGCGATGCTTCGGGACAAGCGCACGGGGGCCTCCGAGATGACGGGAGCGGGACGGCTGCCCATGCTGCGACCGCTGAAGCCCGCCGACCATAGGCGCGGGCCACATGGGGACCGAAGGGAGTGTGGGGTCGGAAGACGCACCTCCCGCCAGTCGCACTGCGCCCGGCCCCCAGCGCCGCACCGGGTGCATGACACATGGCCTGGTCCGCGAGACTGCGAACGCCGCGACCGACCCCACGGCGCCGCGACCGACCCACGACGCTGCGACGGGCCTACGGCGCCGCGACCGACCCACGACGCTGCGACGGGCCTACGGCGCTTCCACCGGCCCGCGACGCTCCGCGGCCGGCCCGCCTCAGGCGGGGCGGACCGCCAACTTGTCCAGCGCCTCGAGCAGCCCGGGCAACCTATCGCCGCGGCCGACAGGTACAACCTCGCCGGGCTTCTCGTCGAGCAGCAGGAACGCGATGTCGTCGGTCCTGGCCACCATGGACCAGCCGGGTCCGTCGGCGCGCAGGGTGCGGGCGTTGCCCGGTGCGAACGAGGAGCGGACACGGCCCAGCGGCGGGGGAGTGTCCACATACGCGTGTGCCTCCGCGAGGACGCGGCCTATGTCTACGCGGAACTTCTGCCCGGCGCTGCCCTCGGCGTTCTGTCCCTCTTCCCCGGCCGATGCTTCGCTGACTGCGGATGCGAAGAAGTCGTCCCCGAGCTGCCCGCGCCACACCGACCACTGGAGCGCGATCTCGTCGGCTCCCAGGCGCCGTTGCGCGGGACCCCAGACACTGGTGTCCGGCGGGGAGAGCGGCTCGCGGTCGGCGAGTCCGGGAGCAGGGTCGTGCGGCGTGGGCAGACCCGGTGCCGCGACCGCCACCGCCAGTGGCCACCCCGGCAGTGCGGCGACGACCGTCCGCTCGTCCGGGGACAGCTCGTACTCCATGCCGCAGTCCCAGGACGCGATCGCCACGGCCACCAGCGACACATCGTCGATGACCACGGTCCAGCGCGCGCCGTCGCCGTCCTGGCCCAGAACGAGGCCGTACCCGTCGGCCGCGGGCGGCAGGTCGAGCGCCGCACAGGCCGCCGGATAGTCGTCGCCCAGCACGCTCGGGAACTGCGCGGGTGTCAGCAGAGCCGCCGTCAGCACGTACAGCGCGTCGTCCTCGGCGGCGACGGCGTCCTCGTCCGTCCCGGCCATGCCGTCCTCCCTCTGGGTTCGTTCGTCGGCGCACCCTAATGCGCCCGTCGGCCGGTTGTCACGAGTGCGAATCACACGAGGAAGTGCGGTTCTCCGGCCGGAACGGGGCGAAACGGCCGAGTGGGACCCGGCTTCGGAGGGTGGGCGGACCCGGCGGCGTGAGCGCGACCCTCGACGGCGACCGGCCGCGCTCCCGTGCCGGGGCGATGACCCCCGCCACCTTTCCGGGCGATTTTCGCCGACGTGCTCTTGCGCTCCCCCGTAGAGTTGGAGCCGCGGCTGCGAAGGGGGAGGGGACAGTGAAGCGCTTCGAGCGGCTCGAACGGATCCGGCGCCTGGACCCCGAGAAGGACGCCCTGGAGATCTATCGGCTCAGCGCCGCCTACGAGTTCCCCTGGGACTACACCCGCGCCCTCGAGCTGGCCCTCTACCGCACCTACGCCGTCCCCTCCATCGGCCGGCTGCTCGCCGAGACCGCGGAACTCACCGATCGTACGCAGAAGCGCTACGACGACACCTCACTGCTCCTCGACGCCGTCGTCGAGTACGGCTTCGACAGCGACGAGGGCCGGACCGCGATCCGCCGCATCAACCGGATGCACCGGAGCTACGACATCAGCAACGACGACATGCGGTACGTGCTCTGCACCTTCGTGGTGATGCCCAAGCGGTGGATCGACGCCTACGGATGGCGCGGACTGTCCCGGCACGAGGCCATCGCCTCCGCCGTGCACTTCCGAACACTGGGCAGACACATGGGCATCAAGGACCTCCCGGAGACGTTCGAGGAGTTCGAAGCCTGCCTCGACGCCTACGAGGAGGCCCACTTCGCCTGGGATCCCGCGGCCCGGCGCGTGTCGGACGCGACGTTGAAGCTCATGGCCTCCTGGTATCCGAGCCCGCTCGCACCCCTGCTCCGCCGTGCGACGCTCGCGCTGCTGGACGACTCACTCCTGCGCGCCTTCCGGTACGAGCCGCCGAGCGCGGCCACGCGTGCGTTGGTGCGCCGAGCGGTCCGCGCCCGAGGCCGTCTCGTCCGTCTCATGCCCCCGCGCCGCTCTCCGCACTTCGCACGGCAGAACTGGGAAATCAAGGGTTATCCCGACGGCTATCGCATCGCCGACCTCGGCACACATCCAGTCCCGGGTGTGAAGGGCTGCCCGGTGCGACGGGAAGGCGGCTCGGCGACCACCCCCGCCGAGTGATTCCGGCGTCGTCCGTCCAGTGGGCGGGAGGCGACCGGGCTCAGCCCTCCCGCTGGGCCAGGGCGAGGAAGCGGGCGTCCTCGTCGACGTACGACGTCATGCGCCAGCCGGAACCCGCGAGGAGAGAGCCGAGGTTGGACTCGGCGCGCAGATCGTCGGGCGAGATCTGCCGGCCCTGACGGGCCGCGAGGGCCGCCCGGCCGATCGGATGGAAGAGCGCCAGCAGACCGCCGGGCCGCACCACGCGGGCCAACTCCCTCAGATTCCCGCCCGGGTCGGGAAGATGGGCGATCAGACCCGCCGCGAACACCGCGTCGAGGGATTCCGTGCGCAACGGCAGCGCGGCCACGTCGGCGAGCAGCAGCCGTCCGTCACGGTCCCGTCCGGCCGCGGTGGCGGCCTCCAGCATCGCGGGAGTGAGATCGGCCCCCAGGACCACTCCCGAGGGCCCCACGGCCGCGCGCAGTGGCGGCAGGGCCCGGCCCGTGCCGCACCCGGCATCGAGCACGCGGTCACCCTCGTGCAGCCCGAGAGCGGCGACCGCTGCGGCGTAGGCCGGGCCGTCGTCGGGGAACCGCGTGTCCCAGGCGGCTGCCCGCGCGGTGAAGAAGGCCTGGACGTGTGTGTGGTCGTCGCTCATGTTCCGCATGATTCCTCACCTCCACGAGGGATGCCCCTGCGCACATGTACGAGCGTGAGGCGATCGTTCCAGGGCCTGTCCGAATCAGATTCCAACACCTTTCGAAATGCACCCCCTGTGCGCTCCCTCGCCGGGACTAGCGTCCCCGAGCCATGGGACACCTGGACCACGCCACATTCGGCTGGCTGCCCCCCGTGCTGTCGTACGTGATGGCGTGCATAGGCGCGGCCCTCGGGCTGCGCTGCACCGTCAGAGCGCTCGGCGCCACCGGCAGATCGCGCCGCAACTGGCTCCTCACCGCCGCCTCCGCGATCGGCACCGGCATCTGGACCATGCACTTCGTGGCCATGCTCGGATTCGGCGTCAGCGGCACCGAGATCCGCTACGACGTACCGCTGACCATCCTCAGTCTGCTCGTCGCCGTGGTCGTCGTCGGAGTGGGCGTCTTCGCCGTGGGCTACAGCCGGGACCGGACCCGGGCACTGCTCCTCGGCGGACTCACCACCGGCCTGGGTGTGGCGAGCATGCACTACCTGGGTATGGCGGCGCTGCGCCTGCACGGGTCCGTGCGCTACGAACCGGCGCTGGTCGCGGCCTCCGTCCTGATCGCGGTGGTCGCGGCGACCGCGGCTCTGTGGGCGGGCCTCAACATCACCTCACCTGTCGCGGTCGGCGTCGCCTCGCTCGTCATGGGGGCGGCGGTCAGCAGCATGCACTACACCGGGATGTTCGCGGTGAGCGTTCATGTCGCCCCGTCCAGGCAGGCCCTCGCGGGGGCCACGGCGATGCAGTTCATCTTCCCCCTCGCCGTCGGTCTCGGTTCCTATCTCTTTCTGACCTCCGCGTTCGTCGCACTGTCGCCGACCGCGGGCGAGCGCGAGGCCTCCGCGTCGGTGCAGCGACCGGTCGACCGCGTCGCCCGCTGACACCGGCCCCCTACGGCACGTTCCGACCCACTCCGAGCGAGGAGGCCATGCGTACACCCCGAAGGATCCCCGCGGCCGCCGCCGAGGCGCCGCCCCGGCATCCGGTCCGTGGCCGGCGCGCACACGCCGGCCGGCCGGCCGCCGAGCGCGTCCAGCCCCATGAGGCCGGTGGCCCCGAGCCGTCCCCCACCCCCGTACGCGCCCGGCGGTGGCACGTGCGTCCCCGCACCGTCCGGGCGAAGATCGTCTGCCTGCTGATGGTGCCCGTGATCTCTTTGCTGGCCCTCTGGGCGTACGCCACCGTCAGCACCGCCCAGGACGTCGCCGGGCTGCGTCGTGTGCAACAGGTGGACTCCGCCGTGCGCGCCCCGCTCGCGGACGCCGTCACCGCCCTCCAGAGCGAACGCGCGGCCGCGGTGCGCTACGCGACCGACCCCGCGGCCGAACCGCAGAGCGACCTCAAGAACCTGGCGGCCCGGACCGACCGGGCCGTGGACAGACTGCGGCTCGGCCGCCACAACACCGTCGCCGACGGCACCGGCCTCCCCTCCGGGGTGCCCGACCGTCTCGAAGACTTCGTCACCAGGGCCGGACGACTGCGCTCCCTGCGCGGCGACGTACTCGCCCGACGGGTCGGCTGGGACGAGACGTACGGACAGTACACGGGCACCATCGCCTCGGCCTTCTCGGTGAGCGGCGCCCTCACCGGCGTCCCGTACGCCGGTCTCGGCTCCGACGCGCGCGTACTGCTCGAGTTCTCCCGCGCGGGAGAGTCGCTCGCCCAAGAGGACGCGGTGCTCTCCAGCGCCCGTCTCGCGCGCAAGCTGGACGGCGAACGCCTCCGCCTGTTCACCGGCGCAGTCGACACGCGCCGCGCCCTGACCGCCTCCGCCGTCGCCGACCTGCGCGGCGGCGAACGGGCCGCCTGGCACCGGCTCGCGACGGGCGGCGCCTACGCCGAGGTCGGCGCCGCCGAGGACAAGATCCTGGCCGCCCGGCCGGGCGCGGCGGCCGCCGACGCTGCTCTGGAAGGCGTATGGAACCCGGCGCACGCGCGCGTGCAGGACGGCATGCGGACCATCGAGGCGGACGCGGGGCGGGGCGTGGCGCGCCGAGCCGACCCGTTCACCCGCGGGCTTCTCACCCCGGCCGGCGCCGCCGTTCTCCTGGGGCTCCTCGCCGTCGCCGCGTCGCTCGTCATCTCCGTGCGCATCGGACGCGGACTCGTCGTCGAACTGGTCAGTCTGCGCAACAGCGCCCTTGAGATCGCCCGGCACAAACTCCCGCACGCCATGAGGAAGCTGCGCTCGGGCGAGGAGATCGACCTCGACGCCGAGGCACCACCCGGTCCGCCCGCCGAGGACGAGACCGGACAGGTCGCCGAGGCCCTGGGTACCGTGCACCGCGCCGCCCTGCGGGCCGCCGCCGAACGCGCGGAACTGGCCAGCGGCATCTCCGGCGTCTTCGTCAACCTTGCCCGGCGCAGCCAGGTCCTGGTGCACCGCCAGCTCAGTCTCCTCGACAGCATGGAGCGCCGCTCCGAGGACCCGAGCGAGTTGAGCGACCTGTTCCGGCTCGACCATCTGACCACGCGCATGCGCCGTCACGCCGAGAGCCTCATCATCCTCTCCGGGTCGGCGCCGGGCCGGGCCTGGCGCATGCCCGTCTCACTGACCAACGTCGTCCGCGCGGCCGTCTCCGAAGTCGAGGACTACGCGCGCGTGGAAGTACGACAGCTCCCCGAGGCCTCGGTCACCGGCGCCGCGGTCGCCGACCTCACCCACCTTCTTGCCGAGATCATCGAGAACGCCGCCCAGTTCTCGCCGCCCCACACGCGCGTGCGCGTCAGCGGAGAGCCCGTCGGCAACGGGTACGCCGTCGAGGTAGAGGACCGGGGACTCGGTATGGGCCAGGAGACGCTCGCCGAGGCCAACCGGCGCATCGAGCAGTCCGAGGCCCTCGATCTGTTCGACAGTGACCGGCTGGGCCTCTTCGTCGTCAGCAGGCTCGCCGCCCGGCACGGCATCAAGGTGCATCTGCGGACCTCGCCCTATGGCGGCACGACCGCCGTCGTCCTCCTGCCGACCGCCCTGCTGGACAGCGGCGCCACCGAACACGCCCCGCGTCCAGCCGATGCCGAACGGCACGAGGAACGCGAGTACGCGCGCGTGGCCGCGAGCGCGGAACCCAAGGAGCCCGTCGAACAGGCCGCGGAACGGCCCGCTCCGGCGCGGGCCGGGACGCAAGCGCCTGCCGGCACCCCGCCCGGGGTCGCGCCCCTGCGGCTGCACCGGGCCCCGGACGTCTCCGGCACCTCCGAGGACCTCCCACGCCGCGTACGGCAGGCGAGCCTCGCCCCTCAACTGCGCGGAGAGCGCCCCCAGGAGCAGACCGCGGGTGTTTCGGGCACACGTCACGACGACGAGCGCACCCCCGAACTGGTACGGGACCGCATGGCGGCCTACCGCGACGGATGGGCACGTGGCGGCGGCCGCGCCCCCGGCCGCAAGACCGGCTCCCTCGGTGACAGCAGTGAAGGAGACCCCGCATGATCCAGGACCCGAGCATGAGGGCGGCCCAGCCGTCGGGTGAACTCGACTGGCTGCTGGATGATTTGGTGCTGCGCGTGGCCGAGGTGCGGCACGCCGTGGTGCTCTCGAACGACGGGCTGGCGGTTGGCGCGTCCAGCGATCTCAGCCGCGAGGACGCGGAGCATCTGGCCGCCGTCGCGTCCGGGTTCCACAGCCTCGCCAAGGGGGCGGGACGCCACTTCGGTGTCGGCGGAGTGCGCCAGACCCTGGTGGAGATGGACGAGGGGTTCCTCTTCGTCGCCGCCGCGGGCGACGGCTCCTGCCTGGCCCTTCTCACCGCCGCCACGGCGGACATCGGTCTGGTGGCCTACGAGATGGCCCGGTTGGTCAAGCGGGTCGGCGAGCACCTCTACACACCGCCGCGGGCGGTCGTGCATCCGCCGGCCGCCGGATGAGGGCCGAAGGCGGTCGGCAATGACCGAGGACAGGACAGGCATCGAGCACCGGCCGGACAGCCACTGGTACGACCACGAGGCGGGGCCGCTCGTCCGCCCCTATGCGATGACCGGTGGCCGCACCAGGCCGGGGCCCACGGGCGTGCGGTTCGACCTCATCGCCCTCGTCTCGCTGGAGACAGGCGCCCCCGACATCGACGACGACACCTCACTGGGCCCTGAGCACCGCGCTCTGCTGGACCTGTGCCGCATCGAGACACAGTCCGTGGCCGAGCTCGCGACGGGCGCCGATCTGCCCGTGGGTGTCGTCAGGGTGCTCGTCGGGGACCTGCTGGAACTGGGCTGCGTCAGGGTCAGCCGCCCCGTACCCCCGGCCCAACTGCCCGACGAACGGATTCTGCGCGAGGTCATCGCGGGTCTGAGGGCGCTGTAGACGATGAGCCGCAACCGCACGGGCCGGTCGCGTGCCGCGTTGTGCACCCGTTCGGGCACCGAATGGACGAGAACTGGTCAGATCGGTGAATTAGCGGTCCAACCCCTCGAAGACCGGCCGCAGTTGCCATGATGCTGAACCCCGCACAGATGTACTGATGTCGACCGTTGTCGGCACTCCCGAGAGAAGTGATCGATGGTCTCCGAGCTTCCCGACGCCCCCGAGGCCGAGACGGCCGCCCTGGCGTTGAAGATACTGGTCGCCGGCGGATTCGGCGTGGGCAAGACGACCCTGGTGGGCGCGGTCAGCGAGATCAGGCCGTTGCGCACCGAGGAGTTGCTGAGCGAAGCCGGACAGTCCGTGGACGACACCGACGGCGTGGACCAGAAGGTCACGACGACGGTCGCCATGGACTTCGGACGCATCACCATCCGGTCCGGGCTCTCGCTGTACCTCTTCGGCACACCGGGCCAGGACCGCTTCTGGTTCCTGTGGGACGAACTCTCCCAGGGCGCCCTAGGTGCCGTCGTCCTCGCGGACACCCGGAGACTCGAGGACTGCTTCCCCGCGGTCGACTATTTCGAGCACCGGCACATCCCGTTCGTGGTGGCCGTCAACTGCTTCGCGGGAGCCCGCTCCTACGGCGCCCACGACGTGTCGCGCGCCCTCGACCTCGACCGCGGGACGCCCGTGGTGCTCTGCGACGCGCGGGACCGCGACTCCGGGAAAGAGGTGCTGATCCGCCTCGTCGAGTACGCCGGGCGGATGCACACCGCCCGACTGCTCGACTCCGTGAGCTGACCGGCTACTCGGCGACCGCCGAGTACGCCAGCACCTTCTCGATCCGCACGCGGACGAGGAGTTCGCCCGGGACGCCGTTGCGGGCACCGAACTCCTCTGCCCGCTCCTCGCCCATGTACCGGGCGCCGAGCCGGGTCGCCCAGTGCCTCACCTCGTCCAGGTCCTCCGACAGCCGGGCCGTCCCCTGCAACACGACGAAGCCGTACGGGGGACGGTCGTCGTCCACGCAGAGGGCGACCCTGCCGTCCCTGGCCAGATTCCGTCCTTTCACCGTCTCCTTTCCCGTGTTGAAGACCACATCGTCACCGTCCAGCAGGAACCAGATCGGTGCCACGTGCGGACTGCCGTCGGAACGGACCGTGGAAAGCTTCCCGGTGCGGGTGCCCTGCGAGACGAAGGCCCGCCACTGTTCGTCGGTCATCTTCTGTGCCATGCGTCCATCCTGCTTGCCGCGAGGGCGGCTGTGGTGAAGGCTGGCTGACCGGATCCTCCGGCCAGGGGGGAGCGACATCACGGGGAGAGAGGACCATGGCGCAGAACACCGGACTCGGCTGGCTCCTGGACGACCTGACCGAACGTGTGGAACCCATACGGCACGCGATGGTGCTGTCCAACGACGGACTGGTGACCGGCACAAGCACCGGACTGCGGCGCGAGGACGCCGAGCATCTCGCCGCGGTGTCGTCCGGGCTGCACAGCCTGGCCAAAGGCTCGGGGCGCCACTTCGGTGCGGGCCAGGTCCGCCAGACCATGATCGAATTCGACGACGCGATCCTGTTCGTCACCGCGGCCGGTACCGGAAGCTGTCTGTGCGTGCTCAGCGCCGCCGAGGCCGACATCGGGCAGATCGCCTACGAGATGACGCTTCTCGTGAACCAGGTCGGCGAGCACTTGGCCGTGGACGAGAGGCAGCGGGACCAGACGCCGACCGTGGATCTCTGACCGCACACGCCGACCGGGCCTTGAGCAGCCGATGCCTGCGACCGACGTCCTGATGTGCTTTGACCTGCGAAACAAGCACGGGGCGGAGTTATCCACAGGCAGTCTCCGAGATCGGGCGATCCGGCTACGGTTTTTCCGAAGCGGATGCACACGGTGTCCGCGAGGGATTCCATGGGGGAGAGACCGCCATGTCCGCAAACACGATCACACCCGCTCGCGCCGAAGCTGCCAGCACCTGCGCAGGGCGCACCTCCCGCCGGTCTTCGCTGGCGCTGAGCCGCGCGGCACGGGAACTGGACCTCAGGCGAGGCGAGTTCGACCTCGCCATCCGGCTCGGATGCGTGCGGACCGTTCCGGACGAGGGAGGAGGGGGACGCCGCGTCACACGCGCGGAGATCGACCGCGTGCGTGCGGAGGACGGGTTCCCCGAGGCGCTGCGGGGGCGGGTCGAGACAGTGGGCACCAGGGACGGGGCGGGCCTGATGGGGGTGACCCCCGGCAGGTTCACCCGGTTCGCCCGCCTGGGCCTGATGACCCCGGTGAACTGGTACGTGAACCGCTACCGTGCGGTGGTCTGGCTCTATCTCGCGGAGGAGGTACGGCAGTTCGCAGCGGCGCGGGAGAACGCCCGGCTGCTCACCGGCCGGACTCCCGAGGGACTGCGCGGCCAACTGGAGGCGGGAGTGGATCTGCGGCCCCGCAACTGGCGTGGACGCCACATCGGATTCGAGCTGCGCCAGTTGGAGGACCCATGGGCGAAGGCCGCCGTCCTGGCGTCCCTGCTGGACCCGGCCCGGATCGCCGAGATCGTCCGTGACCCGCACGAGCGGGCCCATCTGAGCCGTCTCCGGCCCACCCGGCCCGAGCACCCGGCGCCCGACTCGCCCGCGGCCCTGATCGCCGCACGGATCACGACCGCACAAGACGCCGACGAGATCGACTGGCTCCAGGCGGAACTGGCGCAGGCGCTCATCGAGGCCCGCCGACACCGGCCCGCGCCGAGGCCGACGTCGGCGCTGCCGGACGGGCAGTTCACCCTGCCCTCCCACCCACCCGCGGCCATCGGCGAGGCCGTGAGCCTTCCCCGGACGGTCCTGTCTGCTCAAGCCCCGGCCACCGGAGGGGAACCGACGCGGTCGCGAGGCATGCTCGGGTGGCTGCGCCGCGGAGACACCTGACCGGTACGGCGCGGACGGTCTGCCGCGCACCAGTGGGCGCGTCCGTCACCTCAGCGCTCGAGTCTGCGGAACAGCCCCTCCTGAACGACCGAGACGAGCAGGCCCCCCTTGAGGTCATAGATGCGACCACGGGCCAGACCGCGGCCACCCACCGCGATCGGGGATTCCTGGTCGTACAGGAACCACTCGTCCGCGCGGAACGGCCGATGGAACCACATGGCATGGTCCAGCGACGCCATGTCGAAGCCACGCGGCCCCCACAGGGGCTCGACGGGGATGCGTACGGCGTCCAGGAGCGTCATGTCGCTCGCGTACGTCAGCGCGCAGGTGTGCACCAGCGGGTCGTCCCCCAGCGGACCCACGGCTCGCATCCAGACGGCGCTGCGCGGCTCGGCGTCCTTGATCTCCTCGGCGCTCCAGCGCAGCCGGTCCACATAGCGGATGTCGAAGGGCTGACGCCGGGCCATTCGCTCCAGCGTCTCGGGCAGACCGCCCAGATGCTCCTTCACCTCCTGCACCACCGTCGGCAGCGACTCAGGATCAGGGACCTTGCGGGCCGGCGGCAACTGGTGCTCGAAACTCCCCTCTTCAGGCTTGTGGAAGGAAGCGGTCAGATTGAAGATCGTGCGGCCCTGCTGTACGGCCGTGACCCGGCGGGTCGTGAAGGACCTTCCGTCACGGACCCGTTCGACCTGGTACACGATGGGTACGCCCGGTATGCCCGGGCGCAGGAAGTACGCGTGCAGGGAGTGCACGGGCCGTTCGCCGTCCGTCGTGCGGCCGGCCGCGACCAGCGCCTGGCCGGCCACCTGGCCGCCGAAGACCCGTTGCAAGGACTCCTCTGGGCTGCGCCCACGGAAGATGTTGACCTCGATCTGCTCGAGGTCGAGCAGATCGACGAGCCTCTCGGCCGGGTTCGTCATGAGTGGGCTTCTCCTGTGCTCACAGCTGGCCGACGTCGGTGACGCGGACCACGGCACGGCCCTCCGCGTCGGAGGCCGCGAGGTCGATCTCGGCGCTGATGCCCCAGTCGTGATCGCCGTTAGGGTCGGCGAAGATCTGGCGGACCCGCCACAGCCGGTTCTGCGGCTCCTCCTCGATCATCAGCAGCTTCGGGCCGCGGGCGTCGGGGCCGGTGCCGAGTTCGTCGTACTCGTCCCAGTACTTGTCCATGGCCGCGCCCCACGCCTCGGCGTCCCAGCCGGCCTCGGCGTCCATCTCGCCGAGCTGCTCGATCTGGTCGAGCGCGGCGAGCTCCACACGGCGGAACATGGCGTTGCGGACCAGGACGCGGAAGGCGCGCGCGTTCGCGGTGACCGGCTTGACCTGGTCGGCCTTCTCCTGCGCCTCCTCGGCCGTCAACTCCTCCGGATTGGCGAGCTGTTCCCACTCGTCCAGGAGGCTGGAGTCGACCTGGCGCACCATCTCGCCGAGCCAGGCGATCAGATCCTCCAGGTCGTCCGACTTCAGGTCGTCCGGGACGGTGTGGTCGAGGGCCTTGTAGGCGCTGGCCAGGTAGCGCAGCACGATGCCCTCGGTGCGGGCGAGCTCGTAGAAGGAGACGAACTCCGTGAAGGACAGTGCCCGTTCGTACATGTCGCGGATGACCGACTTCGGCGACAGCGGATGGTCACCGACCCACGGGTGGCTCTTGCGGTACGTGTTGTACGCCTGGAAGAGCAGCTCCTCCAGCGGTTTGGGGTATGTCACGTCCTGGAGCCGCTCCATGCGCTCCTCGTACTCGACGCCGTCCGCCTTCATCGCGGCCACGGCCTCACCGCGCGCCTTGTTCTGCTGGGCGGCCAGGATCTGCCGCGGGTCGTCCAGCGTGGACTCGATCACGGACACCATGTCGAGGGCGTAGGAGGGAGACTCCGGGTCGAGGAGTTCGAACGCGGCCAGGGCGAAGGTCGACAGCGGCTGGTTGAGCGCGAAGTCCTGCTGGAGATCGACGGTGAGGCGCACGATGCGGCCGGTGGCGTCCGGCTCGTCGAGCTTCTCGACGATGCCGCCGTCCAGCAGCGAGCGGTAGATCGCGATCGCCCGCCGGATGTGCCGCAGCTGCTGCTTGCGCGGCTCGTGGTTGTCCTCCAGCAGATGGCGCATCGCCTCGAAGGCGTTGCCGGGCCGGGCGATCACCGACAGCAGCATGGTGTGGGTGACCCGGAAGCGGGAGGTGAGCGGCTCCGGCTCGGACTGGATCAGCTTCTCGAAGGTGTTCTCCGTCCAGCCGACGAAGCCCTCCGGGGCCTTCTTGCGCACCACCTTGCGGCGCTTCTTCGGGTCGTCGCCGGCCTTGGCGAGCGCCTTCTCGTTCTCGATGACGTGCTCCGGCGCCTGGGCCACGACGAGGCCGGCCGTGTCGAAGCCCGCGCGCCCGGCGCGGCCCGCGATCTGGTGGAACTCACGGGCGCGCAGGGTGCGGACGCGGTTACCGTCGTACTTGGTCAGCGCCGTGAACAGCACGGTCCGGATGGGGACGTTGACGCCGACGCCCAGGGTGTCCGTGCCGCAGATGACCTTCAGCAGACCGGCCTGGGCCAGCTTCTCCACCAGGCGGCGGTACTTGGGCAGCATGCCGGCGTGATGCACGCCGATGCCGTGCCGCACGTAACGGGAGAGGTTCCGGCCGAACTTGGTGGTGAAGCGGAAGTTGCCGATCAGCTCGGCGATCTCTTCCTTCTCCTCGCGCGAGCACATGTTGATGCTCATCAGCGCCTGGGCCCGCTCAACCGCCTGGGCCTGGGTGAAGTGGACGATATAGACCGGAGCCTGCCGGGTCTGAAGGAGTTCGGTGAGCGTCTCGGTCAGCGGGGTGTGCCGGTACTCGTACGACAGAGGCACCGGACGGGTCGCCGAGCGGACCACCGCCGTGGGGCGGCCGGTGCGGCGGGTCAGGTCCTTCTCGAACATCGACACATCGCCGAGCGTCGCCGACATGAGGATGAACTGTGCCTGGGGAAGTTCGAGGATCGGAATCTGCCAGGCCCAGCCGCGGTCGCCCTCGGCGTAGAAGTGGAACTCGTCCATGACGACCTGGCCCACGTCGGCCTGCCTGCCGTCACGGAGCGCGATGGAAGCGAGGACCTCGGCCGTGCAGCAGATCACAGGGGCGTCGGCGTTGACGGAGGCGTCACCGGTGAGCATGCCGACGTTCTCGGTGCCGAAGAGCTTGCACAGCTCGAAGAACTTCTCCGAGACGAGCGCCTTGATCGGCGCGGTGTAGAAGGTGACCTCGTCCCGGGCGAGTGCCGCGAAGTGAGCGCCCGCGGCGATCATGCTCTTGCCGGAGCCGGTGGGAGTCGACACGATCACGTTCGCTCCCGAGACCACCTCGATCAGCGCCTCCTCCTGGTGCGGATAGAGGGTGAGGCCGCGCTCCCCGGCCCACGACTCGAAGGCTTCGTAGAGGGCGTCGGGGTCTGCGGTCTGCGGGAGCTGATCGATGAGGGTCACGCCCCCATCTTGCCTGGCCTCCCACCCGATGGGGGAATCGGATGTTCTCCCGAAGATCACGAACGCTACGCTGTGGCGCCGATGACGCGTCAGCGCACGGGGGCAACCGGCCAGCGCTGCAAGAGGAATGGGGCGGGAAGCGGCCATGATGGGACCAGCACACTCACTGTCGGGGGCCGCAGCCTGGCTCGGGGCGGGGGCGGCGGCCGCCGCTGCTGGTCACCCGATGCCCTGGCCGGTCCTCCTCGTCGGCGCGCTGCTCTGCGCCGGTGCCGCACTTGCCCCGGACCTGGACCACAAGGCGGCCACCATCTCGCGGGCCTTCGGCCCCGTCTCCCGCTGGGTGTGCGAGATCGTCGACAAGCTGTCCTACGCCGTGTACAGGGCGACCAGGAAACCGGGCGACGCCCGCCGGTCGGGCGGACATCGCACGCTGACCCACACCTGGCTGTGGGCGGTGCTGATAGGTGGGGGCACCTCGGTCGCGGCCATCACCGGCGGCCGGTGGGCGGTGCTGGGGATTCTCTTCGTGCACATGGTGCTGGCCATCGAGGGACTGCTGTGGCGGGCGGCGCGTGGTTCGAGCAGCGATGTGCTGGTGTGGCTGCTGGCTGCGACGAGCGCCTGGATCCTCGCGGGCATACTCGACAAACCGGGCAATGGTTCCGACTGGTTGTTCACCGCGCCTGGCCAGCAGTACCTCTGGCTCGGCCTGCCGATCGTCCTGGGCGCCCTGGTGCACGACATCGGGGATGCGCTGACAGTCTCCGGCTGCCCGATCCTCTGGCCGATACCGGTGGGCCGCAAGCGCTGGTACCCGGTGGGCCCGCCGAAGGCGATGCGGTTCCGGGCGGGCAGCTGGGTCGAGCTGAAGGTGCTGATGCCGGCGTTCATGCTTCTCGGCGGGGTGGGCTGCGCGGCGGCGCTCAACGTCATCTGAGAACGGCCCCGCCATGGCGGGCGCCCGCCCTGTCACGGCGACCTGTCGCTCCTGCCCGGCCTTCCGAGGGGCGCAGACGCGTGGAACCGCAGGGTCACGGGCGGCCGAGCCGGTGCCTTCGGCAGGCTCACCGGCCCGGCTGACCGGCCCGATTCACCGGCTCGGCTCACCGGCCCGCAGCAGAGCTCCGACGCACCCGGCTTGGACTCAGCCCGTCCCCTCCCCGCCGGCCGCCCCTTCCGAGCCGCCGTACCGCCGCTCGAATCGCGCGACGCGCCCCTCCGAGTCCACCGTCCGTGCCTTGCCCGTGTAGAAGGGATGGCTCTCGGAGGAGATCTCGACATCCACGACCGGATAGGTCTCGCCGTCGTCCCACTCGATGGTCTGATCGCTGGTCGCGGTGGACCGGGTGAGGAAGGCGTATCCGGCGGAGCGGTCGCGGAAGACTACGGGGTGGTAGTCGGGGTGCTTGTCCTGCTGCATGGCTGCTCCTCGCGTAGGGCGGGCGCCGGCGGGATCAGCCGGACCAGGTTTCCTCGTCCACGACATGCACGGCCGCCTCCTCCGCCGAGGCCGCGGCGCCGTCGATGCCGACATCGGTGGCGATCAGCCCGCTCTCCTCGTCCTCGTGCGCCCCTTCGTCAGGGGCGACGAGGCGGCCGGAGCGGGGGCCGCCGACCTCGTCGTCCAAGGGCTCGCCTTCACCATCGGGCCAGTCCCCGATGCCGTCGCCGTCCGGGACCGTGATGTCCGGGACTTCCTCGGCGAGGCGCTGGTCCAGCGTCTCGCCGTCGTGCCCCTCGGCCGCGGTCACGCCGACGTGGTCCACCGCCCACGGCCGCTCCGGTGGTGACCAGCCACGCTCGATGGGGTTGTTCACTCCGTCGTTCTCCAGGGTGTCCTCGGCGTCGAGCAGCCCCGCGTCGTCTTGCACCTCGGATCCGTCGGGCTGGTAGACGTCGTCTCCCCAACCGTCGGTGCTGTCCACGGGTCACCTCCAGGTGTTGGCACGGACCGAGCGCCGCCACACGGCGGCGGACACGGGGGACTGCTGGGCTGTGGCCGCGCCACACGAACCGGACGGTGGGCTCGGCCCCCTCGCCGCTACCGAGATCCAGCCTTCCACTGCCCTTCGCCACCGCGCAACGGCAGGGGCGACACGGCGGCCAGGGGCGTGGAAGACAGCGCGGGACGGCCGGTCGTGCCCGACCGGCACCCGGTGCGCCTCCCACGCGGTGCGGTGGGCCGGATCAGCTGTGCCAGGACCGCCACAGCGCCGCGTATGCCCCGTCCGCGGCGACTAGATCGTCGTGGCTGCCCAGCTCGCTGATCCGTCCGTCCTCTACGACAGCGATCATGTCGGCGTCGTGAGCCGTGTGCAGCCGGTGGGCGATCGCGACGACCGTGCGGCCGTCCAGGACACGGGCCAGGGAGCGCTCCAGGTGGCGAGCCGCGCGCGGGTCCAAGAGAGAGGTCGCCTCGTCCAGGACCAGAGTGTGAGGGTCGGCGAGCACCAGGCGGGCCAGCGCGATCTGCTGGGCCTGTGCCGGGGTGAGTGCCACACCGCCCGAGCCCACCTCGGCGTCCAGACCGTCTTCCAGTGCACGTGCCCAGCCGTCCGCGTCCACCGCGCCCAGCGCGGCCCACAGCTCGGCGTCGACGGCGTGCGTGCGCGCCAGCAGCAGATTGTCGCGTAGGGAGCCCACGAAGACGTGGTGCTCCTGGTTCACGAGGGCCACATGTGCGCGCACCCGCTCCGCCGGCATCCTGGACAGTTCGGCGCCGCCAAGGGTGATCCGGCCCTCCCGGGGCGCGTAGATTCCGGCCAGCAGCCGGCCCAGCGTGGACTTGCCCGCGCCGGAGGGGCCTACCAGCGCGAGCCGGGTACCGGGCGCGACCTCCAGGGAGACGCGGTGCAGTACGTCGACGCCCTGGAGATAGCCGAAGCGCACCTCGTCGGCCTCGACGTCGCGCCCGTCGGGGGCCACCGACGCATCGCCCGCCTCCGGTTCGATGTCGCGCACCCCGACCAGCCTGGCCAGCGAAACCTGGGCGACCTGGAGCTCGTCGTACCAGCGAAGGATCAGGCCGACCGGGTCGACGAGCATCTGCGCGATGAGCGCGCCCGTCGTCAGCTGGCCGATGCCGATCCAGCTCTGAAGGACGAACACCCCGCCGATCATCAGGACCGAGCACAAGACCGTCACATGCGTCACGCTGACGACGGGAAACAGCACAGACCGCAGCCACAGGGTGTACCGCTCCCAGGCGGTCCACTCCCTGGTCCGCCGGTTCGACAGTTCGATCCGCCGGGTGCCGAGCCGGTGGGCCTCCACGGTGCGCCCCGCCTCCACGGTCTCGGCGAGAACGGCGGCCACGGCGGCGTACCCGGCGGCCTCGGAGCGGTAGGCGGAGGGGGCACGCCTGAAGTACCAGCGGCAGCCGACCACCAGCAGGGGCACCGCGACGAGCACGGCCGGGGCGAGCGGGGGAGCCGTCACGGTCAGGCCGCCGAGGAGCAGCGCCGCCCACACCACACCGATGGCCAGTTGCGGCACGGCCTCGCGCATCGCGTTGGCCAGCCGGTCGATGTCGGTGGTGATCCGGGACAGCAGATCGCCGGTTCCGGCCCGCTCCAGGACACCCGGCGGCAGCCCCACCGCGCGCACCAGGAAGTCCTCACGCAGATCGGCGAGCATCCGCTCACCGAGAACGGCCCCGTGGAGCCGTACCAGCCGTACGAACACGGCCTGGATCACCAGGGCGAGGACGAAGAGCGCGGCGGTGCGCTCCAGGTGGAGTTCCCGCGCGCCGTCCGACAGGCGTTCCACGAGAGCGCCGAGCAGATACGGGCCCGCCATCGACGCGACGACGGAGACCGTGTTGACAGCGATCAGGAGCAGGAAGGCCCGGCGGTGCCGGCGGAACAGTTCGGCCACATAGGCGCGTACGGTCGTGGGGGCGCCGACGGGCAGCGTGGTCGCCGCCGTCGGAGCCGCCGGGTCGTACGCCGGTGGCGCCACACCGATCATGCGCTCTCCTCGATCCCTTCCAGCTCTTCCAGTTCCGCCAGGACGTCGCCGTGCGCGGCGGCCTCGGCGTCTGTCTCCCGGGTCACGACCGCGCGGTAGCGGGGCTCGCTGTGCACCAGGTCACGGTGCAGACCGACCGCCGCGACCTGGCCCTCCTGCACCAGCACGACGCGGTCCGCACGGTCCAGGAGCAGCGGCGACGAGGTGAACACGACCGTCGTACGGCCTGTCCGCAGCCTCCGGACCCCCTCGGCGATCCGCGCCTCCGTGTGCGAGTCGACGGCCGACGTCGGCTCGTCCAGGACGAGAACCCGCGGGTCGGTGATCAGCGACCGGGCCAGGGCGAGCCTCTGGCGCTGGCCGCCGGACAGCGACCGGCCGCGCTCGGTGATTCGCGCGTCCATCGGGTCCTCGGCGGCCGGTGACCCCTGCACGAGTGCGTCCAGGACATCTCCGCACTGCGCGGCGGCGAGCGCCTCCCGGGCGTCGACCGCGCCCGAGGCCGGCACATCGAAGAGTTCCCGCAGGGAGCCCGACAACAGCACCGGGTCCTTGTCCTGGACGAGGACCGCGGTCCGGGCGGAGTCGAGCGGCAGCTCGTCCAACGGCACACCGCCCAGGAGCACCGAGACTCCTTCCGTTTTCTCCGCGGGGTGTCCGCCGAGCCGTTCGGCCAGCACGCCCGCCGCGTCCGGGTCGCCGCAGACCACGGCCGTGAGCCGCCCCGCGGGCGCGAGCAGCCCGGTCCGCGGGTCGTACAGGTCCCCGTCCGGCACGCCGGCCTCGTGGGAACCGCCCACTTCCGTGGCGCGCTCCAGCGACAGCACCCGGGCCGCACGCCGGGCGGAGGGCTGTGAGAAGGAGTACGCCATGGCGATCTCCTCGAAATGCCGCAGGGGGTAGGTGAGCAGCATGACGGCGCTGTACACGGTGACCAGCTCACCCACGGCGATCCGGCCCTCGTGTGCCAGCTGTACACCGCGCCAGACGACCGTGATCATCAGCAGTCCCGGGAGCAGTACCTGGATAGCCGAGATCAGCGACCACATGCGCGCGCTTCGCACGGCCGCGGTCCGGACCTCCTGGGAGGCCCTGCGGTAGCGCTCCAGGAACAGTTCCTCGCCGCCGATGCCTCGCAGCACCCTGAGGCCCGCGACGGTGTCCGAGGCCAGTTCGGTGGCCCGGCCCGCCTTCTCGCGCTGGGTGTCGGCCCGGCGGGTCGCCCGGGGCAGCAGCGGCAGCACGGCGAGCGCCAGTACCGGCATGCCCACGGCCACGACGACACCGAGCGCGGGCTGGTACACGACGAGCCCGACGCAGACGGCCACGACGGTGAGCGCCGCCGCGGTGAAGCGGGAGAGGGCCTCCACGAACCAGCCGATCTTCTCGACGTCGCCCGTGGACACGGCGACGACCTCACCGGCCGCGACGCGTCGGGTCAGGGTGGCGCCGAGCTCGGCGGTCCGGCGGGCCAGAAGCTGCTGGACCCGTGCCGCGGCGGTGATCCAGTTGGTGACCGCGGTGCGGTGCAGCATGGTGTCGCCCAGCGCGATGCCCGCGCCGCACAGCAGGAGCAGCCCTCCGGTCATCGCGAGCCGGACGCCCGAGCGTTCGACGACAGACTGGACGGCGAGACCGACGCAGAACGGCATTCCGGAGACGGACAGGAAGTGCAGCAGCCCCCAGGCGAGGGACTTGAGCTGTCCGCCCAGTTGGTTCCGGCCGAGCCACCACAGGAATCGGGGACCCGAGCGGGCGTCCGGCACCCCTGGGTCCGGATACGGAAGGTCTTGAATCTGCATGGCGTCCCAGTGGCTCGTGTCAGGGCATGGACGGGGGCTGCGGTGCACGGGCCGGCGCATGTCCCCCACGTCAACGCCGGTCCGTAACAAGCGGTGACAGGGTCGCGTCGGAGGGTGGGTGAAGGCAAACGGTTTTCGGGCTCAGACGGCGAGATCCGGTCCGTGCGGCAGGCGGGTGAAAAGCGGGGACGGGAACACACTTATTAGGAAGATAATGTGACTATATGTCGCATGGGTACGGGTGAGGTGTGCGGTGCGGTGCGTACGACAGCCGTGGCGGCGGCCTGCGGCGTACTGGTGATGTCCCTGTCGGCGTGCGGCGGTTGGGAGACGGGCGGCCACGGAGTGAAGGGCGGCGGCCCGGGAAGCAGTGCCGGCAGAGCGTCCGCCCCCACGGCGGAGC
Source organism: Streptomyces sp. NPDC047079 (assembly GCF_040643755.1). NCBI lineage: Bacteria > Bacillati > Actinomycetota > Actinomycetes > Kitasatosporales > Streptomycetaceae > Streptomyces > Streptomyces sp. NPDC047079. Next base: position 108,737 of record NZ_JBEYUZ010000015.1, read on the forward strand.
CGGGGCGCAGCGGGCAAGCCGCGCCGTCGGCGGATCCGGGGTCTGCGGGGCAAGCCGCGCCGTCAGTGGAGCCGGGAGCTCCCGGGGGAGCCGCGCCGTCGTCGGACGCGGGAACCGCCGGGCGTACGCCGCAGGACCCGTCGGATCCGAGCCCCCCGACGAAGTCCACTCCCATGGCCGAACCGTGGCGCGTCCCGGGCGTCGGCAACCGGCTGCACCAGCTCATCCCCGAGACGTCGCGCCAGGTTCTGGCGGTCTACGGGGACGGCGAGGACTCGCCGGACTCCACCATCGTGCTCTATGAGAAGGACGAAGACGACGCCTGGAAGAAGGCGGGGCGGTGGCGGGGACACAACGGCAGGGAGGGCTGGACGGTGGATCACCATGAAGGCGATCTGCGCACCCCCGTGGGCGTCTTCACACTCAGCGACGCCGGTGGGGTCCTCGACGACCCGGGCACCCTGCTTCCGTACGACCAGGGCAAGTCCTATGAAGTGCCGAAGGCCTGGGGCGAGGCGCACCGGCACGACTTCGACTACGTCATCGCCGTCGACTACAACCGGGTCAGGGGCACTCCGCCGAACGACCCGACCCGGCCCAACGGTGATGAAAAGGGTGGCGGCATCTGGCTGCACCTGGACCACGGTGACGGTACGTCGGCGTGTGTCACCTTGCCCGAGGCCGGTATGGAGTACCTGCTGCGGACGCTCGACCCGGATCAGTATCCCGTGGTGGTGATGGGGAACAGGGAGGTCCTGAAGGCCTAGGTGGGCTGTTCGGCAGAAGGCGGCAAGCGGGTGTCGGTGACGACGGTGCGGTGATCGCTCCAACGGCCGTCACGCCGCCCTGGCTGGGCAGATGCCGTCTGGTGGGGCCGGGTGTGAGCTCCGGTTTCTCGTCACTGGCCCACCCTTCCGTCGATGCGCTCGCGCAACAGGTCGGCGTGCCCGCAGTGACGGGCATACTCTTCGATCCTGTGCACCATCAGCTCCCGAACTGAGATCCTGTCCTTCCCCACACGCTCGCCCAGGTCGGGGTGCTCGGCCAGTGCGGCGTCGGTCGCGGCCTGCTCACGCTCCAGATCGAAGTACGCAGCGTCGACCACGGCCTGCTCGCCGACAGCTCCGTCGAAGTCCGCGCCACCCTCGCCGTACAGCTTCGGCAGCGGGTCACCGTCGCTGATCCAGCCGCGCCAGTCCCGTTCCACCTCGGCGAGGTGCCGAACCAGGCCGAGCAGCGACATCGTCGACGGCGGAACCGACCGACGGGCCAGTTGCGCCGCGTCCAGGCCCTCGCACTTCATCCGCAGGGTCATGCGGTAGTTCGTCAGAAAGTCCTGCAGCGTCGCAAGCTCGCCGTCCGGACTGGGACCTTTGCTGTTGCGGGGGTCGTCGTCCGGATCGGCCCACATGTCGGGGTAGACGGTCGCCTGGCTCCATCGCGCGGGTTGGCCACTCATGCGTTGCATGTTCGCCTGTAACGGCCCGAGTTCGCCACCGAGTTCTCGCTTCTAGGTGACGCCATGGCGGCAGCAGGACGAGGTGCCGGTCTCCGCGACGAGGCCGTCCAGCAGGCCAGTCCGGTACTGGTGGTCCGGAGTACTCATTGCGGGCCGCGTCGACTCCCCGTAGAGACACTGGATATGAGAAGTCGGATAATCATGTCCATGCTCACCGCACTGGCGCTGGCGGTGAGTCTCCTCCTCGGAGCGGGCCCCGTCTCGGCCGCCACTCCCTCGGCCGCTGTGGTCCCGCCCTCCGAGTTCGGCACCGACTGGCACGACCCGCTGACCGCGGCCCCGCCGGTCTCGCGGCCGGACTCCCGGTCCTGCGAGGTCACCCTCGCCGAGGCGCAGTTCCGTGACTTCACTCCGTACCGGGGCGCGTACACCCCGCCGAGCGCGTGCGGCGACCGCTGGAGCAAGGTCGTGCTGCGCCTCGACGGCAAGGTCGGAGGACGGCAGTTCGACCGCCTCGGCTATCTGCACGTCGGCGGGGTCGAGATCTTTCGCACGTCCACGCCGGAGCCGTCACCGGACGGCGTCCAGTGGTCCGTCGAGAAGGACGTCACCCGTTACAGCGAGACGTTCCGGCAGAACCGTGACGTGGAGATGCTCATCGGGAACGTCGTCGACGACACCTACACAGGAGTCATCGACGTCAAGGTGACGCTGACGTTCTACACGGGCGGCTCCGCCCGCACCCCCGACCGTGTCCTCACCCTCAAGGACGGCACGCTGACCACGCCCCCCAACAGCGAACGCCTCGTCGCCGAGGTCTACGCCACCGGCTCGGGCGGTGGCTGCGAGGAGTACTGGTACCTCACCGTGCCCGATTCGGCGCCGTACTCCTGCAAGGCGGCGGGCGGCCACTACCGGGAGGTGCAGATCACGGTCGACGGCCGGCTCGCCGGTATCGCGGCGCCGTTCCCGACCGTGTGGACCGGAGGCTGGTCCAACCCCTTCCTCTGGTACGTGATCCCGGGGCCGCGTGCCTTCGACATCAAGCCGATCACCTATGACCTCACGCCTTTCGCCGGGATACTCGACGACGGCCGACCGCACCGAATCGAGGTCTCTGTCGCGGGCGTGCCCGCCGGGCAGACCGGCTGGAGCACGCCCGTGAACGTCCTGGTCTGGCAGGACGCGAAGAGCGCCCGCGTCACGGGGAAGCTCACCGCGCACCAGGCGGGCGAGCCCGCCGGCTCACCGGTCTACACCCCGGGCACGGAGCACCGGCTGGATACAGAGGGCGGTCACCGGCTCACGGTCGCGGGATACGTCGACACCTCGCACGGCCGGGTGACCACCACGGTCAGCCGGACGGTGGCGAACACCTCCGTGCACCGCTGGACCGACGGGGAGAACCGGGACAGTCTCGACGCCATCTGGACGGACGACCAGGCGGTCACCGTCGACGGACCCGGCCCGGCCCGTGTGACGCGCACCGACCGTGCGTACACGATGGAGGGCACCACGACCCTTGGTGCGAACGGCCGGCTGCGTACCGTCCTGACGCTCGGGGACCGGGCCGCGGTCGTCGAGACCCGGGACGGCCGGCGCGGCGCGTGGTCCCGGCTCGACGACACCTACACCGGTGATGCCACCTACACGGCCGATGTGCCGCGTGACCAGCGGCACGCGGTCGGCACGACGAGCGAGCGCTACCGGCTGTACGGCTCGCAGGGCTGCTACGACCGCCGGCTGACGACGGTTCAGGGCATGCTCACCGAGGACCGCGACGGCTGCTGAGGGAGTCCGGTGCTCCCGCTTTCGGCGGTACGGAGCGGGGGCACCGCCCGTGGCATGCGCCGCCGGAGCTTCAGGCGTCTGCGTGGACGGTCAGCAGCGATGCTCCCCTCCGGGGGCGAAGGGAGCCTCGCCGCCGTCGATCAGCGTGTTGAGCAGACCTCCGAGCACCTTGCGCTGATCGCCCGTCAGGGGAGCCAGGATCTCCTCGGCCGCGGATCTGCGCGCGCCTCGCAGTGCGCGCAGCGCCTCTCTGCCCTTGTCCGTGACCTCGATCCGGATCACCCGCCGGTTGCTGGGGTCGGGCACCCGGCGCACCCTGCCGCTCGCCTCCAGGCCGTCGACCAGTGTGGTCACCGCCCGCGGTACCACTTCCAGACGCTCGGCCAGGTCCGCCATGCGCGGCGGCGAGCCGAAGTGGGCGAGCGTGCGCAGCAGCCGGGACTGGGCCGGAGTGATACCCAGATCGGACCGCTCCAGATGGCGTTTCTGGATGCGGTGGACGCGGCGGGTGAGCCGCAGCAGTTGCTCGGCGAGCAGGCCGTCAGGGTCGGCGAGGGTCATACGGGAACAATATCAGGGCGCCGTTCATTGTGAGTATAGGTAACAATGAGCTAGGATCCGTGAACGAGCGTTCCTGATCACCGCCACCAGCCCGCAGCGTCGTCGCATCCCCGAGCGCTGCCCGACCTCCGTAGGAGCCCATGCATCCCGATCAACCCGCCTGGACGCCGTCCTTCGGCAACTCGTCCGAACAGCCGCGGCAGGTGCGCCGCATCCTCAGACTCTTCAAGCCGTACACCGGTCGGCTCGCCGTGGTGGGCCTGCTGGTCGGCGCCTCGTCGCTGGTCTCGGTCGCCACACCGTTCCTGCTCAAGGAGACCCTGGACGTCGCGATTCCGCAGGGCCGGACCGGACTGCTGAGCCTGCTCGCCCTCGGCATGATCCTGAGCGCCGTCGTCACCAGCGTCTTCGGCGTGCTGCAGACCCTCATCTCCACCACGGTCGGCCAGCGCGTCATGCACGACCTGCGCACCGCCGTCTACGGCCGGCTTCAGCGCATGTCGCTCGCCTTCTTCACTCGCACCCGCACGGGCGAGGTCCAGTCCCGCATCGCCAACGACATCGGCGGCATGCAGGCGACCGTCACCTCCACCGCGACCTCCCTGGTCTCCAATCTCACCAGCGTGGTCGCGACCATCGTCGCGATGGTGGCCCTCGACTGGCGGCTCACCGTCGTCTCACTGCTTCTGCTGCCGCTGTTCGTCTGGATCAGCCGACGCGTCGGCAACGAACGCAAGAAGATCGCCACCCAGCGCCAGAAGCAGATGGCCGCCATGGCCGCCACCGTCACCGAGTCGCTCTCCGTCAGCGGTATCCTGCTCGGCCGCACCATGGGCCGCGCCGACTCGCTCACCAAGTCCTTCGCCGGCGAGTCCGAGAGCCTGGTCGACCTCGAGGTGAAGTCGAACATGGCGGGCCGCTGGCGCATGGCCGTGATCACCATCGTCATGGCCGCCATGCCGGCCGTCATCTACTGGACCGCAGGCATGGCACTCCAGCTCGGCGGTCCCTCCATCTCGATCGGCACGCTGGTCGCGTTCGTCTCGCTCCAGCAGGGCCTGTTCCGCCCGACCGTCAGCCTGCTGTCCACCGGCGTGCAGATCCAGACCTCGCTCGCGCTCTTCCAGCGCATCTTCGAGTACCTCGACCTGCCCATCGACATCACCGAGCCCGACGAGCCGGTCGGTCTCGACCGGATCAAGGGTGAGATCCGCTTCGAGGACGTCGAGTTCCACTACGACGACAAGAGCGGCCCGATCCTCAAGGACATCGACATCACCGTCCCGGCGGGCACCAGCCTCGCCGTCGTCGGCCCCACCGGTTCCGGGAAGTCCACGCTCAGCTATCTGGTGCCGCGGCTGTACGACGTGACGGGCGGGAGGGTCACCCTCGACGGAGTCGACGTCCGGGACCTGGACTTCGACACGCTCGCCCGCGCGGTCGGCGTCGTCTCCCAGGAGACGTACCTCTTCCACGCCTCGGTCGCCGACAACCTGCGCTTCGCGAAGCCGGACGCGACCGACCAGGAGCTGTACGCGGCGGCGAAGGCGGCCCAGATCCACGACCACATCGCGGCACTGCCCGACGGGTACGACACGATCGTCGGTGAGCGCGGACACCGCTTCTCGGGCGGCGAGAAGCAGCGGCTCGCCATCGCCCGCACCATTCTGCGCGATCCGCCGGTCCTCATTCTCGACGAGGCAACCAGCGCGCTCGACACCCGTACCGAGCACGCGGTCCAGGAAGCCATCGACGCCCTCTCGGCCAACCGGACGACGCTCACCATCGCTCACCGGCTGTCCACCATCCGGGGGGCCGACCAGATCGTGGTCCTCGACTCCGGGCGCACGGTCGAACGGGGCACGCACGAGGAGCTGTTGGAACTCGACGGCCGGTATGCGGACCTCCTCCGGCGGGACGCCCGACTGGAGCCGACAAGATGACGATATGCCAGGTTTTTGACGGTTGGCGGGTTACTGTGCGCCCATGCAGACGACCTCTCCGCCACGCAAGCAGACCGGACTGACGCGTCGGAGCCGGGCCGCCCTCGTCGCGGCCGGTTTCGCCGTGGCGGCCACCGCCGTGACGGTGCCGCTGGTGACGCCGCTCAGCGACGGAAAGGCCCCGCACGTCGGCCTCGTGATCCCGGAGGGCTGGCGCGCGGGCCAGGTATACGCAGCTGTGGACAAGGCCCTGCGGCTGCCGCCGGGTTCGACGCGGAAGTCCCTGTCCAAGGCTCACCTCAAGCTGCCGCGAGACGCCCGGGGCAACCCCGAGGGGTACCTCTTCCCGGCCTCGTATCCCCTCCCCGAGCGGGCGACCCCGCAGTCCGTGCTGCGGCACATGGTCGAGACCGCGAACAAGAGGTTCGGCGGCGGCACGATCACCGCCGGCGCCCAGCGCCACGCCCTGACCGGCTACCAGGCCGTCACCATCGCCAGCATCGTGCAGGCCGAGGCGGCGACCAAGGCCGACATGGCCAAGGTGGCCCGGGTGGTCTTCAACCGCCTGGAGCGGGGCATGCCGTTGCAGATGGACTCCACCCTCAACTACGCGCTGAAACGCTCCACGCTGAAGACCACCGTGAGAGACACGAAGATCAACAGCCCCTACAACTCGTACCGGAGCATGGGCCTGCCGCCGACGCCGATCTCCAATCCCGGTGAGGACGCGATGCGCGCGACCCTCAATCCGGCACCGGGCAACTGGCTGTACTTCGTCACGGTCAAGCCGGGCGACACGCGGTTCACGGCGAGCTACGAGGAGCAGCAGCGGAACGTCGCCGAATTCAACCGGCTGCGCGCCGCGCGGCAGAGGCCTCGCGGACCGTACGACGCCGGAGCGGGCGGCGGAAGCGGCCAGCGGTGACGACCGCCGCCTCCGCTCCCTCAGGCCACGACGGCCGCCTCTCCTGCCAGCAGTCGCCTGATGTCACGCACGGCCGCGCGTCCGGCCCGGTTGGCACCGATCGTGCTGGCCGACGGCCCGTATCCGACCAGGTGGATCCGCGGGTCGGAGACCGCGCGCGTGCCCTCGACCCGGATCCCGCCGCCCGGCTCGCGCAGCCGCAGCGGGGCGAGATGGTCGATCGCCGCCCGGAAGCCGGTCGCCCACAGGATCACATCGGCGTCCACATGGCGCCCGCCGTTCCACTCCACGCCGTCCGGCACGATCCGGTCGAACACAGGCTGCCGGTCCAGGATCCCGTCTGCGATCGCCTGCCGGACCGCGTCGTTGAGCGGCAGCCCGGTCACCGACACCACACTCCGCGGCGGCAGGCCCTGCCGCACCCGCTCCTCCACGAGCGCGACCGCCGCCCGCCCCACCTCCTCGGTGAACGGCCCCTCCCGGAACACCGGGGGACGCCGGGTCACCCAGGTGGTCGCGGCGGCACGGGGGGCGATCTCCATCAGATGCTGGGTACCGGACGCGCCCCCACCGACGACGACCACCCGCTGTCCCGAGAACTCCTGCGGACCGGGGTACTGGGCCGTGTGCAACTGCCGGCCCCGGAAGGTCTCCTGGCCGGGGTAGCGCGGCCAGAAGGGCCGGTCCCAGGTACCCGTCGCGTTGATCAGCGCCCGCGGCGCCCAGGTCCCGGCAGACGTCTCGACAAGCAGCCGCCCGCCCGTGCCCTCGCCCACGGCCCAGACGTCGACCGGCCGCCGTACGCGCAGGTCGAAGGTGTGCTCATAGCGGTCGAAGTACTCGCTGACGACCTCGGACGACGGCCGTCCCGGATCCGCGTCCGTCAGCTCCATGCCGGGCAGCGCGTGCATCCCGTGGACCTTGCCGAACGTCAGTGAGGGCCAGCGGAACTGCCAGGCGCCGCCCGGACCGGGAGCGTGGTCGAGCACGACGAAGTCGCGGTCCGGCTCGAAACCGGCACGCCGCAGGTGATAGGCGCTGGACAGTCCGGCCTGACCAGCGCCTATGACGACCACCTCGACTTCGTGCACTTCGCTGTTGTTCACGGTTGCACCAACCGCGCCGGGGCCGGGCATCTTCCCGGGCGCTCAGCGCGCGCCCGCCACGAACAGCGGCGTGCCTCCCGACCAGGCCGAGCCGCCTGACAGGGCGACGCGGCCCGTGCCGGCCGTCCCCCGGGTGTCCGTGAAGTCGGCGAACTCCACCCTGCGCGGGATGAGCTTCAGTACCGTCCTTACCGTGGGCCGTGCGCCGTCAACGCTGTCTCGTGGAATGGCACCGGGTACCACCGGACGGACGATCGGCCGGGTGTGGACCCGGTGACACGGGTCAGGATGAAGACATGTCCGATGTCTTCAGCACCCGCGTCCTCAACGTCACCTCCGGTTCCGGGGAGGCGGTCGTCGATCTCACCCGGGACTGCGAGGCCTTCCTGCGCGAGGCGGCGGCAGGCCGCGACGGCCTTCTGAACGTCTTCGTACCGCACGCCACCGCCGGAGTGGCGATCATCGAGACCGGCTCCGGCAGCGACGACGACCTCCTCGCCGCGCTGCATACGCTGCTCCCGGCCGACGACCGCTGGCAGCACCGCCACGGCAGCCCCGGCCACGGTCGCGACCATGTCGTCCCGGCCTTCGTCCCGCCCCACGCGACCCTGCCGGTCGTCGGCGGCCGCCTCGAACTCGGGACCTGGCAGTCGGTGTGTCTGGTGGACACAAACAGGGACAATCCCAACCGTCAGGTGCGGCTGAGCTTCCTGGGCTGATGCCCGATGAGGAGAAGGTAGCGTCGGTTTCCGCCCCACCGAGTGCCCCTGGGGTGAGGAGGAGCGCCACCGCGTCAGCCGATGGGCTCGGGCATCGGCACCACGTCATAAGCGAGGCGGATGACGTCGCCCGTGGCCGGATCGCCCAGCTCCACGCGCCAGCCGTCCGCGAACTGGTTCACCCCGTCGGCCATGGGGATCGTCCCCGAGACGAGTACGGTGCCGGGCGTCAGGCAGCCGCGCGAGCGCAGTACGTCCGCCCAGTAGCCCGGAGTGAGGAGTTCGGCCAGGGTGCCGTGCTGGATCTCGGTCTCCGTCCCGTCGTGGGTGACCCAGGCGCACAGGGTGAGTTCGTCGATGCGTGACTCCACATCGGTCAGGCGCCAGGCGCGCCGGGCGAGCACGTCCGGTCCCGCGTTCTTGCTCCAGGCCACGCCGTGCGCTTCGAGGGCGCGGTCGGTGTGGTCGCAGGCCGCGGTGAGCAGCAGCTCCCCGTCCGCCGCGACGACCAGGGCCCACTCGGCCTCGCCGGAGGTGCGCGGGTGCTGGGCGGCGACACGGTCCGTCTGCTGGGCGAGGTAGGGCGAGACGGGGTACAGCGCCGGAGTCACGGTCGGGGCGGGCACACCGAGCTCGGCGAGTTCCGCGACATGGGCGGCGACGTCGTCCTGGCTGCGCCCGGCGTACCCGGCGTTGAGCAGGTGCACCACCTCGACATCGTGGGTGGTTCCGTCGGGCAGTTCGAAGGTCAGCACGGCCATGGGCACTCCCAGAGGTACGGGTTTCGGACAGTCGACTTCCGGCGCAGGGGTTGCGCATACGACCTGTATACAAGAAGTATGCCGGAAGGGCGATGGCTGACCTCCTCCCCGACGCAAGGAAACGTCCTCCCCGACGCAAGGAAGGGAACCATGCAAGGCACCCAGCACGGCGAGAGCGAGCCGCCCGCCGACCGCTCCGGCATCCGCCGCGCGTTCTTCGCGAGCCTCACCGGCACCGCTCTCGAGTGGTACGACTTCGCCGTCTACTCCGCCGCCGCGGCACTGGTCTTCGGTGACCTCTTCTTCCCCTCCAAGGACCCCCTCACCGGAACCCTCCTGGCGTTCTCGACCTACGCGGTCGGCTATGTCTCCCGCCCGCTCGGCGGCTTTCTCTTCGGCCGGCTCGGCGACGTGATCGGCCGCAAGAAGGTGCTCATCGCCACGCTGGTCCTCATCGGGGCCGCCACCGTCCTTATCGGTGTGCTCCCCGCATACGCCACCGCCGGTGTCGCCGCCCCCGCCGCCCTGGTCGTGCTTCGCTTCGCGCAGGGCGTCGGTGTCGGCGGCGAGTGGGGCGGCGCCGTCCTGTTGTCCAGCGAGTTCGGCGATCCGCGCCGCCGCGGCTTCTACGCCTCCGCCGCCCAGGTCGGCCCGCCCGCGGGCAACCTCCTGGCCAATGGTGTCCTGGCCGCCCTCGGCGCGCTGCTGACGGAGGACCAGTTCCTGGCCTGGGGCTGGCGGGTGGCCTTCCTGCTGTCCGGAGTGCTGGTCGCCTTCGGCCTGTGGATCAGGGCGAAACTGGAGGAGACCCCGGTCTTCAAGGCGATGGAGGCCGAGCAGAGCCGCCCCGAGGCGCCGATTCGCGAGGTGCTCACCACCCAGCGCCGGGCCCTGGCCGCCGCGATCCTCAGCAGGGTCGCCCCCGACGTCCTGTACGCGATGTTCACCGTCTTCGTCCTCACCTACGCCACCGACCGGCTCGGCATGTCACGCGGCTCTGCCCTGACGGCCGTACTCGTCGGCTCCTCACTCCAGGTCTTCCTGATCCCGCTGGCCGGAGCCCTGTCCGACCGGGTCAACCGACGTCTGCTGTACGGCTGTTCCGCCGTCGCCGCGGGCGTGTGGCCGTTCGTCTTCTTCCTGACGGCCGACGGCGGCTGGCTCCCGCTGGCGCTCGGCGTCGTGGTCGGACTGGCCATCCACTCCTTCATGTACGGGCCCCAGGCGGCCTTCGTGGCAGAGCAGTTCTCGCCTCGGCTGCGCTACACGGGTTCGTCGCTGGCCTACACCCTCGCCGGACTCATCGGCGGCGCGGTGGCCCCGCTGCTGTTCACGTCCCTGCTGGGCTCCTACGACAGTTGGGTGCCCCTCGCGCTGTACATCGCCGCCACCGCGGTGGTGACTCTCGTGGGCCTGTGCCTGGGCAGGGATGCCGCGCACGCCGAGCGCGAGGAGACATGGCAGGCGGCTGCCCCGGAGGCCGAGCCCGCCACCCCCTTCCAGTGACGCCGGCACCGCGCGCCCCTCACCGAAAGGCAACCCACCGTGCGTATCGCCCTGAGCCAGCTCGTCTCCGGCCCGGACCCCGCGAAGAATCTCGAACTCATCGAGGAAGGGGCGCGTAGCGCCGTACAGGCCGGCGCCCGCGTCGTCGTCTTCCCTGAGGCGTCGATGGCCTGCTTCGGCACGCCTCTGGCGCCGCTGGCCGAACCACTGGACGGCGCGTGGGCCGACGCGGTGCGCGCCATCGCCAAGGCCGCGGACACCGTGATCGTGGCGGGCATGTTCACCCCCGCTTCCGGCGGCCGGGTGGCCAACACCCTTCTGGCCACCGGACCCGGCGTCGAGGAGTCGTACGACAAGATCCACCTCTACGACGCCTTCGGTTACGCCGAATCCGACGCCGTGGCCGCCGGATCGAGGGTCGTCACGATCGACGTGGAGGGCATCCGGTTCGGCCTGGCCACCTGCTACGACGTGCGCTTTCCGGAGCTGTTCCGGGCCCATGCCGACGCGGGCGCGTTGGCCACGCTACTCGCGGCGTCCTGGGGTGCCGGGCCGGGCAAGCTCGATCAGTGGGAGCTGCTGGTGCGCGCCCGCGCCCTGGACGCCACGCTGTGGGTCGCGGCCGTCGGCCAGGCGGACCCGGCGACCCGGGGAACCGTGGCCACGGGTGCGGCACCCACCGGTATCGGCCACAGCAGGCTCGTCGGCCCCGACGGGACCGTACGGCACGCCCTCGGCGCGGAGCCCGCACTCCTGGTCGCCGACGTGGACCCGGCTGAGGTACCGGCGGTCCGCAAGAAGACGTCGGTCCTGGCCAACCGCCGCCCGGAGGTGTGGCGATGAGCGAAGCCGTGCGGGACTGCAAGTCGAGCGAGCCGGAGCGGGAGCTTCTTGCCGAAGGGCCGGAGGTGGAGTTCCTGCTGCCCGCCGGACCTTGGACCGCCGGTCTCGGCACCTCCCCCCGCCGCTGAACCGGCAGGCGCCGCGTCAGCCCGCGAGCAGCACCTTGAGTGTCGACTGCAGGTGGTTGTCGATCGCGGCGCACGCGGCCTCCGCGTCGCCGGCGGCCAGCGCGTCCAAGATCGCTTGGTGTTCGTCGACCACCGCCTCCTGGCGGCCCTGCTGATTGAAGAGCGCCACCACGCCGGCCCGGACCTGGCGGCTGCGTAGCCCGTCGTAGTGCCGGTCGAGCAGGGCGTTGCCCACGGCTGACACGAGCGTGGCGTGGAAGAGGTGGTCGACGTCGATGAACTCCTTGGCCTGCTCCGGGCTGCCGAGTAGCCGCTGTCGCTCCAGCAGCTCGTCCAGCTCGCGGACCGGAGCCCGGTCCGCGCCGACGACCTGCTGCGCCGCATACCGCTCGACGATTCCCCGCAGCTCCATGAGCTCCCTGATCTCCCGCCCCGACAGCGGGGCGACCCGTGCCCCGCGCTTGGGCACCAGCTCCACCAGGTCCTCGGCCGCGAGCAGCAACAGCGCCTCCCGGATCGGGGTGCGGGAGACACCGATCCGGTCGGCGATGTCCTGCTCGGACAGGAACTCGCCCTGCATGGCCGGGTCCGTCAGCACCGTCTCCTTGAGGTACGCGTACGCCTTCTCCCGACCGGACGCCACCACTACCCCCAGAGAATCGCATACACCTTGTATACGGAAGCTACCACGAGGGCCCGCCCACAGCAGGCCCGCCGGGCGGCTGGTTCCTCGGCGGCCGGTTTCCCGGCGGCCGGTTCTAAGAGCCGCCGCGGCGGGACCGTCCGAACATGGGTCTTCCTGTTCGTGCCGGTCCTGCGCGGGCTGGTAGTCGCCATGGGGGAGCGCTGTTGCCCGCAGGGTGGACGGCGGAGGCGGGGACGGCGGTGGCGCTGAGGTGCGAGGAGCACCCTGTGCGCCGTCCCGTGCGCTTTCTGGTGCCGGGGCACTAGAGCCAGTCGGTGTAGCGGGTGGGGGCGAGGTGGGCGTCCTTGTCGGTGAGGACGTCGCCCTTGACGACGGCGAACATGCCGGCGGTGGGGTCGGTGGCGACGGTGCGGTTGTCGCCCTTGTGGGACAGGGTGATCCGGCCCAGCTCGTCCAGGGCGAAGATCTCGGGACCGGCGATGTTGCGGACGCCGTTCAGCGGGGTGCCCGCGGCGACCTCCGCCACCGCGGCGGCCACGTCCTTTGCGGCGATCGGCTGGATGGGCGTGGCGGGCAACCGGACGGTGTCGCCGTCAGCGGTCCAGGACAGGACGGCGTCCATGAACTCCATGAACTGCGTCGCCCGGACGATCGAGTAGGGGATCGGCCCGGCCGCGAGGAGCTTCTCCTGGAGCACCTTGGCCTGGTAGTAGTCCAGCTCCGGCACCTGGTCCACGCCGACGATCGAGAGGATGACGAAGTGGCCGACGCCGCCCTTCCGGGCCGCGGCCAGAAGGTTGTCCATCGAGGTCTGGAAGAAGGCCAGGGAGGCTTCGTCGAAGGTCGGGGAGTTCGTCAGATTGACGACGACGTCGGCTCCCGCCACCGCCTCATCGAGTCCCTGGCCGCTGATGACGTCGACTCCGGTGGACTTCGAGTGCGGTACCGCCTCGTGACCGGTGGCGGTCAGAATCTTGACGACCTGCGACCCGATCAGCCCGGTACCACCGATGACTGCGATCTTCATGACACACCTTTCGTTGGTTTTGTATGCGCAACATGGCAGGTGAGCTGCTATGTGGGCGCGACAAGAGATGACACCTTGGGTCGACTGAGGCCGGGTCGTGTCAGCGGCCGTCGACGAACGTGACCGTCTCGTCGAGTGGAGCCCGGGCTACACGAGGGTCACTTGCCGTGACGTCTTCAAACCCGATCGACATGCCGCAGAACAGGATGAGCTCGTCCGGGGGTGACAGGACCTCCGCGACGGTCTTGTGAAACTTCGCCCAGGCCATCTGTGGGCAACTGTGCAGCCCTTCGGCGCGGAGCAGCAGCATGACGGTCTGCAGGTACATGCCGACGTCGGACCATTGAGGTCGGCCCATGCCGCGGTCGATGTAGCAGAACAGGGCGGCGGGGGCGCCGAAGCAGTTCCAGTTCGCAGCGGCGGCCCGCTGGCGCGCCTCCAGGTCTTCGCGCGGGATGCCGAGGGCGCCGTAGCGCTGCTCGCCGAAGGCGGATCGGCGCGCGCGGTACGGGGACTTCAGTGCGGGCGGGTACTGCTCGTACTCCGGCTCGTCCCAGGGATCACCCGAGGCCAGGCGCTCGCCGGCGCGCTTCTTGAGTTCGGCCAGCGGTGCGCCGGTCAGCACGTAGATGTGCCACGGCTGGATGTTCGATCCGGACGGCGCCCAGGCCGCAGCGGACAGTACCCGTTCCAGCGTCCGCCTCGGGACGGGCCTGTCGGTGAACGCGCGCACCGCCCGTCGGCTCGTGACGGCCTCGTAGACGTCCATGATCGCGCGCCTCCATCTGCTCAGTGGCCCTATCTTCGTTACACTCGACATGGTATCACTCAATACCGTCTCGAGTGAAACTATCTGTTGTCGCGTGTCAATCCCCAGCCCTCGGTTCCCTGCCTCGGGCCCTGCACCTTGGAGAAAGTCCATGACCACGCTGCTGCACATCGACTCGTCCGTGTTCCCCGGCGGGACGTCCTCGTCCCGTTCGGTCACAGCCGCCTTCCGCAAGACCTGGGAGGAACAGCACCCCGAGGGCACGGTGATCTACCGCGACCTCGCCGCCGACCCCGTCCCGCACATCACCGCCGACGCATGGTCCGCCGGCTATGCCACCCCGTCCGAGCGCACCCCGGAGCAGTCCGCCGCGTTCGCCGCGCGCGTGACGCTCATCGAGGAGCTGGAGCAGGCGGACGCCGTCCTGATCGGCGCCCCCATGTACAACTTCACGATCCCCTCGACCCTCAAGGCGTGGCTGGACAGCGTGCTTCTGCTCGGCCGCACCGCGGGCGAGACCCCCTCCGCCCAGGGCACCCCGGTTGTTGTCGTCGCCAGCCGCGGCGGCTCCTACGCGCCGGGTACCCCGCGCGCGGGCTACGAGTTCGTACAGAACTACCTTGAGGTCGTCCTCAAGGGGACCCTCGGCCTGGATCTCGACTTCATCGTCCCGGAACTCACCATGGCCCCCCGCAATGCGGCCATGACGGAACTGGTCCCTCTCTACGAGGCTTCCCGCAAGCGCGCCTTCGAGGACGCGACCACCAAGGCCAAGGAACTCGCGGAGCGCCTCGCCGCTTAACCCCGGGCCCGTGGACGCCGTGTGACGCCCCACCCAGGAGGTCACACGGCGTCCTCGGCGCGTGCGCCCTCGCAGACGGTCCCGTGCCGGCCTGCACCCGGGGGCAGGTGGCCCGGCCTTGATGGCGGCCGGTGTCCGGCCTTTCGGCAGGCGCGCATCGGGACGACGATGACGCTCGGCGAGGGCGAAAGGCAACAACCGGCCACGGCGCGGCACCCGCGCGGACGACTCGGCCCCGTCGGCAACGAAGCCCTGACCAGCCGCCCGCCGTCGGGTCGGCGCGCAGCGACGATGGCCACAGCCCTCAAGGCCGGGTTCGCCGCGGAAGCCGCATGAGACCAAGGGCGCCGACGCGGCCGACAACCGCTGCGCGGGCGCGCTTACGCCTCGTCGTCTGCCGGATGGGCAAGCCGGGTCAGTAGATCCGTCAGCTTCTCGGGCTCGCCGGGCCCCAGTTCGGCAACCAGACGCTCAGCGAGCGGCTCCGCCGCCATATGGACTGCATCGAAGAGCTCCAGCCCCTGAGGGGTGATCTCCACTGCCCGCACTCGCCGGTCCCCCGGAACCGCCTTGCGTACGGCTAGACCCTTCCGCTCCAGGTCGTCCACGACCCGCATGATTCCCGCCTTGTCCGACCCCGTCGCAGCCGCCAGGTCGCGCTGCACCGTGGGCCCGTGATTGACCAGCTCGATCAGCACCGCGAAATGCCGCAACTCGATGCCGAGCGGCCGAAGCGCCTCCCCCATCACCGCGGCCGCGCGCCAGTGCGCCCGGCGCAGCAGCAGGCCGAGAGCGAAAGGCGACGTATCCCCGGGGCGGTCGGTCGCATGCGAGGCGGTGGTTCGGTGAGGAACGTCAGCGGCCATGAAGCCAGACTACTTCATTCGATACGGTATCGCTTGAAACTAAATGGCTACGCCCGCTGCGCCCCCGTTGGTATCGGAGTGCAGGCGTCGGCATCGACCCAGCGGTCCTCTCAGGTCGGCTTGCGCCACACGGAGACGTGCTTGGCGGAGTCCTGGGTGAACGGCGCCCCGTCCCAGTCGGCGACACGCCGTTCCAGCTCGAGCCCCGCGATCCGTGCCATGAGGTCGAGTTCCGCCGGCCATGCGTAACGGTGCCGGGAGTTGTCGCGGCGGTAGCGGCCGTCTTCGCCGTCGCGGGTGAGGTGGTGCGAGACGAGGATCTGCTCGACCAGGTCGAAGGTGTCGAAGCCGAGATGCCGCTCGGAGACGTCGAACGGCACCGCGACCTGCCCGGGCGGCAGAAGCCGCAGCGGCGGCACGCCCAACTCGATGACGAATCGTCCGCCAGGCGCCAGGTGACGTGCGGCGTTGCGGAAGCACTCGACCTGCTCGTCCTGCGTCAGCAGGTTCGAGATCGTGTTGTAGACGAGATAGATCAGGGTGAACTCGCCGGGGACGACAGTGGTGGCCATGTCTCCGATGGCGACCGGGAGCGTGTCCTCGTCGACCTTGTGCCGCAGGACCGCTGCCATGTGCGGGGACAGTTCGATGCCCACCACGGGTACGCCGCGTTCCCGGAGCGGGACTCCCACTCGTCCGGTTCCGATGGCGAACTCCAGCGCCCGGCCGTCTCCGGCGAGCTCGGTGAGGAAGTCGAGAGTCGGTCCCAGAACAGCGGCCGAGGAACTCTCGTTCTCCTCGGCGTCGTAGCGGTCGGCGGTCGCACGGGTCCACAGCTCACTACTCGTCACGGAGGGCCACTTTGCAGGGCGCGGCGAGGCGCTGTCCACGTATTTACCCTCCAGCGGCCCCGACCACCGCGGTCCGGGGGCCGGTGGGCGAGTGGGCGGGTGCCAGTCACATCGCGCCCGGCGGATTTCCGCCCGGCGTGACGCCCACCGAGCGGCGCATGCTTCGGCGTACCTCAGGCAGTGGGCGCGGCGGCGCTCACCGCCCCGGTGCTCCCGCGCGCAGGCCGTCCATGACGAGGTTCAGGAGGCGGTTGGCCCGCGGCTGCCACTCGCCGCTGGGGTCGATCTGCCAGAGGCCGCCGATGGCCAGGAAGAAGTCGTCCGCGGTGACGCCCGGGCGGATGGTGCCCGCCTCCTCGTTGGCACGGAGCAGGAGCTCGGCCGCGGCGGTGACCCGGGCGTTTCCCGGCTTCGCCGGGGTGCCCGCGACGCTGGTGGCCTGGCGGATCGCGTCGGCCAGCCCGGCCTTGGCCATGGCGAACTCGGCGAGCCGGTCCATCCACTCGCGCAGGGCCTGGTCGGGTTCCCGGCCGTCCAGCAACTGGGCCGCGCTGTCGACGACCTGTTGCATCTCGTAGCGGTAGACCTCCAGGACGAGCGCCTCGCGATTGGGGAAGTTGCGGTAGAAAGTGCCTTGCCCGACGCCCGCCTTCTTGGCTATCACGCTCAGCGGGACATCCGCGCAGCGCGTCAGCTCGGCCAGCGCCACTCCGAGGATGCGCTCGCGATTGCGTTGTGCGTCCGAGCGCTGAGGCGCGTCCTTCTTGTGCTGCACTCGTCCTCCTCTCCGGCTTCCGGCCGAACCCGGTCTTGCTAAGCGGACAGCTGTCCGTTAAGTTTCACCATGGACGCGGACAGCTGTCCGGTTGGCTCCACCATAGCGACGGACACGGCCGGCGCCAGCGGCCGAGGGCCGTCGTCGCCGGTTTTCCTGCCGTGCCTCGCGCACGATCCCGAAGTGCCCCACCCGTACCAGCGCTCTCCCCGTCTCCTGAATCGTGTGCCTGCCGGGCCGCCCCGCAGATACGCGTTCCGGCTACCGGATGCGAAAGAAGGCTGATCATGGCCCCAGCCCCCTCGTCGACGCACAGCGCCATCACCTTGAACATCAACGGCGAGAAGCACACGCTGACCGTCGACCACCGCACCACCCTGCTCGACGCACTGCGCGAGCGTCTCGATCTGACCGGTACCAAGAAGGGCTGTGACCAGGGACAGTGCGGTGCGTGCACGGTTCTGCTGGACGGGCGCCGTGCTGTTTCCTGTCTGCACCTCGCGGTGGCCGCCGAGGGTCGCGAGATCACCACCATCGAAGGGATCGCCGAGGGCGAGCGGCTGCATCCGGTCCAGCAGGCGTTCCTCGACTTCGACGGCTACCAGTGCGGCTACTGCACACCCGGGCAGATCTGCTCGGCCATCGCGGTGATCGAGGAACACGCGGCGGGCTGGCCCAGCGCCGTCACCGACGACGTACGGCCCGAAGCGGGCCCACCGCCGCTGACGGCCGACGAGATCCGGGAACGGATGAGCGGCAACCTGTGCCGGTGCGGCGCATATGTGTCGATCGTCCAGGCCGTCGCCCGGGCGGCCACCGTCCAGGCAGAGACCGGCGAGGCCACGGAGGCGGTCGCATGAGGGAGTTCGGCTATCAGAGGGTGTCCGACGTCGCGGGAGCGGTCGCGCTGCTGGGCGCCGATCCGGACGCGCGCTTCCTCGCCGGCGGCACCAACCTCGTCGACCTGATGAAGACCGGGGTCGAGCGGCCCGCTCGCCTCGTCGACGTGCGTGAACTTCCCCTGGACCGGGTCGAGTCGACGCCGGACGGCGGCCTGCGGATCGGCGCGACCGTCACCAACAGCGACCTCGCGGCCCATCCCGAAGTCCGCCGCCGCTACCCGGCACTCGCGCAGGCGGTGCTGGCCGGCGCCTCCGGGCAACTGCGCAACATGGCCACGGTCGGCGGCAACCTCCTCCAGCGCACCCGCTGCGGCTACTTCACCGACGCGACCGGCCCCTGCAACAAGCGCCTTCCCGGCAGCGGTTGCCCCGCCCTGGAGGGTGTGCACCACAACCACGCCATCCTGGGCGCCTCCGACCACTGCGTGGCCGTCCACCCCTCGGACATGGGCGTGGCACTGACGGCCTTCGACGCCGTCGTCTCGTACGAGACCATGGACGGGCGGGGCGAGTTGCCGCTCACCGAGTTCTATCTGCCCGTGGGCGACACCCCGCACCGGGAGACCGCCCTGCCGGCGGGCGCGCTGATCACCGGCGTCACGCTGCCGCCCGCCCAGGTAGCCGCCCATTCGCGGTACCGCAAGGTGCGCGAGCGCGCCTCGTACGCGTTCGCGATCGGCTCGATCGCCGCCGCGCTGGACGTCCGTGACGGCGTCGTGCGTGAGGCACGCCTGGCCTTCGGGGCGGTGGCCTCCCGGCCGTGGCGGGCCCGGGCGGCCGAGCGGGTACTGACCGGGGCACCGGCCGACGCCGAGAGGTTCGCCGCCGCCGCGGACGCCGAACTGGCGGCGGCGAGGCCGCTGCCCCACAACGGGTACAAGGTGACGCTGATGCGCAATCTCGTGGTGGCCGTGCTGACCGAACTCGCCGAGGAGGCCACCCGATGACCACCGCCACGACCGGCACCACGACAGCGCGGAGCTCCGTCGGCACCGCGCACACCCGGGTGGAGGGCAGGGACAAGGTCACCGGAGCCGCCCGCTACGCGGGGGAGATCCCCTTCGCCGAACTCGCCCACGGCTGGCTGGTGCTGTCCACCGTCACCCGTGGCCGCGTCCGCGCCGTCGAGGCCGCCCCCGTCCTCGAGATGCCGGGCGTCCTCACCGTCCTGCACCACGAGAACGCCCCACGCGTCGACAGCGACTACGTCAGCCTGCTCGGAGTCAAGCCGGACCCGAGCGCGGCCCTCTTCCAGCACGACCGGGTGCCGCACCGGGGCTGGCCGGTCGCGCTGGTCGTCGCCGAGACCTCCGAGCAGGCCAGGGAGGCCGCCGAAGCGCTCGTGGTGCACTACGAGCAGGAGCCCCACGACGTCGCCTTCTCCGCCGCGCGCCCGGACGCCTACCCGGTGGACGGCCATATGCCGGCAGTGACGGAGAAGGGTGATCTGGAGTCCGCGCTCTCGGCGTCCACCGTCGTCGTGGACGCCGAGTACACCACCCCCGAGGAGCACCACAACCCGATGGAGCCCCACGCGGCGACGGCCCACTGGGATGGCGGCCGGCTCGAAGTCGTCGACTCCAACCAGGGCACCACTTGGGTCGCGGGGGACCTCGCGAAACTGTTCTCGCTCGACCCGGCCTCGGTGCGGGTGCGGTCCGAGCACGTCGGCGGAGGCTTCGGCAGCAAGGGCGTCCGGGCCCACCAAGTGGCCGCCGTGATGGCCGCGACCGTCCTGCAGCGCCCGGTACGGGTCGTCATGACTCGACATCAGATGTTCTCCCTGGCCGGCTATCGCAGCCCCACGACCCAGCGGGTCAGGCTCGGCGCCGACGCGGACGGACGGCTGCGCGCGCTGGACCACAGCTGCCTGAACCTCACCTCGACCGTGCACGAATTCGTCGAGCCGGCCGCCGGACCGGCCCGGGTGATGTACGACGCCGACGCCCACCACACGGCCAATCGGGTCGTACGGCTCGACGTGCCGACCCCGACCTGGATGCGGGCGCCGGGCGAGGCACCGGGGTCGTTCGCGCTGGAGGCGGCGCTCGACGAACTCTCCGAGAAGTGCGGCATCGACCCGATCGAGCTGCGCGCACGCAACGAGCCCGAGCGTGCCCCCGTGTCCGGACTGCCGTTCAGCAGCCGCAATCTGCTCGCCTGCTTCCGGGAGGGCGCCCGCCGGTTCGGCTGGGCGGACCGGGATCCGCGCCCCGGGCTGCGGCGCGACGGACGCTGGCTGCTCGGCACCGGCACCGCGGCCGCCTCCTTCCCGTCGGGGGCCGGACCGTCCACGGCGGCCCTCACGGCGGAGCCGGACGGTACCTTCACCGTGCGCATCGCCGCCTCGGACATCGGGACGGGCGCACGGACCGCGCTCACCCTGGTCGCCGCCGACGCCCTCGACGTGACGCCGGACCGCGTCCGGGTGCGCATCGGAGACAGCGACTTCGGACCCGCGATGATCGCCGGCGGCTCGATGGGCACCCGCTCATGGGCCTGGGCCGTCACGATCGCCGCCGGTGAACTTCGGGAACGGCTCGCCCTCGGCGCCGGCATCCCACCGGAGGGGATCACGGTACGGTCGGACACCGCCGAGGCCATCAGGGCCCTCGCCACCAAGGAACGGCACTCCTTCGGGGCGCAGTTCGCCGAGGTCGCGGTGGACATGACCACCGGCGAGGTACGGGTCCGGCGCATGCTCGGCATCTTCGCGGCGGGCCGCGTGGTCAACCCGCTCACCGCCCGCAGCCAGTTCGTCGGGGGCATGACCTGGGGCATCTCCATGGCCCTGCACGAGGAGGCGGTCCGGGACCCGGCCTCGGGCGGCCATGTGGGCGCCGACCTCGCGGGCTACCACGTCGCCACACACGCGGACGTGCCGCTCATCGAGGCGGACTGGATCGACGATCCGGACCCGGACGACCCGGTCGGGATCAAGGGCATCGGCGAGATCGGCATCGTGGGCGCCGCGGCGGCGATCGCCAACGCGGTCTGGCACGCGGCCGGGGTCCGCCACCGGAGCCTGCCCATCCGGCCCGACCGCGTCCTGTCGGCCGGTACCGGAGCGACGCGTGCTTGACATCGCCGAGGAGCTGAACCGCTGGGCCGGGCAGGGCCGGTCCTTCGCCGTGGCCACCGTGGTGGCCGTCGGTGGGAGCGCGCCGCGCGACCCCGGCGCCGCCCTCGCCGTCGACAGCGAGGGAACGGCCATCGGCTCCGTCTCCGGCGGCTGTGTCGAGGCAGCGGTGTACGAGCTGTGCCGGCAGGCGCTGAGCGACGGCGAGACCGTACTCCAGCGGTTCGGCTACAGCGACGAGGACGCCTTCGCCGTCGGACTGACCTGCGGCGGCGTCATCGACATCCTGGTCACCCCCGTCGATGAGCGATCGCCTGCCAGGGCGGTGTTCCGCTCGGCGCTGTCGGCGGTCGTGGCGGACGACCCGGTGGCCCTCGCACGGATCGCCCGGGGCCCGGCCGAACTCGTCGGCAGAGCCCTGCTGGTCAGGTCCGACGGATCCCGCGAAGGCGGTTTCGGGGGCCACCCGGAACTGGACCGGACGGCGGCGGCCGAGGCCCAGGCCCTGCTCGAGGCCGGCCGCACCGGCTCGGTCGACCTCTCGGAGGACGGATCGCACTGCCCCGGCGGTCTCACGCTGTTCGTCGAGTCGAGGGCGCCGCGACCCCGCATGATCGTCTTCGGCGCGATCGACTTCGCCGCGGCGCTCGTGCGGGTGGGCAAGTTCCTCGGCTACCACGTGACCGTGTGCGACGCCCGACCCGTCTTCGCCACGCGGGCCCGCTTCCCTGAGGCCGACGACATCGTGGTGGACTGGCCGCACCGCTATCTCCAGCGCACCGCGACCGACGGACGTACCGTGCTGTGCGTGCTCACCCACGACGCCAAGTTCGACGTACCGCTACTGAAGGCGGCCCTGAGGATGCCGATCGCATACGTCGGCGCCTTGGGCTCGCGCCGCACCCACGAGGACCGGACCAGGCGGCTGCGTGAAGCGGGCGTGAGCGGGCGGGAGTTGGCCCGGCTGAGGTCGCCCATCGGTCTTGATCTCGGCGCCCGTACGCCCGAGGAGACCGCCCTGTCCATAGCGTCGGAGATCGTGGCGGCACGGCGGGGAGGCACCGGTAACCCGCTGACCGGCTCGGGGACGCCCATCCACCGCGACGGGAGCCGGCGCGGGAGCGTCGCGGCAAGTGCCCCCTTCACAGGATCGCGATCGGGTTGACGGGGGATCCGGTGGCCGCCGGCACCCTGAGCGGGGCGACGACGCACAGGAAGGACCAGCGGCCCAGTTCGGCGCAGAGCGGCGTGAGGTCCTCGAACTGCAGGTAGTCCAGCAGATGGATGCCCATGGCGTGGATCGCGAGGACATGGACCGGGAAGGCGACCTGGGGAATCGTGGCGGGCGCGGCGTCGCTGTTGCTGTCGCAGCCCAGAACGGCGACGTCCCGCTCGGCGAGGAACTCCATCGCGGTGGGGTGGAGACCTGCCCGCGCCTGTGCGGTGTCCCAGGGCCCCAAGGCCCTGCGGCGCCTGCGGTGGCCCACGCGTACGAACAGCAGCTCGCCCGGACCCACCCGGACGTCCTGGGCGGATTCGGCGGCCACGAGGTCCTCGGTGGTCACCTGGGTGCCGGGTTCCAGCCACGGCACACCGTGCAGCGAGGGGATGTCCAGCAGGACTCCGCGTCCGACGATGCCGTCGCTTGCCAGGTCGACGGAGAGCGCGGTGGCCCCGGACGGTGTGAGGGTGCTCGGGGGAGTGCCGCCGTACAGGGTTCCTTCCCAGATGACGTGGCACAGTGCGTCGAGGTGGCTGTCGACGTTGCTGTGCACGTTCATCGTCAGTCGGTCCCTGGCGAAGTGCAGCCCGTCGGCGGGTGATTCGGGTGGGGCCGGGGCGGTCAGCCAGTGCCGGGCCGGTTCGGGGCAGTCCGGCTCCTGGCGCGTTTCCACCGGCGCGGCCATGGACACCGTGCGCCCGGTGCGGACTTCGCCCGCCGCCTGTCGTATGAGGTCCCCAGTGATGCGATCCAGAGCCCCTCTGGGGCCGGGATCGGCACCGGCCGAGGCGTGCAGGCGCCGGTACAGCGCCTGGAAGTCCTCCAGGCCGAAGGCGAGAGGATCGCTCATACCGGGGTGATGCGCCATGGGAATGCTTCCTCGTCTTCCGGCGGTGCGGAGACCAGAGAGGCGGTCTGCAGATCACCCACCAGCCCGGGATCGGCGATCGGCGGATAGCGATCCATGTTCCCAATGTGACCCATGAGATGTCGGTACGCGCGGCGAGTGGAGACGGTCGCGGCCGAGGTGGGCCACCGTCCCACTGCCGTTCCGAAGGCCACCGCCCCACCGCCCCACCGCCCTTCGCACGGGCCGCCCGCACAACGCCGAAGGAGTGAAGCAGCGGCGGAGTCGGGTTTCGCGCCGAGTCGAGTGCCACCCGAAGTGGTGTGGTCGGGGGTGGTCAGTGGTGTGGTGACGGGTGGTCCGGAGGACCGGGCCGGTTCCGGCCGTGTTCCGAGGCAGCAGCGACGGAGGCAGGCGTGGGCACCAGCGTGGACGAGGCTCGCAAGGCCGAGCGTCTTCCGCTCCTGAAGGGGCAGAAGGCGCTGGTCACGGGCGCCAACTCGGGGATCGGCAGGGCGACCGCCATCGGTCTGGGCCGGATGGGCGCCGATGTCGTCGTCAACTACGTCTCCGACGCCGACTCCGCGAACCAGGTGGTGGGGGAGATCGAGGCCTGCGGGGTGCGCGCCTACGCCCACGAGGCGGACGTCTCCCGGGAGGACCAGGTCGTCGGCATGGTGTCCCGCATGGTGGAGGAGCTGGGCACCATCGACATCCTGGTCGCCAATGCCGGTCTTCAGCGGGACGCCCGCCTCACGGACATGACCCTCGCGCAGTGGCAGAAGGTCCTGGACGTCAATCTCACCGGGCAGTACCTCTGCGCACGGGAGGCGACCAAGGAGTTCCTGCGCAGGGGTGTGGTCCCCGAGGTGTCGTCGTCCGCCGGGAAGATCATCTGTATGAGCTCGGTGCACCAGATCATCCCCTGGGCGGGCCATGTGAACTACGCGGCCTCCAAGGGCGGCGTCCTGATGCTGATGGAGACCATGGCCCAGGAGCTCGCCCCGCACAAGATCCGGGTCAACGGGGTCGCGCCCGGCGCGATCCGCACGCCCATCAACCGCAGCGCCTGGGACACCCCCGAGGCGGAGGCGAAGCTGCTTGAGCTGATCCCGTACGGCAGGGTTGGCGAGCCGGAGGACGTCGCGCGAGCCGTCGCCGTCCTGGCCTCCGACCTGCTCGACTACGTCGTGGGCACCACCCTCTACGTGGACGGCGGTATGACCCTGTTCCCCGGCTTCGCCACCGGAGGGTGACGGCGCGAGGCCGACGGCGCTGCGCCGCCCTCCGCCTTCCGCCCGCCGCCGCGGGCGGGACCAAGACGGCCTTTCGCATGTGATCGGCGCCTCCTTCGGCTCCACGTGTCGATCAGACACAGCTGGGGACTCGGGGCTGCGTGTCGTCCACGGAGGAGCCGATGACCGTCGAAACCCACTGTCCGACCCCGCAGTCCCCAGCGTGGGTTCCACCGGGCGTGTACGAACCCCAACAGGACACCTGGCTGCTGGCCCGGGCCCTGCGGCGGGAGCAGATCGCCCCAGGGGCGGACGTCCTTGACCTGGGTACCGGCACCGGGGCACTCGCCCTGGAGGCAGCACGGCTCGGCGCACGCGTCACCGCGGTCGACATCTCCTGGCGGGCGGTGCTCGCGGCCCGTGTGAACGCCCTGCTCAGCCGTCAGAACATCAGCGTGCGCCGCGGTGACCTCACCTCCGCGGTGCGCGGACGCAGTTTCGACCTCGTGGTCAGCAACCCGCCGTACGTCCCGTCCCCCGGACGGGCGGCTCCCCGGGGCGCCGCCCGTGCCTGGGACGCCGGACGGGACGGCCGTATGCTGCTGGACCGCATCTGCGATGCGGCGACCACGCTACTGCGCCCGGAGGGTGTCCTCCTCGTGGTGCACTCCGCGCTGTCCGGAGTGGAGCACACGCTCGCGCGGCTGGCCGACGCGGGACTGAGCGCCACCGTCACCGACCGCGCGATGGTGCCCTACGGGCGGGTACTGCTCTCCCGGCTGGGCTGGCTGCGGCAGCGCGGCCTGACCGCCGACGACATGGTGGAAGAGCTGGTGGTCATCCGTGCCGTACGAACGTGAGACCGTGCCGCGCGAGACGGAGACCGGGCCGTGCGGGTGTGAGGGAGCGCCGAGTTGCGAGTGCGGGACAGCGCCACGCGAGCGCGATGCCGGCCCGTACGAAGAGCGGCCGGCTGTGCCGCGCGCACGCGAGCGCGTCTGCCGCATCCGCGCCGACCGTGACGGTCCGTTGCTGATCGAGGGGCCGGTGGAGATCACCGGCCCGGACGGCGAGCCGGTGGTGAGCCGCCGGTTCGTCGTGGCCGTCTGCACCTGTCGGCGCAGCCGCACCTATCCGTGGTGCGACACCAGCCACCGCCGCCGTGGGAAGCCGGCGGACGATGCCGGACCCGCAGGAAGGGAGACGCACGAGTGACGATCACGCGGATCGAACCACGCCGGTACAGCCCGCCCCTGCCGCACGCCAGGGGACCGCTCTCACAGGCGGTGGTGACCGCACTGCGCGAGGGCATCCCGCCGTCGACCGTCCCGCCGCAGGAGGGCGATCCATACGGGGAGGATCTCCAGCTCGCGCTGTACGTACTGTACGAACTGCACTACCAGGGTTTCGACGGAGTAGACGACGACCGCGAATGGGATCCCGCGCTCCTCGCCTTCCGCCGCGCCCTCGAGGAGCGCTTCCTGACCGCCCTTCGGGCCGACGTCCCCGTCGACACCGGCGCCCACGAGGCCCTCGACGAACTCCAGGTCGAACCGGTGGGCGACGACGGCACCGGCGTCTCCCACTTCCTCAGGAACGAGGGCCGGCTGGAGCATCTGCGGGAGTACGCGGCACTGCGGTCGCTGTACCACCTCAAGGAGGCCGACCCGCACGCCTGGGTGATCCCCCGGCTGCACGGCCGGGCCAAGGCGGCCATGGCGGCCGTGGAATTCGACGAGTTCGGGGCGGGACGGGCCGACGAGATCCACGCGGGCCTCTTCGCGGACCTGATGGAGGACCTGGGGCTCCGCACGGCCTACGGGTACTACCTGGAGGCCGCCCCCGCCGAGTTGCTCGCCACGGTCAACCTGATGTCGCTGTTCGGCCTGCACCGCAGTCTCAGAGGCGCGCTGACTGGCCACTTCGCGGCCGTGGAGGTGACCTCGTCCCCAGGCTCGCGCCGACTGGCCGAGGCCCTGCGCCGGGTCGGCGCGGGCGAGGCGGCCGTGCGCTTCTACGACGAGCACGTGGTGGCGGACGCCGTCCACGAGCAGGTCGTGCGCCACGACGTGATCGGCGGCCTGCTGGAGAGTGAGCCCGGCTTGGAGGCGGACGTCGTCTTCGGCATCCGGGCCACCGGCTTCCTCGAGGACCGGCTTGCCGCACGCCTCCTCGCGGACTGGCGCGGTGGACGCACGGCTCTGCGCACCGGGGCGCTGCCGCCCGGCCGGGCGGATTCCCCGGGCCTCGTCGGGGAACCCGCCCGGCGAGATGCAGACGGGGACGTTGCGAAGGAGTGGTGATGGCGGAACAGCGACACGACGAGGAGTTCTACAGGAGCGACCGTCCGGCCCGCCCGGCTCTGGAGGAGGACCGGCCCCGCGGGGGCAAGCCCAAGGCACCGGCCAAGCACCGCGGGCCCTGGGCCATCGTGGCGATCGTCGCCCTGGTGGTCGTGCTGGTCGTCCTCGGTATCGCGCTGTTTCCCTGAGCAGGGGCGTGCGGCGGTATCCGGGTGCCGGTGACGTGTTCAAACGCCGGGCACGGGTACCCGGGCGCCATGATGACGATCTCCATGGAAACGCTCGCCGCCTCGAATGCCGCGTGGGCCGTGCTCGGGGCCTTCCTCGGCGGCCTCGTGATCGCCGGTGCCCTGATCTGGGCGGTCCGGCTCGGCATCCGGGTGCGTCGCCGCGAACCCGCCCCGCCGCGGCCCTCCGAGCAGCCCAAGCCGCCGCCGGGCGGTCCCGTGATGGAGTCCCGGGAGGTCAGGGAGCCGAACGAGGTGCCCCGGGCCGAGGACGAAAGCGAACGTCTGACCCCGCACGAACTCCATTCCACCGGGACCAAACGCAGCGAGGGCCAGCAGCGCCCCCGTTGGAGCGGCGGCTCCGGCGGCTCCTTCGGCAGCGGCGGCTCCGGCACCACCTGACCGGCGGGTCCTGGTGCGGGCATCGGTCGTGCGAGGGGTCCGGCGAACACTCGCCGGGCCCCTCGCTCGGTGCGCGGGGAGGCGGTGGCCCGGGAGGGCGTGGGCGGGAACGGGACGGACGCAGGCGGGATCGAGGCCGGATGTCAGGGACGTGCGCCGGGGTCCTGCGCGGCGCGCTCGGCGTCCCTCTTCTTGATCCGGGCGGCTTCCTTGCGGACCTCGGCCTGGGTGGCGCGTTCCTTCTCCAGCCACTCGGGGCGGTCCTGCTTGAGTGCCTCGATCTGCTCGGTGGTAAGCGCTTCAGTGACCCCGCCCCGCGCGAGACCGGCGATCGACACGCCCAGCTTCGCCGCCACGACCGGGCGGGGGTGCGGGCCGTTGAGTCGCAGCTCGCGCAGCCACTCCGGCGGATTCGCCTGGAGCTCGTTCAGCTCGGCTCGCGAGACGACACCCTCCTGGAACTCGGCGGGGGTGGCGGGGAGGTACACACCCAGCTTCTTCGCCGCGGTCGCGGGCTTCATCGTCTGGGTGGTCTGGTGCGACTTCATGGTGTCCAGACTATCGGCCGTGTGTCGGCCCTTTGACCACTCCCGGTAACCTGGCGGGGTGACAGGCTCGGAAGCATCCCCCTCGTTCCGGCTCGCGTACGTCCCCGGGGTGACGCCCGCCAAGTGGGTGCGGATCTGGAAGGAGCGCCTGCCCGACGTCCCCCTGACCCTGCTCCAGGTGCCGGCGGCGGAGGCCCCCGCTGTGCTGAGGGACCGCGCGGCCGACGCGGGGCTCGTGCGGCTGCCCGTGGACCGCACCTTCTTCAGCGCGATCCCCCTCTACACCGAGACGACGGTCGTCGTGGTCCCCAAGGACCATGTGGTGACCGCCGTGGAGGAGGTGTCCACCGCGGACCTCGCCGACGAGGTCGTGTTCCACCCCCTCGACGACGTCCTCGGCTGGGAGCAGCCACCGGGACTTCCCGCGTTCGAGCGGCCCGCCACGACGGAGGACGCGATCGAACTGGTGGCGGCAGGAGTGGGCCTGCTCGTCGTCCCGCAGTCGCTGGCGCGTCTGTACCACCGCCGGGACCTGACCTACCGCACCGTGGTTGACGCCCCTGAGTCGGGCGTCGCCCTCTCCTGGCCCGAGGACGCGACCACGGACCTGGTCGAGGACTTCATCGGGATCGTCCGCGGGCGGACGGTGAACAGCACCCGGGGGCGCACTCCGGCTCAGGCCGCCGCGCAGCCGAAACAGGGACGCGGACGCCCCGACGCGGCCGGTGCCAGGCGCCAGCCCGCGGCGGGGAAGACGGGGAAAACGGGCAAGACGCCGGGCAGGAGCACACGGAGCGGTTCCGGCGGAACCCAGGGCAGCCGGCGCGGCAAGCCCCGCCGCCGTTCGTAGACGCACGCCGACGAAACCGCTGGGACGCTCGGCCTCGGACCGCATCCGCGGCCGGTCGCGGGCCGTGCGCGCCGTGAAACGGGCCTTCCCGCCGCGCACCGGCGGGTCCGCCGCGGTGGCAGAGAGGACTGGGGCGGTCAGGTCGTGGTGGCAGGCGGGGCCGGGGCGGTCAGGTCGTGGCCGTGCGGCCGATCGACTCCACCAGCGGGAGCAGCCGGTGCGCCACGCGCTCGCGCAGTGCCACCTCCGTGCGGGTGCGGACCACCCCCGGCAGGCTGATCAGCGTCTGGATGACGTCCTCCAGGTGCTCGTTGTCCCGCGCCACTACCCGTGTCATCAGATCGCCGCCCCCGGTGATCGAGAACGCTTCCACGATCTCCGGCACAGCCGCGAGCGCGTCACCCACGTCGTCCAGGTGTCCCTGTGTGACCTCGATGTGTACGAAAGCGAGCACCGGGTGGCCGAGCGCGGCGGGGGACAGGGAGGGGCCCGTGCCGGTGATCACCCCTTCGCGCTCCAGACGGTCCAGCCGGGCCTGAAGTGTGCCGCGCGCGACGCCCAGGATCCGCGCGTACTCGCGAAGACTGGTGCGCGGCTGCTGAAGCAGCAGCCGCAGGATGCGGGTGTCGAGTGCGTCCACGGCCATGGTCCGTTGGCCTCCCTTCCACGCCACTGGATCTTTCACGACTGTACCAATGGCTCTGTGGATGAGGGTCCGCTTGAGCCACTGCCTTGCTGATGCTTTCCTTGTGCGTATCAATGGCGCCGCGCAGCGCAGGAACCGGTGACGAAGCCGGAAACCGTGCCCGCGGCGCCATTCCCATGTCCTGAAGAGACGTAGACATGCAGGGGGCGGATTCCCGACGGTGAAGAAGATGTTCATGGCCCCGGATCCGGGGCTGTTCCGGCTGCGGGTCTCACTGCGCGCGGTGCTCGGCGTCGGCCTGGCCGTGACCGTGTGCGCGTCGGCCGGACTGCCCCTGCCCGCCTCGATCACCGGTGGGCTCGCCGCACTCCTCGCACTGTTCACGGTCGCCGATTCGACGGTGCGTGGCCAGGCGGTCACCACCGCGCTGCTCCCCGCCGTCGGACTGCCCGTCCTCGCGCTCGCGACCATCCTGCACGCCCTGCCGGCGGCGCGGGACACGGCATGGCTCGCGGTGGTCTTCGCCGGTGTGTACGCCCGCCGCTGGGGACCGCGGGGCAACGCACTCGGCATCTTCGCCTTCATGATGTTCTTCACCGCACAGTTCCTGCGCGCGGTGCCCGACCTGCTGCCGGAGCTGTCCGCGGCCGTGGCACTGTCACTGGCCCTCGCGGCGGCGGTCCGGTTCGGCCTGTGGTGCGTCGAGCGCCGTAGGCCCCTGCCCGCCGTGCCCGCGCCGCTCGACGGGCGGGGACTGGCCCGGCCCGTCACCCGGCAGGCCTTCCAGGCGACGGCCGCCTGCGCCTTCGCGGCCGCCATGGGAGAGGTGCTGTCGCACGAGCGCTGGTACTGGGCCGTCGGTACGGCGTGGTGGATCTTCGTGAACACCGCCTCGCGCGGCGAGACCCTGGTCCGCGGCTTCCGGCGCGTCGTCGGCACGGTGACCGGCATCGTCGCCGGGCTGCTGGTCGCGGTGCCGTTGCACGGCGCCCCCGCACCCACGGCCCTGCTCACCGCCGTCTGCGTGTTCGGGATCTTCTACACGGCGGCGCCGTCCTACAGCTGGATGATGTTCTTCGTCACCGTCATGGCGGGCCTGCTGTACGGCCTGCTCGGTGTCCTGCACCCCGGGCTGCTCGTCCTGCGCCTCGCCGAGACGGGTGTCGGGGCCCTCGGGGCCGCGCTCGCCGTCGCGCTCGTCCTGCCGATCACCACCCACGCGGTCACCGACCGATGGGTGGGCCGGGCCGTGCACGCCGTGCACGGCTGCACCGCCGCGGCGGCACACAGGCTCGCGGGCGACACGGAGGCGGACCCCGCCCCCCGCGCCGCCGAACTGGAAGGACTGCTGCAGCGGGCACGGCAGGCCCTCGCGCCGCTCGTGCACCCGCTGAGTCCACTACGGGCCCGCAAGGCCCGGGCCCGCCAGGTGCTGGCCCTGCTCGACATCTGCGCCCGCGAGACGCGCGGCCTGGTGGCCGTCGCCGCCCATCCGGACGCCTCGCACGACGCCCGCCTCACGGCTGCCTGCCTCCGTGTCGAGGCCGCGGTGGAGGCGCTGCTCGGCGCGGTCCCCGAGCCTGTCCTCCCGGCGCATGTGAGTGCCCGCGGCCACCACCCGGGCGCCGAGCAGGCACTTGGCCACCTCCACGGCCTGGAACGCGCCCTGCTCGCGCTGGCCGCACCACTGCGCGGCGCCTCGCCGGCCCAGGCCTGACTCCCCGTCCGCCGACCCCTTGGTCTAGACCTGCTGCTACCGTCGTCCCGTCAGAGCGTCGGCGAGAGGGGACGGCAGTGGCAGAGGGCGGTGGACGGCGGGCGTACATCGGCTCGTTCACGACGGCGGGAGGGCGCGGCATCCTCTCGGCGGCCGTGGATCCGGACAGCGGAGCACTGACCGTCCTGGACGTCCTGAGCGGGCTGCCCGATCCCTCCTACCTGGCCCTGTCCGGGGACATGCTGTACGCGGTCAGCGAGGCACCCGACGGCGCGGTCGCCGCGTACCGCCTCGACGGCGGCCGGCTCGAACCCTCCGGCCCGCCGGTCCCCGTCGGCAGGGGTCCCACCTACCTGAGCCTGCACGCCGGTCATCTCCTGACCGCCGACTACGGCTCCGGCAGCGTCACCGCCGTTCCCCTCCTCGCCGGTGGTGCTCTGGCGGACAGCGCGTCCGGCGTGCTCCGGCACCAGGGCTCCGGGCCCGTTCCGCAACGGCAGGAGGGCCCCCACGCCCATCAGGTGCAGCCCGACCCGAGCGGCCGCTGGGTCGTCAGTGTCGACCTCGGCACGGACTCCGTCCGCGTGTGCGCGCTTCGGGACGGCACCGTGCGGCTGCATCGGGAGATCCCTATGCCCGCCGGATCCGGGCCGCGCCATCTGGCCTTCCATCCGGACGGAAACCACGCCTACGTCCTCAACGAGCTGACGCCGACCGTCACCGTCTGCCGCTGGGACGCCGGGGCCGGAGCTCTCCGGCCGGTCGGCCAGACGTCCGTGCTGCCGGACCGGCCTGTGGGCGACGCCTACCCGTCGGGGATCGTCGTCTCACCCGACGGGCGCTTCGTCTGGACCGCGACCCGGGGGCAGGACCTGCTGTCCGTGCTCGCCGTCGAGGGCGCCGGGCTGCGGCCGGTGGCCGCGGTGCCGTGCGGCGGCGCATGGCCGCGTGCGCTCGCCCTGTCGGAGGGTTTCCTCTATGTCGCCAACGAGCGGTCCGGGAACGTCACCTGGTTCGCGCCGGACCGGGAGACGGGCCTGCCGCGGCGGGGCGGCTCGGTGGAGGCGCCGGCGGCCTCCTGCGTCGTCTTCGGCTGACCGGACCGCCGCAAGGCGAAGGGCCCGCCCCGTGAGGGTAGCGGGCCCTTGGTCGTACAAGGTGCTCCTGCGCGGGGCTCAGCGGACCGGCGCGCCCTGCGGCTGCTGGGGGGCGATACCCAGCGCCGTCATGTACTTGGCGAGTGCCAGCTTGCCGATGGCCGGGTATGCGCCGAGGGCCTCGGCGGCGGGGCAGCCCGCCTCCTCGGCGGCCGCGTTCAGCAGACCGGCCTCCAGCTCCGGACCGATCAGGTACGGGGCGAGCGCCAGCTGCTGCGAACCCGCGGAGCGCAGCTGCTCGGCGACAGCGGTGATCGAACCCTCCTGGTCGAGCGCCGCCGCCATCACCGGCACGGCGAGCCGCGCGGCCAGCAGCATGCCCGTGATCCCGGCCGCCTGCACGGCCTCCTCGCCGCCCACGGACGCGAGGATGATGCCGTCCGCGGCCGTCGCCACGGTGAACAGACGGGCCCGGTCGGCGCGGGCCAGACCGGCCTCCGACAGGCGCACGTGCAGCGCCTCGGCGAGCAGCGGGTGCGGACCGAGCACATCGGTCAGATCGGCCGCGACACGGCTGTCCATCACGGCTTGGCGGACCTGGCGCAGCAGTGCGCTGTCCGGCCCGGCCAGCAGGGGCACCACGACGGCGACGGGGCCCTCGGGCTCCTTGGTCTCCACGCCGGCGGCGATCGCCTGCTCGTGGCGGGCGGTGCGCTCCTCGGCGGTCTGCGTGAGGACGGACTGGAGCGCGGGGAACTCGGACCCGTCCCCGTCCACGTAACCGATCCGGGCATCCAGGCCGGGCAGCTCGGAACGCGCGATGCTCACGACCTCCTCGGCGAGGCTGCGCGTGGCGGCGCTGGGCGTGCCCGGCACCGCGAGGACGAGCGCGGGCGCGCCTTCGGGGGCCGCCAGCGGCTCGGGACGGCGGTGCCGCCCCGGCTGGCGGGGTCGCGGCATTCGTACAGGCAGGCCGGATGCGGGCCCAGTGGGGGAGCTCATGGCGCCGCATGCTACTGGCTTTGTGGGCTCCCCTGTTCGGGGAGGGTGCAGGTGAGCGGTTTCCGTCCGGTTTTGTCTGGTGAGTTACGTACCGGTGAGAAGTGATCGATACCGTGTGACATACCCGTCGTGCACCCATCGCAACGCCCCACTCCCCGCAAGGGGGATCACTCACCCTTTTCGGTCACGGCGTACAGCAGTCGTTCGTCGTACGGCAGTTTGGGCGCCTCGTCCGTGAGCGCGAGCGCGCTCCGCACGGAGCCGTCCTCTCCCGGGGGTACGAGGATCGGGTCGCCCATGGGGAACAGGTCACCGGTCAGGGCGACTCGGCGACTGCCGGTCAGCGCCTCCGCCCGCGCAGGGCAGCCACGCCGAACGCCGGGCCGCCCGTCATGGGCTCCGGAAGCACCGCCTGTCGGGACGCAACCGCTCCGCCGGCGGCAGGAGTTGCTCCGGCAGATGTCGCACGGGGCAGGGGCGACCCGTAGGCCGGAACCTACCGAGTGCACGGCGCGAACGGTCTGCGGCACCGGCGCGCCGGTGCCGCAGGCAGACCCGCCAGTGCCGGGGCGTCACGGCAGACGCCAGTCCACCGGCTGTGCGCCCTGCCTGAGCAGCAGGTCGTTGGCGCGGCTGAACGGGCGTGAGCCGAAGAAGCCCCGGTCCGCCGACATGGGGGACGGGTGCGCGGACTCGACCGAGGGCAGATCGCCCAGCAGCGGCCGCAGACTGCGGGCGTCACGGCCCCACAGGATGGACACCAGTGGCTTGCCCCGCGTGGCCAGTGCCCGTATCGCCTGCTCGGTGACCTCTTCCCAGCCCTTGCCCCGGTGTGCCGCGGGACGGCGCGGGGCCGTGGTCAGCGCCCTGTTGAGCAACAGCACGCCCTGCTGGGTCCAGGGGGTGAGGTCGCCGTTGGACGGCTGGGGCAGGCCCAGGTCGGTGCTGAGCTCCCGGAAGATGTTGATCAGGCTGCCCGGTAGCGGACGGACGTCCGGAGCGACCGAGAACGACAGTCCCACCGCGTGTCCCGGTGTCGGATACGGATCCTGTCCGACGATCAGGACGCGGACATCGTCGAAGGGCTGCTGGAAGGCCCGCAGAACGTTCGCCCCCGCGGGGAGGTAGGTGCGCCCCGCGGCGATTTCCGCCCGCAGGAAGTCGCCCATCTCGGCGATCCTTTCGGCCACGGGCTCAAGGGCCTTCGCCCAGCCGGGTTCGAGGATCTCATGCAACGGTCGTGGTGCCACGGGCGTCACCCTACTGCCGGGCGCGCGCCGACGATCAACCGGTGGCCCGAGGGTGACCGGGAATGATCGTACGGGTCATGAACGCGGCACAGAGCGGGCGGATCTGACAGAGCGCTAGTCCTTCCTCGCAAGGGTTGTTGCACTGCCGGTGTCGGATCAGGCGATCACCGCGGCCCGTACGCACAGCACGTCCGGCAGATGGGACGCGAGTTGCTGCCAGCTGTCGCCGTCGTCCGCCGACGCGAACAACTCGCCGTTGCGATTGCCGAAATACACCCCCGCGGGGTCTCCGTCGTCCGTGCACAGGGCGTCCCGCAGCACCGTGCCGTAGTGGTCCTCGCCGGGCAGGCCCGCCGTGAGCGGCTCCCAGCTCCTGCCCGCGTCCTCCGTCCGGAAGACGCGGCAGCGGCGGCCGGCCGGGACCCGATCCGCGTCCGCGTTGATCGGGAAGACATACGCCGTGCCCCCGCGATGCGGATGGGCGGCCACGGCGAATCCGAACGTGGAGGGCAGCCCGCTCCCGATGTCCGTCCAGTGCGCGCCGCCGTCGTCGCTTCTGTACACCCCCCAGTGGTTCTGCAGATACAGCCGGTCCGGGGCCGCCGCGTCCTGAGCGATCTTGTGCACGCACTGGCCGAACTCCGGGTTCGGGTCGGGGAGGAAGACCGCCGACACACCCGAGTTGGACGGCTCCCAGTTCTCGCCGCCGTCCCTTGTCCGGAACACCCCTGCCGTCGACACGGCGACCGTCACGGCCCCCGCGTCCCGCTTGTCGGTCACCACCGTGTGCAGACCCTCGCCACCGCCACCCGGCACCCATGAGCCGCGGGTGGGATGCTCCCACAGAGGACGCACCAACTCGAAGCTCTCGCCGCGGTCCTCAGAGCGGTACAGCGCGGCGGGCTCCGTGCCCGCGTACACCACGTCCGGCTCGGCGGCCGCCGGGTGCAGCTGCCATACGCGCTCCAGGGAAGTGCCGGTGTCCTTGGGGAACTTGACGGCGGGCCGGGTCGGCTCGGTCCAGGTGCGGCCCAGGTCGTCGGAGTGGAAGACGGACGGCCCCCAGTGGGAGCTGTCCCCTCCGGCCAGCAGGCGCGGCGCCGCACCGCGCGTGTCGATGGCGACCGAGTAGATCGCCTGCGCGTTGAAGTACGGACTGTCGTCGAAATCCCATGCGCCGCCATGCCGCCGCGCGATGAACAGTCCCTTGCGTGTGCCCACGGTGAGCAGTACCTCGGCCATGTCGACCACCTCCGAAACGTCGTTGTCCCAGACACGGGCCAGTCTGCACCCCGGCGCTGACAGTCACCCCGGGATGCCTTGTCGGTGCAGGTCAGGGCCGTGTTGCCGGAAGACGGAGGGAGGTTCGCAGGGGCGTGGAGCCGGGCCCGGCAGCCCGACGCCGGCGTTTCGGGACCCGGAAGACCGGCGGCGGGGATCGGCGGAGGAGACCGGCGGCGGGGATTGGCGGGCGGCGGACCTCACGTGAGCAGCGGCGCCCCGGTTCCCGTATGGGAGGGCGGTCGGGGGGTATCCGTGCTGCGTGAGGAGGAGGCGTCGATGCGGCTGCTGCCATCGATGACGACGTTCCGCGGTCCCAGGGTGTGGTGGTGGCGGTGGCGGCGCAATCCGCTGCGGCGCCGCAGTGATGCGCTGGAGGCCTGGCTCGTGCTGACGGTGTGGCTGGTGACCGTGGTGGGGGGAGTGCTGACGGGGCTGGCGGCGACGCACTCCGTGGAGCAGGGCCTGGCACGGGAACGGACCCAGTGGCGCCCTGTTGTGGCCATGCTCACCGAGGACGCGCCGAAGGCGACCGGCGCCGGTGCGTACGGTGCGGGACGCGTCTGGGCTGACGTGCGCTGGTCCGGGACCGATGGCCGCTCCCACGCCGGCCAGGCACGGGTGGCCGCCGGGAGCCGTACGGGCACGGCCGTCACCGTGTGGACGGACGGCAACGGCTCGCTGGTGACCCGGCCCGCCTCCCGGTCCGAGGCGGGGATGCGCGCGGCGATGGTAGGGGTGCTGGTCGGCGTGGGCGTCGCGGCGGTTCCGTACACGAGCGGGCGCATCCTCCGGGAACGCCTGGAACGGCGTCGCATGGCGCAGTGGGACGCGGCCTGGGCGCGGTTCGGCCCGATGTGGGGCCGCAAGACGGGCTGACCCCGGGCCCGGCCACGACCCGGCCGGACAGAACAGGGCCGGCTCGAAGAGGGCGCGGGCCCAGACCGTCGCGCCTCGCAGCCGCCCGCTCCCGCGGTGAGTTGCTCATCGATCGGCGGACCCGGTGATGCGCGCCCGGCCGCCGGCTGAGCCAAGGGCGCGTCGGAGCCGGGGCCGGGGTCACGAGGAGCCCCGGCGGGGGGGCGTCGGATCCCGTCAGACCGAGCGGTGGTACTGGTCCGGCACCCGCACCTGTGTGCCCCGTTCGCGGGCCGCGAGCCGGGCGAAGGACGGGTTGCGCAG
Organism: Streptomyces sp. NPDC047079; assembly: GCF_040643755.1. Taxonomy (NCBI): domain Bacteria; kingdom Bacillati; phylum Actinomycetota; class Actinomycetes; order Kitasatosporales; family Streptomycetaceae; genus Streptomyces; species Streptomyces sp. NPDC047079. Next base: position 146,005 of record NZ_JBEYUZ010000015.1, read on the forward strand.
GAGTTCGCGGCCCAGGAGCACCGCGTCCGCCTCACCGTTGGCCAGGATCTTCTCGGCCTGCTCGGCGCCGGTGACGAGTCCGACGGCGGCGACCGGCAGGGACGTCTCGGACTTCACCCGGGCGGCGAAGGGAACCTGGTATCCGGGGGCCGTCGGAATGCGTACGCCCGTGGCGTTGCCTCCCGTCGAGACGTCGAGGAGGTCGACGCCGTGCGCCTGGAGGTCGGCCGCGAAGCGCACCGTGTCGTCCGCCGTCCAGCCACCCTGGTCCAGCCAGTCGGTGGCGGAGATGCGGAAGAACACCGGCTTGTCGTCCGGCCACACCTCCCGTACGGCGTCGACGACCTCGAGCGCGAAGCGGGTGCGGTTCTCGTACGAGCCGCCGAACGCGTCCGTGCGGTGGTTGGAGTGCGGGGAGAGGAACTCGTTGATCAGGTACCCGTGTGCGCCGTGGATCTCGACGACCTCGAAGCCGGCGGCCAGGGCCCGGCGCGCGGAGTCCGCGAAGCGACCCACGACGGCCCGGATGTCCTCCACGCTCAGCTCGGTCGGTACGGGATGGCCCTGGTCGAAGGGGAGCGGGCTCGGGGCGACGGGCTGCCAGCCGTGGGCGTCGGGGCCGACCGGCGCCCCGCCCTTCCAGGGCCGGTCGGTGGAGGCCTTGCGGCCGCTGTGCGAGAGCTGGATGCCCGGCACCGTGCCCTGCTCGGCGAGGAAGCGCGTGATCCGGCGGAACGCCTCGGTCTGGGTGTCGTTCCACAGGCCAAGGTCGTACGGGGAGATACGGCCCTCGGGCGAGACGGCGGTCGCCTCGACGATGATCAGCCCGGTGCCGCCCGTCGCGCGCGCCGCGTAGTGAGCGAGGTGCCAGTCGTGGGGGGCACCCGTCGCGGGCCCCTCGGGCGCCGCCGAGTACTGGCACATCGGGGGCATCCAGATCCGGTTCTCGACGGTCACGTCGCGCAGGGTGAGGGGTTCGAAGAGCGCGTTCACGGTGGACTCCGTTCGGTGCGGGGCCGGTGGGTTCACTCGTACGATAGTTGCCGTAGTACGGCAGATGTCAAACTACGATGACACTCGTACAATGGAGGGCCCCGGAGGAACTCCCGCACGAACTGGAGCCGTCGTGACCCCCGCCGCCCCCACCCTCAGCCGCGACCTTCCGCACCCGGCGCGCGAGGAGATCCGGCTGGAGGCCGTGCTGCACGCCCTCTCCGACCCCATGCGGCTGCGGATCGTGCGAGAGCTCGCCACCGACGGCGCCGAGCTCTCCTGTTCGGACTTCGACCTGCCCGTCACCAAGTCCACGACCACGCACCACTTCCGGGTGCTGCGGGAGAGCGGCGTGATCCGGCAGGTCTACCGGGGCACGGCCAAGATGAACGGCCTGCGCAGGGACGACCTAGACGATCTCTTCCCGGGGCTCCTCGACACCCTCCTCGCGGCCGCCGCCCGCCAGGCCGTCCGCCTCGGCGGAGACTGAACCGGCCTTCGGAGGACGGTGGTTGAAGAGCACGTTCAGGAGGATCGCCGTCAGGCAGCCGGCGCTGATCCCGCTGTTCATCACGGTCTGGAACCAGTCCGGGAACCCCGCGTAGACCGTCGGCACGCCGACCGGAAGCATGCCGACCGCCACCGACACGGCCACCACGGTGGGATTGTGGTTGCCCCGGAAGTCCACCTCGGCCAGGGCCCGCAGCCCGCTCGCGGCGACCGTCCCGAACATCACCAGACCCGCGCCCCCCAGCACGGGCGCGGGGATCGCCGCCACCACCGCGCCCAGCTTGGGCAGCAGGCCCAGCAGCACGAGCATGCCGCCCGAGGCCGCCACGACCCAGCGGCTGCGGACCCGGGTCATCCCGACCAGGCCGACGTTCTGCGCGAAGGCCGTGTACGGGAAGGTGTTGAAGACACCGCCGAGGATCGTGGAGAGCCCGTCGGCCCGCAGCCCGTCCGCGAGCGACCGAGGCCTGGCCCTGCGCCCGGTCATCTCACCGACCGCGATCAGGTCACCCGTCGTCTCGGTCATCGTCACCAGCGCCACCACCAGCATCGACGCGATCGCCGAGGCGTGGAAGACCGGCGTGCCGAAGTGGAACGGCGTGCTGATCCCGACCCAGTCCGCGTCCCGCACCCCGCCGAAGTCCGCGAAGCCGAACGGCACCGCCACCGCCAGTCCCACCGTGATGCCGACGAGGACCGCGATCCGGCTGAGGAAGGCCGGCGCGAACCGCTGCACCCCCAGCACCAGCGCGAGTACGAAGGCCGCCAGCGCCAGGTTCCTCGGCGCCCCGAAGTCCTGCGCGCCCTGGCCGCCGGCCGCCCAGTTGCCCGCGACCGGCAGCAGCGAGAGACCGATGATCAGGATCACCGTGCCCGTGACGAGCGGCGGGAAGAAGCGCAGCAGCCTGCCGAAGACCGGTGCGAGCAGCATGATCGCGAGACCGGCCACGATCACCGAGCCGTAGATCGCCGGCAGCCCGCCGCCCTTCGTCCCGATGAGCACCATCGGCGAGACGGCGGCGAAGGTACAGCCCTGCACGATCGGTAACCGGGCGCCGAAGCGCCAGAAGCCGATGCACTGGATGAGTGTGGCGATACCGCACACCAGCAGATCCGCGGTGATCAGATACGCCAGGTCCGCGGCCGGGAGCTTCATCGCACCGCCCACGATCAGTGGCACGGCCACCGCGCCCGCGTACATCGCGAGGACGTGCTGGAGGCCGAAAGCGGCGAGTTGGCGCAGGGGCGGGACGTCGTCCACGGGATGCACGGCTGTCGTCATGGAGAGACGGTAGGCGGCTTAAACAGGTTGTTGATTTCGAGCCCGTTGCGACTGTGTGTCGCACTGCGCGGCGGTCATGAGCGACTGCCAGTCCGGGAGCTTCACCACCGACCGGCCGAGCGAGGCCCCGAGCTCCGCCTCCGCCCGCTCGATCGCCAGCCACCCGGGCCACTCGACGGGGCTGAGTCCGGCTGCCCGCAGCCAGGGGAGCGCGTCCTCGGGCACCTCACGGTCCACAAGCCCGGAGGTGTCCTCGAGCAGTGACATCACGGTCTCCTTGGCGCAGGGCCGGTTGGTGCCGATCACGCCGGTCGGACCCCGCTTGATCCACCCGGCCACGTACTCGCCCAGTGAGACGGCCCCGTCCCGCAGCACCCGTCCCGAAGAATGGGGCACGGTGCCGCTCTTCACGTCGAACGGCAGCCCCTCCAGAGGAACCCCGCGATAGCCGACCGAGCGCAGCACCAGCTCGGCCTGCAGGTCTTCGTAGCGCCCGGTCCCCTTGATCCCGCCGTCCTGGTCGGGAACCGTGCGTTCGAAGCGGACCGCGCCCACCCGGCGTCCTTCGAGCTCGCGGCTCCCCTCGATCAAAGAGGTGTCGCCCGCGGCGAGCAGTTCGACCGGCCGCAGGAAGAACCTCAGCCGGATCCGGCGCGGAGCGCCCCGCGGGGGTGCCGCGGCCCATGCGCGCAGCACCTCGACGTTGCGGCGCTGGGTGGCCGGCAGTCCGGACGGGTCGCGGTACGCCGGGTCCAGCGCCAGCTCCTCCTCGTCCACGATCACCTCGGTGTCCGGCAGGGCACCCAGCTCCCGCAGTTCCTTGGTGGTGAACCGGGCCTGTGAGGGACCGCGCCGCCCCACCATGTGGATCTCGGTTACCTTGCTGGAGGCCAGCGCCGTGAGCGCCGCCTGCGGCATGTCGGTGGGGCTCAGCTCCGTCGCCCCCCGGGCCAGAATCCGGGTCACGTCCACGGCGACGTTCCCGACGCCGATCACCACGGCCGTCCGCGCGCCGAGCACGAAACCGTCGGCGGCGGAGTCGGGGTGCGCGCTGTACCAGGACACGAACTCCGTGGCCGACCAGCTGCCGGGCAACTCCTCGCCCGGGATGCCCAGATGCCGGTCGGTCGCGGCGCCGACGCAGTAGACCACCGCGTGGTACAGCTCGCGCAGCCGGGCGGGCGGCACCCCGCCCGTGCCCACCTCGACATTGCCGAGGAACCGGATCCGCTCGTGCTCCAGGACCGTGCGCAGGTTGTTCTGCAGTGACTTGATCTTCTCGTGGTCGGGCGCCACGCCGTACCGCACGAGCCCATAGGGGCACGGCAGCCGGTCCAGGACGTCGACGCGTACCTCGGGATCCAGCTGGACAAGACTCTGGGCGGTGTAGACCCCGCTCGGCCCGGAGCCGACAACGGCGACATTCAGCACGGCGGAACTCCCTCGCTGAGGAGATCGCTGGTGGCTCCAGCATCGCACCGCGCACGGCGAGAGGGGAGGGGGGCGGTCGCGGCGCTGGGCCGACGGGGTACGGAGCAGGCCCCTGCCGTGCGTGGCTCTTCGCATGGTATGTGATCACTCGCTTACGTTGCGTATATGTTGGAAGCGTCCTTCGGGGATTTTTCCGATCACTTTCGATCCGACTTGCCTTCGGACGGGCCGGTGTCCGTGTGGCCCGCGTGGGAAGTGCAGGAGTGCGGGAGCGTCACGTCGTGGTTCGCCGTCCGGGTCGATCTGCCCGACGGGGGACGGGTGGACGTGCTCGCCGTGGCGGCCGGTGGCTGTGTGGCCATCGAGGAGGTGAGAGCACAGCCACCCCTGTCCCTCGACGATCTGACGGCGCTCGCCGACTGGATCGAGGAGCCCCTGCTGGGGGCGTGCGGCGTGGACTGCGCCCCGTCGCCCGAGTCCGCCGGGGCACTCCTGAGCCGCGACCGCCCCACCTGGCCGCCCGGCGTCGAAGGGATGCGCCTTGTCGCCGAGGAATACCTCGCGGCCCAGGGGAAGGGCATCGACCCGGTGCTCGCGGTGATGTCCGCGACGGGCCGCAGCCGCCGCGGATCGCTGAAGCTGATCGGCGGTGCGCGCGACGCCGGGTTCCTGACGCCACGTCACGCCCGGCGCCGGACGGACGCGTCAGCCGGTGGCTGAAGACGCGTCGGCCGATGGCGCAGGATGCCTCGGCCGGTGGTTGAGGATGCGTCGGCCGATGGCTGGGGCGCCTCGGGGACGCTTCGCTAAGCCCGGTCGCCCTGGCCGTTCCTCTCCGGGCTGCGGCTCTCCGTCGCGAAGAACCGCGACAGGTCCGTGTCGTGCGGCTCGCGCCCGCCCTCGTACTCCGGCGGCGACCCCATCCGCCGGTCGAGGCCGTACCATTGGAACAGCTCCGCCCGCAGCACCGGCAGCGGCATCGGGGCCCCGGGCACGAGGGCCGCGTAGACCGCGCCCATCAACAGGGCCCGCAACTTCGGGTAATCGGTGCCGGGGTCCGTCGACCCGTGCCGGGCGACCGTGTCCCCCAACAGCTCCGCCAGCCGCTGCTGTTCGGGGCACTGCACGAACCCTTGCGCCTGCAACATCCCGGCCATGTGCTGACGCATCAGCAGGGGGTGATCAACCGTCAGGCCCAGGATTGCGTCGATGGCCCGCGCCATCCGCTCCCGGCCGTCCTCGGTGCGGGGCTCGCGCTCCAGGGCCTCCTCCAGGGTGCGGTGCATCAGCCGGTGCACGGCGGACTGGAGGAGCTGTCGTTTGCCGGGGAAGTAGTACGACACCAGGCCGCGGGCGGAGCCCGCGCGGTCCGCGATGTCGGCGAGCGTCGTCGCGTCGTAGCCGCGCTCGCTGACCAGCTCGACCGCGGACTGGAGGAGCCGTTCGCGGGAGCGCCGCCGCAATTCTTCATTGACCGAGGCGCTGCGCGGGGACATCCTGGACTCCTGCGTTGACTGGCTGTCAGCCAACTATACTCAGCGCATCAGGACCGTGCCCCGGCGGGGCCGGTACTGGGTGGCGTCTGCCCTGGGCCACGCGGGGGATGGTCCAGGGCGGCGCCGGCATACGGCCGGTGATCGCCGCTTTCGCTTCCGTCTCCGGTTCTTCTCCGGTTCTTCTCCGGTTCGTCTCCGGCGGGGACGGCGCCCCGGCCACCGCCGTGGCCATACCGCAGGCGGCGGACGTACGCCGCAAGCCGTTCCCCACCCTGCACGCCCTCACGGCCCTCGTGGCCCGCGCGACATGTGTCGCAGTGGCACTCAGCTGTCCCTAGAGTGGGCAAGAGTCCCCGAGGAGGCGTACACAGATGGACCAAGAGCAGATCCTGACCCGGATCTCGGCGATGGTCGACGAGGAGCGCGGCCTGCGTGACGCGTTGCAGTCCGGTCGGATCGACAGTGCGACGGAGCAGGAACGGCTCGCCGAACTGGAGCGCGCGCTCGACCAGTGCTGGGACCTGCTGCGCCAGCGCCGCGCCAAGGCCGAGTTCGGCGAGAACCCGGACGACGCCCGCGTCCGCCCGGAGTCGCAGGTGGAGGACTACGAGAGCTGAGAGCGGCCGGGGTTCCGGCTCAGCCGATCAGGTCCAGCACGGGACGGAGCCCGTCCGGGCGCTCGGCCACCGGGCGGTGGTCGACGAAGTGCACCGCGCAGCCCAGGGCCGCCGCGCCGCCGTCCGCGCGGCGGTCGTCCCCCACCATCAGTGTGTCCTGGGGGGCGACACCGAGCGCGTCACAGGCGAGGGCGAACAGCCGGGTGTCCGGCTTCTGGATCCCGTGTTCGTACGACAGCACGTATGTGTCCACGTACGGGGCGACACCGTGCTCACGGAAGACCGGGCGCGGATCCCAGCCGATGTTGCTGACCACGCCGACGGCCACTCCCCGCTGCCGCAGGGTTCCGAGCACCTCGGTCGTGTCGGGGTAGGGCCGCCAGGCGGCCGGCGTCATATGGCGGTCGTACAGGGCGTCATGGAGCCGCGGGTCCGGCAGCGGCACCTGACGTGACAGGCCGGTGTACGCAGCCCGGTGCATCGCGGCGCTGCGGTCACGGACCGCCCACAGCGCGGCCAGATGGTCCGGCATCCCAGCGGTGGGTGGGGCGCCGCCGGCCAGCGCGCCCACCGACTCCAGATGCTCGGCCGCGCGGACCAACTCCCCCTCCGGCAGGGCGAGCCCGGCTTCCGTCAGCACGGCGCGCAGCCACGACTCGGCCGACTCGACGCGGAAGAGGGTCCCGGAGAAGTCGAAGAGCACACCCTTGAAGGCCATGGGGTCGATCCTTCGCGACCCCTGCGCACGGGTCAAGGACCGCTCCCGTGCGGTGCGCGGCGCTCCTTGGGCTCCTGCCACCGCCCGTGCGACGCCACCGCCAGGGCGACCAGCAGGGCCCCGAGCAGCCAGCCGCCCACCACATCGGACGGCCAGTGCACTCCCAGCCACACGCGGGTCAGCCCCACCCCCACGACGGAGACCACGGCCGCCGCCACCGCCGTACGCCACACGGCGCGCCGGACGCCGTACCGGTGCAGGAGCCACAGCAGCAGGCCGCTCACCACCGTTGCGGTCATCGCATGTCCAGAGGGGAAGGCTCCGTTGTACGCGGAGTCGACGGGATCCGGCCACACGGGGCGGGCCCTGCCGACGGCCGCCTTGAGGGCGTTCTGCACCAGCGCGCCCAGCGCACAGGTGGCCGCCACCCACAGCGCGAGCCGCATCGCCCGGTGCCGCCACAGCAGCCAGACCACCGCGCCCGCGCACAGGACGCGCATGGTTGCCGGGTCCCACACCCAGTCCGTCAGGAAGCGGGCGGCGCGGGTGAGCCCCCGGTGGTCGGTCGCCCAGCGGTGCGCGGTGCGCGCCAGAGTGCCGTCGAGCGCCATGAGCGGATGCCAGGAGACGGCGACCAGGACGGTCAGTACCACCGACGCGAGGGCCGCGGGAGCGGCGACGAGGGCCGCGGTCCGCCTGCTCGGCGGGTGGGGCGATGGTTGGACGGGCGCGAGGTGCATACGGCATCCTCGCCGACGGGTGGGGCCCCGGGTCAAGCCGTCGCCCGGCCCCGGCGACCGGTGGCTACCCCAGGGTCCGCAGCCCCGGCACGAACGCCACCAGCACCGGAATCACGGGAACCAGTGCCGCGGTCGCCGTCAGCCTCAGCCGCTGCGCCGCCGGCAGCCGGTCCGGCGGAGTGAGGAGACGGTCGACGCGCTGGGGTACATGGGCCCCCGGGGTGGGGCAGGGCCCGAACACACCCCGGTCCTCGTTGAGTTCCACCAGCGCGAGTGCGGTGGTGAGACGGCCGTGGCGGCGTGATGCCATGTCGTCGGCGGCGAGTTCGACCAGCCGGTGCATCTCGTCGCGGAACGCGGCGAAGACCGGCACCTGCGGAAACCCGTTGGCGAGAGCGGCCGACGAGTGCAGCAGCCAGTCGTGCCGGGCCCGCGCGTGGCCCTGTTCATGGGCCAGCACCGCGTCCAGCTGCCTGCCCTTGAGCCGGCGCAACGCGGCCGTGGTGACGACCAGCCGGGGTGTGGCGCCGGGCAGCCACCAGGCGTCCGGGCGTTCCCCCTCCAGGACCACCAGCCGGTCGCTGCCGGGCTCCTCGCCGGGCAACTGCGGGGCTCGTACGCGCAGTTCGGCGCGGCTTTGCCGACGGCGCGTCCGGGCCCGTACGACCTCCCGGACCAGCATCGCCGCGCTCCACACCCCGCCGCACGCCAGCGTCACGGCCGTCGTCGCGGCCCAGGGGCTTCCGGTGCCCGGCGCGTAGGCGTCCACCACACCGTGCGGCGCGGAGGCGAACACATGGCCCCGTACGGCGGCCCAGGCCGCGGCCGCGCTGAGGGTCATCGACAGCGTGCAGCACACGAGTACGGCTGCCACCACGCACTGCCACACCCACAGGGCGACCACCGGCTCCCGGTCCGGCCAGTCCGCCCGGGCGAGCAGCCGCGGAGCGAGCACGGCGGTCAGGGCGCCGAGCAGCAACAGTGCCGCGGGGACCATCATGGGCCGAAGCCTATGAGCCGGGACGCGCCACGGGATACGTACCGTCGCATCAAAGTGACGCACACCACGGTTTGGTTGAGCCGCCCCGTGAAGGGGCGCAATGCCCCCGCGCGCCTCAGAGCGCGAAGAGCATCGCCAGCATCGCGATGGCCATGGACAGTCGGCATACGCGCGCGAGTTCGGGACGGTCGCCCCAGCCCAGGGCGGGTGCGCCCCCGGCCGTGGCCACCGCGGCGACCGGCACCAGGCGTACTCCCGACCACAGCACGTACACCGCGAAGTAGAGCAATAGTGTTCCGGTCAGCGGCGGGAGACCGCCGTGCCCGTGGTGTCCGGGGGAGGCGGCCATCGCCGCAGCCATGTAGGCCATCGCGCCGGCCCCCACCAGGTGGTGCAGATGGTGGGCGCCCGTCCGGGCCGCCCACAGGGCCCGCAGGGCCGCCCCGCCGAAGACCAGGGCGTAGGCGATCCAGACCCCCCTCGGTGGTACCGCGACCGCCGTGGGCACGGCCATCGCCGCCATGCCGAATCCCATCAGCGCCTCGCCTCCCGCGGCCCGGCGCTGCTCCTCCACGGTGCTGCGCATGCGCAGCAGGCAGTAAGCCCCGGTTGCCGCACACAGTGCGACGAGCGGCCAGCCGGACGACGCCGGTCCGTGCACTGTGCACCTCCCCGCTCGACTCCACGACGGACGCCGGGGACATACCCGTCACCGACGGTGCGCAAGCGAGCGCACAGGGGTACGCCGGGGGAGCGTGGGAGGTGCCATGCAGGTCGGGGGTCGCGAGTGCGCAACCCTTTTACTAGTAAAACACCTGTTAAGCTTGTGGGCATGAGCAGTGCGACCTCCACGACCTCCCATGTGCGCCCACTTCCCCTGTCCGGCCTCCTGCGCCTCGGCAGGCCCTCGGACATCTGGTTCAAGCCCGCGCTGAGCGTGGTCGCCGCGGTGGCACCGCCCAACCTGACCCTGCTCGCCCTCGGCCGCCTCGACCTCGCGGCGTACACCATGGCGGGCTCGCTCTGCGCCCTCTACGGACACAACCGCCCGTACGCGGCCCGCGCCCGCACCCTCGCCCTGGTCGTCCTCGGCATGCTCGGCGGCCTCGCCGTCGCCCTGCTCGCCGCCTCGCTCACGACGAACGCGGTGGTGCTGGTGACCGTGGGGGCCCTGCTCGCGGCCGTGCAGAAGGTGCTGTGCGACGCGACCAGGATCGGGCCGCCGGGAAACGTGATCTTCACCTTCGTCAGCTCGGCGTCCCTGTTCGTCCCGGGGACCCTCGGCCAAGTGCCCGGTCATCTGGCCCTCGCCGTCGCGGCGGGCGCCTGGTCCTGGATCGTCGGTATGGCGCCCGGCCTGCTGCGGCCCCACGGACCCGAGCGCCGGGCCACCGCCCACGCGCTGAGCGCGGCGGCCACGTTCGCCGAAACCGGTACGGCCGCCGCCCGGGCCGGCGCCGCGGCCGCCGTGCACACCGCCTGGCATTCGCTGCTGTCCACCGGGGCCCGTTCGGCACCGCGGCGTGCCCTGGAGCGGCTCGTCGTCCGCGCCGAGGTCGCACTGGCGGCGCCCGCCGACAGTGACCCCGAGCGTCTTCGTGTCTGGGCCCGCGCCCTGCGGGGCACCGGACCCGTCCCGCGGCCGGACGACCTCGGCGAGGCCGCCGAGGAACTCCTCGGCGTGGAGGCCGAACTCGACAGCCCGCCGCGCCCGCTGCACCGCAGCCTCGGCCCGCTGGCCCCCCTCGCCCTGCGCACCGCGCTCGGATGTGCCCTCGCCGGATACGCCTCGCTCGCCTTCGGCGTCGGCCGCCCCTACTGGGCACTGGTCACCGCCGCCTCGCTCTACCAGGCCAACGTCACCCTCACCTGGAGCCGGGGCATCCAGCGCGTCGTCGGCAACGTCGTCGGCGTCCTGCTCTTCGCGGCCATCACCCCGCTCGCCCACCACAGCCGGCTGACCCTCGTGCTGTGCGGCGTCGCCCTCAACTTCGGCGCCGAGGCGCTGATCAGCCGCAACTACTGGCTCGGCAGTGTCTGTGTGACCCCGATGGCCCTGCTCATCACCGAGTTCGCCCGCTACCAGGAGCCCGGGGCGCTGATGGCCGACCGCGTCCTCGACACCCTCGTCGGAGCGCTCGTCGGCTTCGTCGCCGCGGTCGCCGTCACCAACCGGCGCGCCGGCGATCGCATCGAACACGCCCTCGCCGCGCTGGAGCGGGCCCGTGCGCGCGCGGCCGCCGCGGTGGCCGCGGAGCGGCCCGACCCGGGTGCCCTGGAGGCCGCCCGCCGCGGCCTCGCCGCCGCGGTGGTGGACCTGCGCGCCGCGGCCGACGCGGCTGCCGGCGAATGGTGGCAGCGCGCTCTGCCGGAGGAGCGGGTGCTGCGCGCCGAACAGGCGGGACACCGTACGCTCGCCGCGACGGTACGACGGCAGGGACTGCACACCTCGGAAGGCGCACGGGCATGACGGCAGCGAACGGGCGGGCGGCGGCGCCGGACGGCGACACGGACGACGAGGCCGGCGGACGGAATGCCGCCGGTGCGAGTGCCGGCGCCGCGGGGCCAGGGCCCGTGGACGGGGGTGTGGCCGGGCGCGGCCGGGCGAGCGACACCGTCGCGGCCGTCGTGCGCCAGTGGCACGCCGTCCGCCCCGACATCGCCACCGGCCCCATGGAGATCATCGGCCGTGTCAACCGGTGCGCCGCCCTGCTGCAGCAGGCCGAGGACGCGCCGCTGCGCCGCGCCGGACTCACCCGGCCCGAGTTCGACGTACTCGGCACGCTGCGACGCACGGGTCATGAGCTGACGCCCGGCGAGATCGCCCGCGAGACGTTCTCCTCCGGCGCCGCCGTCACCAAGCGCCTCAAGCAGCTCACCGAACGCGGCTTGGTGGAGCGGCGCGTCGACACCCGCGACCGCCGCGTCGCCCATCTCCGGCTCACCGAGGCGGGCCGCGACCTGGTGGACGCCGTCCTGCCCGAGCAGCTCTCGTACGAGACGGCGGTCCTCTCCGGCCTCGACGACCACGAACAGTCGGAACTCGCCGCGCTGCTCGGGGAGTTGCTCGTCCAGCTGGAGGGGCGGCTCGGCGCGCCGCGCGGCTGAGCGCGTCACACCGCCGGGTGCCGTACCGGGCGTCGCGGACCCGTGCTGATCCAAACGAAACCCCCTAGCTGCCCACCCCCACGGGCGGGCGCCCCCTGGTCCAGATCGGCCGGACCGTGACATGGCTGAGGCGCCAGCCCCCGGAGGTCCGTCGCAGCTCGGCCTCGAAACGGCCGCCGACGGTGAACAGCGGGTCGGCGTCGGCCCCGTGCTCCCGACGCGTGGCGTCACCGTGCACATGGGTCATCAGGGCGTTCCAGGAGGCAGTGGCCCGGTCGGCTCCGGTGTCCGTGTCGACGACGACCCCGGAGACCAGGTGCTGGGTGCGGTCGTAGCGGCCGAGCGCCTCCTCGGTGGCGCGGACGGCTTCGGCTCCGTGGAATGTACCGAGGGGCGTCTCCATGCCCGCGCCCCCGGTGAGGTAGTCGTCGGCCCACCCCTCTGTGAACGTCCGCTCGTCCAGCGTCCGGAAGAACCGGTCGACGAGCAGGCCGATCTCTGCATGATCCCTCTGTGCGGTCATGGGCAGAGTCTTCTGCCTCAACCGCACTTGAGGTCAAGCCCGCGACCGGTGGGGTGAGGGACGAACACGGGTCATACCGATGGGTGGGGGCCGTCAGGTGTCCTGAGGCCTCCACGAGCGCGGACGAGGGCCGACACCATGACCGTGCCCGCCACCACGGCGGCTGTATGCAAGACGGCCGCGACCGTGAGGTTCTCCGGCAGCGATGTGCCGGCGGGGTGCCCCAGCTGCACGTACAACGTGAGCGGCAGCTTCCAGCCGCTCCACGCGAACAACGAGCCCGTCCCCAGCCAACCGAACGTGAGGGGCACCCAGTGGGGCAGCCGGGTGGGTCGGCCACGGCTGACCGCCCAGGTGGCAGCGGAAGCGGTGAACGCCCACAGTCCGCAGATGCCGGACAGCAGGCGCCAGTCGGCACCTCGGTCCGCCGGGTGGGCAACGCCTGCCGTGCCGCCGATCGCCCAGTAGAGCCAGACCATGCCGATCGCCGCTCCGACGCCCACGGCCGAAAGTGTCCGGCGCCGGCTTCCCCGGCCGTCGCCGACCCGGCCGGCGAAAACCTCCGGCCAGCGTCGCCGGAGATAGGCGGGCACGGCGACGGCCAAGCCCAGCCCCATCCCCACGAAGCTGGTCTGGATCAGTGCCGCTTCCCAGCCCGGCATCGCGGCACCGTCGTGGCCATGTCGCTGCTCGCCGCCCTGCACGCCCAGCAGCGAGTCCAGTACGGCATACGGCAGCATGGCGACGAGGAAGCCCGAGCCCACCCAGGCGAGGAACGCCACCAGCGGCCCCGGTAACCGCATTCCCCAGGGCCGCACCAGAGCGAGGGCCATGACGATCCCGAGGCCTGCCATGCCGATGGTCGCCGTATTGAGGACCACCCACCCGGCCAGGCCGAACCCGTCACCGATCGGCAGCAGCCCCGCGACCGCCCCGACCACCCACGAAACTTTGATCAAGACGTAGGGCGTCATCACCAACGCCGCCCCGTAGGCACCCAGCCGACCCGCACGGTCCAACCGGTCCATCGTGGATCCCCCTCTCGCACCTGTGGGAATCCCACCCTGGTCGACCGCCCGCCCCGCCACATCGTGCCCAGGTCGGATCCGCATCCGCCATGCGGGGGACCGCGAGGGGATCACGAGGGGGATGTCGTCTCCGGATCCGCCAGGAGGCGGCCCCCTAGGGAGTTTCGTTTGGGTCAGTTCGGATCAGGCCGCGGCGTCCGGTGCGGTGTATCGCAAGGCGGAGGGCCGCCCGCGTACTGGATGTACTCGGGTGGTCCGACAACGCGGCGAGGCGCCGTGCCGGGCGTCGCGGACCCGGGCTGATCCAAACGAAACCCCCTAGCCCTCGGGACCGGCCGCGTACATGCCGAACACCGCGCCCTGAGGGTCCTTCAGGACGGCGATGCGCGGGCCGTTCTGCACCGATGTCGGTTCCATGAGGAGGCTGCCGGCAGCGTCCATCGCGACGGACGCCATGCCGTCCACGTCCTCGACCGCGAAGTACGGGAGCCAGTGCGTCGGCACCTCGGGCGGGAACACGTCTCCCATGGTCGTCATGCCGCCGAAGTCGTCGCCGTCGATACCCCACTGTGTGTACTCGGGGGAGGCGTTCACGCTCCAGCCGAAGACCGTCGTGTAGAAGTCGGTGACCCTTTCCGGGGCGCGGGTCAGCAGCTCCACCCAGCCGAGGGTGCCCGGTGCGTTGAACAGTCCCGCACCGGCGAAGGCCCCCGGCTGCCACATCTGGAAGGCCGCGCCGCCCGGATCGACGGCGACCGTGAAGCGGCCCGCGTCGCGGACCTCCAGCGGCCCCAGGATCACCGTGCCGCCGGCCGCTTCCACCGCCTCGGCCGCCGCATCGGCGTCGTCCACGGAGAACGCCACGTTCCAGGCGACCGGCTGCGTCTCCTCGTACAGCGGGGCGAGGGCCGCGACCGCCGCGTCACCGAGGTGGGCCACCGTGTACCCGCGCGCCTCCTGCCGGGTGTCCGTCTCCGGACGCCAGCCGAACAGTTCGGTGTAGAACCGTTTCGCCCCCTCCAGGTCACTGGTCCCGAGCTCGGCCCAGCAGGGTCCGCCGCTCACCGGCTTCTCGAGCTTCATGGGGTGCCTCCCACCGTGCGCGCCCCCTCAGCAGGCTATGCCCCCACCCTGTCGGTGGCATCAGATCCCGGGCCGGTGGCGCAGCGGATGGTCGGCCGGGATCTCCACCAGCACGATCTGGGTGCCGTCCGGGTCCGCGATCCACATCTCGATCAGGCCCCATGGCTCCTTCACCGGCGGTCGCACGATCTCGACGCCCGCGCCGGCCAGCTCCTGGTGCGCGGCCGCGACGTCCCGCACCTGGAGCCAGAGCTTCAGCGCGGGGGAGGGCGGTGCGTCGGCGCGGCCCGCGACCTCCAGGAAGCCGCCGCCGAGGAAGTACACGACACCGCGTTCCGGTCCCGTACCGAACTCCCGGTAGACCGCGAGCCCGAGCTTGTCGCCGTAGAACGCGCGGGAGCGCTCGGGGTCGGCGGGGCGCAGGAGAACGCGGCTGTTCAGTACGTGGACCATGCGAACGGAGCCTAGTGTCCTGAGTCTTTGATTCGGTTCAGATATCCGGTGAGGCGTTCGAAGATCTCGTCAGCGGTCTTCGTCCAGGTGAAGGGTCTTGGGTTGT
>NZ_JBEYUZ010000016.1:0-160096 GCF_040643755.1 Streptomyces sp. NPDC047079
GCACATGGAGCAGACGGAGCAGATGCAGTGGGCGTGACGACCGACCAGGACGAGCAGACCGACGCGCCCGCGCACGGCCCCCACCACGGCGCCCGGCACCAGCGCGCGCCGGGCACCGGCGCCCTCGCGGGCCACGCTCGGCGTCGAGGCCATGGACGCCGCATCCGGCGGCGCGCTCCTGGTCGGCGTGCACGTCCCGGGCCCGGGCCACACAGCGGGTCTCGTGCGCGGCGACGTCGTGCTCGCCCTCGACGCGACGCGCCTGCGCTCGGCCACCGACCTCGCGCGGGCCCTAGCCGCCGCCCTCCCCGGCACCACCGTCACCCTCACCGTGCGCCATGCGAACGGCAGCCGCCTGCGCCTGGCCGCGACCCTCGGCGTCCTCACCTGAGCCTTGCCGCCGCGCCGGCCCACCACCGCGCGCGCCGCGGACCGTCATCGGCGCGATGGGCTCGCATCCGCCCCGGCGGAAGGGCAGGATGCTGCCCGTAGACCCTGGGAGCACCGGACCCGCGGAGGTTATGGATGACCGGCACGCCCGCGCCGCCCGACAGCGGCGGCCCCGCACCCTTCACCGCCGACGACTACGCGGCCCGGATGCGGCGCGCCGCGGAAGCCGCCGACGCGGCCGGGCTCGCCGGGCTGCTGATCGCACCCGGGCCCGACCTGGTGTGGCTGACGGGATACCGGCCGGTGGAGACCGAACGCCTCACCCTGCTGGTGCTGCGGGCGGGACACGAGCCCGTCCTCGTCGTGCCCACCCTGGAGGCGCCCGACGCGGCGGCGGCGGCCGGTGCGCCCGCGCTGACGCTGCGCGACTGGACCGACGGCAAGGACCCGTACGAGGCCGCCGCCTCCCTGCTGCGCCCCGACGGCCGCTACGGCATCAGCGACAACGCCTGGGCCCTGCACCTGCTCGGCCTGCGCGAGCGGCTCCCGCACGCCGGGCACGTCGCCCTCACCCGCGCCCTGCCGATGCTGCGGGCCGTCAAGGACGCCGCGGAACTCGACCGGCTGGCGGCCGCCGGGGCCGCCGCGGACGCCACGTACGAGGAGATCAGGAAGGTCCCCTTCGCGGGCCGTCGGGAACGGGAGGTCGCCGCGGACCTCGCCGGTCTGCTGCGGCAGTTCGGACACACACAGGTCGACTTCACCATCGTCGCCTCCGGGCCCAACGGCGCAAATCCCCACCACGAGGCCGGGGAACGCGTCATCGAGCGCGGTGACATGGTCGTCCTCGACTTCGGAGGCCTCAAGCACGGCTACGGCTCGGACACCTCCCGCACCGTCCACGTCGGCGAACCGACCGACGAGGAGCGCAGGGTGCACGACCTGGTGCGCGCGGCCCAGGAGGCGGGCGTCCGCGCGGTCCGGCCGGGTGCCGCCTGCCAGGACGTGGACCGTGCGGCCCGCGCGGTCATCGCCGACGCCGGGTACGGCGAGTACTTCATCCACCGCACCGGGCACGGCATCGGCGTCACCACGCACGAGCCGCCGTACATGATCGAGGGAGAGGAACAGCCCCTGGTGCCCGGCATGTGCTTCTCCGTGGAGCCCGGAATCTATCTGCCCGGCCGCTTCGGTGTCCGGATCGAGGACATCGTGACGGTGACTGAGGACGGCGGGCGCCGCCTCAACAACACCCCCCGCCAGATGGCGGTGGTCGACTGAGAGGGCAGGGGCCGGCCGCGCGCCCCGACCGCGAGACGTCGGACGGCCGGCCCCGGCACCCGCAGCTCCCCGCAGGCCCCCGAGACGACAACGGCGCGATCATGACCCAGGCACCGACACCGACGGCGGAGACCGTACGCCGACTGGTCCGCTCCCTGCTTGTGGAGGGGGACCTTCCAGAGGCGGACGGACCGGATGTGACGCCCGCCGCCGAGGGCCCGGGACACTCCACCTGGTGGGTGGGCACACGCCATGTGCTGCGGCTGGCCACCGATCGCGACGCCTCCGCGCGCCGGCGCCGCGAACTGCGGCTGCGCCCCCTGGTACGGCCGCACGTCCAGGTCGCGGTCCCGACGAGCGTCGCGCACGGGGAGTGGGCCGCGGGGCTCAGCTACACCCTGGACACGCGGCTGCCCGGCAGCACCGGCGAGGAACCGGACGTCTCCGCGCTCGGCGAGGCGGACCTCGCGGCACTGCTCACCGGGCTGCGCGAGGTGCCCGTGCGGCAGGCCGAGGCGATCGGCGTGCTCCGGGTGCCGCCCCGCTCCCTGGAGGCGCTGCGGTCCGCCGCCGCGAGCGCCGCCGACCGCCTCGCGGAGGCCGACGAGTTCGACCCCGCGCGGCTCGCCCAGCTCACCGCGCCCGCCGCCCGCCAGCTGGTCACGCAGCCCGGCGCCGCCGTCCTGGTCCACCACGGCCTCAGCGGCGACCACCTCCTGGTGAGTGGCGACGGGCGGGTGCGCGGCGTTCTCGGCTGGGCCGACGCGGTCATCGGCGACCCGGCCGAGGACATCGCCATGCTCGCGATCGCCGTCGGCGCACCCGCGGCGGTGCGCGCCGCGACCCTCGCGGGCTACGGTGCCCGCCCCTGCCTGCGCGGCCTGTGGCTCGCCCGCTGCGACACGCTCACCCGCCTCACCGAGGGCCTCGAGGGCGGCAAGGCCACCCCGCCGCCCGTTCTGCGCGCACGGCTGCGGCGCGCCTGGGAGGCGATCCTGCTGGAGCGGGTCACGGAACTGCCCGGCGACGAGACACCGTAGGCGCCCGGGCCCGGGACGACCGTCCCCTCAGCGGTCCCGGCGCCCCGTCACCCCCGTGCCGCTCCCCTCACCCCTGGGTCAGCACCACACACGACTCGCCCGGAAGGCGCAGCACGCCCTCCTCGTCCGGCGGCTGCACGGGCTCCCACGCGGCCAGTACACGCGCGTGAGGGACGCCGAGGGCGATCCGCGCGGGCTCCCCGGCCAGGTTCAGGGCGACCCGGACATCGCCGCGGCGGAAGGCGAACCAGCGGCCCTCCTCGTCGTAGGCGACCTTCACGTCCTCCAGGTCGGGGGCGGTGAGATCGGGCTGGGCGCGGCGCAGGGCGATCAGCTCCCGGTACCAGGCCAGCACGCGAGCGTGGGGCTCGCTCTCCGGCTCGGACCAGTCGAGGCAGGAGCGGTCGCGGGTCGCCGGGTCCTGGGGGTCCGGCACGTCCTCCTCCGCCCAGCCGTGGGCGGCGAACTCCCGGCGCCTGCCCCGTCGTACGGCCTCGGCCAGTTCGGGATCGGTGTGGTCGGTGAAGAACTGCCAGGGCGTCCCCGCGGCCCACTCCTCGCCCATGAACAGCATCGGTGTGAACGGTGCGGTGAGCACCAGCGTCGCCGCGCACGCCAGCAGCCCGGGGGAGAGGGAGGCCGAGAGCCGGTCCCCGAGGGCGCGGTTGCCGATCTGGTCGTGGGTCTGGGCGTAGCCCAGCAGGCGGTGCGCGGACACGCGGGCACGGTCCAGCGGGCGCCCGTGCCGCCGGCCGCGGAAGGTGGAGTAGGTGCCGTCGTGGAAGAAACCGCCCGTCAGCGTCTTGGCGAGGGCCGCGAGGGGCGCCCGGGCGAAGTCCTCGTAGTAACCCTGCGATTCGCCGGTCAGCGCGGTGTGCAGGGCGTGATGGAAGTCGTCGTTCCACTGGGCGTGCAGTCCGAGTCCGTGCTCCGCGCGCGCGGTGACGACCCGGGGGTCACCGAGGTCCGACTCGGCGATCAGGAAGAGCGGCCGACCGGTCTCGGCGGCCAGCGCGTCCACCGCCGACGACAGCTCCTCCAGGAAGTGCAGCGCGCGCGTGTCGTGCAGTGCGTGCACCGCGTCCAGGCGCAGCCCGTCGAGCCGGTAGTCACGCAGCCAGGCCAGCGCGCTGCCGATCAGATACGCGCGCACCTCGTCCGACCCCGGCGCGTCCAGGTTCACCGCGGCGCCCCAGGGCGTGTGATACGTCTCCGTGAAGTACGGGCCGAACGCGGGCAGGTGGTTGCCGGACGGGCCGAGGTGGTTGTGGACCACGTCCAGCACGACCCCGAGGCCGAGTTCGTGGGCCCGGTCGACGAACCGTTTCAGCGCCTCGGGCCCGCCGTACGGCTCATGCACCGCCCAGAGGCTGACGCCCTCGTAGCCCCAGCCGTGCCGCCCCGGGAACGGGCACAAGGGCATCAACTCCACGTGCGTGACGCCCAGTTCCACAAGGTGTTCCAGCCGCCGCGCCGCCGCGTCCAGCGTGCCCTCGCGGGTGTACGTCCCCACGTGCAGCTCGTACAGCACCGCGCCGGGCAGTCCGCGCCCGGCCCACTCGGCACGCCATGCGTACCGCCCCTGGTCGACGACCGCGCTCAGCCCGTCCGGACCGTCCGGCTGACGGCGCGACCGCGGATCGGGCAGCACCGGGCCGTCGTCCACGGCGAACCCGTACCGCGCGCCGTCCCCGGCCTCCGCCTCACCGGTCCACCATCCCGACCGCTCCGGATCCCGTGCCAACGCCCGCCTGTCGCCTTCACAGTGAAGCGTCACCCGGGCAGCCTGCGGTGCCCACACCTCGAACCGCACGGACGGTCCCCCCTCGTCTGCTCATCGTGATGTAGCGCGTCCATGGTGCTTCATACGAGATCAATCGGCCGCCGTATCCACCCTTTTGACACGCCCGAAGGACCCCGACGGCGCCGGCGATCCTTTTGTCGTTTCCTGGACACGAAACGCCGGCTGACCGACAATCAGCCCCGTGACGTCGTCTTTCGAGTTCCATACGTACCCGGCGCGGCTCTCGGACGCCGAACGCGACAGGGCGCTGAAGGCGCTCAGCGACGGCGTCGCCCTGGGGCGTCTGTCGCACGACACGTTCCTGCGGCGCATGGAGCTGGCCCTTGTCGCCCGGCAGCCGCACGAGCTGGCCGCGCTCACCGCCGACCTGACCACCGACAAGCGCTGGTCGCGCCTCGTCTTCGGGACCGTCGAGGCGGTCTCCGGTTTCACCGTGCGGCTGCGCCGGGCCTGGCAGGCCGAGCGGCTGCCGAAGCTGCTGCTGCCGAGCCCGGGCCACCCCTATCCGCTGCGGATCGGCCGTGATCCCGCGAGCGGACTCAGGCTCAGTCACGAGACGGTCTCCCGCGTGCACGCCGAACTCCGGCACCAGGGCGGGCTGTGGGTGCTGCGCGATCTCGGCTCCACCAACGGCACCACCGTCAACGGCCGCCGGGTGATCGGCGCCGCGGTCGTCCGCGACGGGGACCAGGTGAGCTTCGGGAGGATGACCTTCCGGCTGGCGGCGCAGTAGCCGGCCACCGTGCGGCGCCGGAGCGGCCCCCGGCGCCCGCCGTGCCGCACCGGGGCTCGTTGCGCCGTCAGAGTGCCGTCCCACCCCCACCCCCGCCGCGTACCCGCCGCGGTGTTGACGAAGCCTCCCGGGCCGTGACTGACTGTGCGTACACCGTGTACACCAGGTGAATCGACGGCACCACATAGTGGAGGTGTGCCCTGTCGCCACTCCTCCGCTACCCGACGGTGGACGAGCTCGGCGCGCACGCGGCCGCGCTCGTCGCCCGCCGCCCCCGCGATGCCCGGTTGCGCCGTGTGGGCACGTCACGGGGCGGCACGCCCCTGTGGCTGCTCTCCGTCGGCCATGGCGGCCGCCACGCCCTCGTCGTCGCCGGACCCCATGCCAACGAACCCGTCGGCGGAGCCACCGCCCTGCGCCTGGCCGAACGGGTGCTCGCCGACCCCCGCCTGAGCACCGGCATCGACACCACCTGGAACCTGCTGCTCTGCCTCGACCCCGACGGCGCTCGCCGCAACGAGGGCTGGCTGGCGGGCCCGTACACCCTCGGCCGGTACTTCCGGCACTTCTTCCGGCCCGGCTTTCTCGAGCAGCCCGAGTGGCTGCCCGACGGCGCGGAGCGCGCCGCCCTGCCCGAGACCCGCGCCCTGCTGGACCTCCAGGACGAACTGCGGCCCTTCTTCCACTGCTCCCTGCACGGCGTCGACGTCGGCGGCGGCTTCGTCGAGCTGACCCGCGACCTGCCGGGCATCGCCCAGCGGCTCGCCGAGGCCGCCGCCCGGCTGGGCATCCCCCGGGAACTCGGCCCCTACGACACCCTGTACTGGCCGGCCCTCGGCCCCGCCGTGTACCGCATCCCGCCACCCCGCCGCGGCGACCTGGCCGCGGCGATCACGGAGGCCGCGGTCGAGTCGACCTGGTTCCACCCGCACCGCTACGGCACCGTCACGGCGGTCGTCGAGGCACCCATGTGGGGTGTGACGGCCGTGGAGGACGCCTCGCCGCTCCCCGACCCGGAGGCGGTGCTCCGGGCCGTCAGCGGGACGCTGCGCCGTGACACCCGGCTGCTGGCGGGATTCCTGGACCGCATCCGCCCCCACCTGGCCGCGGTCCCGGACGCCGACCGGCTGCTCGCCCCGGTCGACGACTATTTACTGGTCGGCCCCGGACTCGCCGACTCCTGGGACCCCGACGTCCACGGCGCCGGGCAGCGGCCCCTGCCGCCCCTCGACACCGCCCGACTGACCGCCCTGGGGATTTCCGGGCGGCGCGTCGCGCTGCGCACCGCCGGACTGCTCCACCAACTCGCCCGGGCCGCCGGGCGCGAGGCGGGCGGGGTGCTGCCGGAACTCGACAGGCTCATCGACGCCTGGTGCGCCGACTACCGCGACGGCTACCGGGCGCGCTGGATCCCGGTCGCGCGACAGGCCGAGTACCAGGCGCGCGTGGTGCTCGCCGCCGTCGAACTCGCCGGGCGGTACGCGCCCGTGCGCTCCCATTCGGGTGAGTCCGGCTGGGGCCCGGAGGCCGCGGTGCCGATGCATACGGAATGACGACGAAGACCACACTGGCCCTGCGCGGTGCCCTGATCGCCGCGGCCGTCCTGCTCCCCGTGGTGCCGGCCCAGGCCGCGCCCCGGCCGGCCGCCACCGGCAACTGGCTCTATCTGACCGTCACCAACGGCGACGAGCGCTCCCGGGACATCAGCGGAACGCTGCTGCTGTGCGACCCGCCCCAGGGGCACTCCGAGGCCGCCGAGGCCTGCGCGGAACTCGACGCGGTGCAGGGGGACATCGGCCGTATCCCGCCCGACG
This sequence comes from Streptomyces sp. NPDC047079, assembly GCF_040643755.1. Lineage (NCBI taxonomy): Bacteria > Bacillati > Actinomycetota > Actinomycetes > Kitasatosporales > Streptomycetaceae > Streptomyces > Streptomyces sp. NPDC047079. The sequence goes on from NZ_JBEYUZ010000016.1 coordinate 7,063, forward strand.
ACTCCCTCTGCCCGATGCTCTACGCCCCCGTGACCGTCTCCGCGCGCGGCGAGTGGGACGGCCGTCCGGTCGAGTACAGCCACACCTTTGCCAACGCGTGCGAGCTCCAGGCCAGAACCGGATCGGTGTTCGCGCTCGTGGACCGAGGGGTTCCGGGCGTACGGGACCGAGCGGTTCCCGGAGTGCAGGGCCGGGCGGTTCCGGGCCTACGGCACCGGGCGGTTGCGGGCGCAGGGCACTGAGCCGCGCCCCGCGCGCGTGGACGGGGTCCGGCAAGCCACGCGCGCGGGGCGGTGCCCGTGTCGCCCGGCGACGGCGCAGGCGCTGTCAGCGGCGGGGCGCCGGATCCGGTTCGCCGGGCGGCGGGCCCCTCAGTCCCCGGCGACTCGCTCCAGCAGTGCGACCGGCAGCCGTGTGAAAAGGTCCTCCACGCGCGCGTGCCCCTCGAACCGGCGCTCGGGGAGGAGCACGTCCGCCCACCGGCCGGGCGGCAGCGTGAGGGACGTGTCGTGCCAGCCGCCCGCCTCCGCGAGACGCAGCGACAGCCGGGTGACCACCGTGAGCACCTCCCCGGACCGCACGAAGGCCACGCAGTGCGCGGCGGCCGGGCCCTCGGCCCCGAGCGGGGTGTAGGCCCCCGACGCGCCGAAGACCTCCGGGCGCCGCCTGCGCAGCCGCAGCGCGGCCCCCGTGAGCTCAGCCTTCTCCGAGGACGCCGCCCGCGGTGCGAACGGCAACCGGTTGTCCGGGTCGACCAGCGCCCGGTACTCGCCCTCCGTGCCCTGGTAGACGTCCGGCACGCCCGGCATGGTCAGCTGGACCAGTGCGGCCCCGAGGACGTTCGCCCGGATATGCGGCGCCAGCGCGTCCCGGAACTCCATGACGGGCCGCCCCGGTGCACCGCACGGCCCCTGGGCGACGAACGCCGACACCGCCTCCTCGTAGGCCGGTTCCGTCTCGGTCCACGTGGTGTGCAGCCCGGCCTCCCGTACGTGTTTGAGCAGTGCCCCGGACAGGCGCTCCCGGTCGGCCCGGCCGAGCCCGAAGAGCGTCTGCCAGGCGGCCCACGCCAGGTGTGGATCGGGCCCCGTGCCGCCCGCGCGGGTCACCTCGGCCAGCACGTCGGCCCAGCGCTCCGGGCACTGGGTGAGCACCGAGACAGCGGCCCGCACGTCCGCACTGCGCTTGGTGTCGTGCGTCGACAGCACGGTCCCGGTGGCGGGCCAGTCGCGCCGCACGCGCGCGCAGTACGCGTGGAAGTCCTCCGGGGCGACGGCCGGGGCGCCGGGATCGCCACCCACCTCGTTCGCGGACAGCAGTGGCACATAGCGGTAGAACGCCGTGTCCTCCACGGACTTGGCGCGCAGCGCCGACGCCGTCTGCGCGAACCGTGCCCGGAATTCGGCGTGGAGGGGCCCGTCCCCGGCACGTCCCAGCGCGAGGTCCCGTACGACGGTCACCGCGTGGGCCTCCTCGGGCACGGTGAAGGCCGCGCGGGCCTCGGCGGCGGCCTCCTCGGTGACGACCGCGGCGGCGTCCTTCGAGGTGTACGGCCGGTACACCTCCAGGCGGACGAGGAGTTCGCGCAGCGCGGTCCGCAGCGCCCAGGGCGCGTGGTCGCGCAGCGCGGGGTCCGGGGAGGTCTCGCACAGGCGGCTCGCCACGCGCGTGAGGCGGTCCACCTCGGCCGCCAGCTCGTGGGTGACCACCCGGTAGGCGGCGCGCCGCACGGTGGAGGCCCAGTGCCCACCGCGGTCGCCCAAGGGGGCCGCGAACCGCCGGTAGTGGCCGAGCAGGTCTCCGGCGCCCACGGGGTCCGCGAACAGCCCGTCCACATGACGCAGGGCGTCGTACCCCGTGGTGCCCGCGACCGGCCAGGAGGAGGGCAGGTGCTCGTCCGCCGCGAGGATCTTCTCCACGACCGTCCACCGCCCGCCGGTGGCCTCGTGCAGCCGGCGCAGATACCCCTCCGGGTCGGCCAGCCCGTCAGGGTGGTCCACGCGCAGACCGTCGATCACATGCTCGTCGAGCAGCCGCAGGAGCGTCGCGTGGGTCGCCGTGAAGACCTCCGGGTCCTCCACGCGTACCCCGATGAGCTCGGAGATGCTGAAGAACCGCCGGTAGTTCAGTTCCGTACGGGCCAGCCGCCACCACACCGGGCGGTACCACTGGGCGTCGAGCAGCTGCGGCAGCGGCAGCGTCGCGGTGCCCTCACGCAGCGGGAACACATGGTCGTGGTAGCGCAGCACATCCCCGTCGACCTTCAGCTGCCCGATCTCCTCGCCGAGCCGGCGCCCGAGAACGGGCAGCAGCAGTTGCCCGCCCCCCGCTTCCCAGTCGATGTCGAACCAGCGTGCGTACGGCGACTCGGGTCCCTCGCGCAGCACCTCCCACAGGGGGCGGTTGTGGCGCGGGGAGGCCGCCATGTGGTTGGGCACGATGTCCACGACCAGGCCCAGCCCGTGCTCCCGGGCCGTGCGGGCCAGGGCGCGCAGCCCCGCCTCACCGCCGAGTTCCTCCCGTACGCGCGCGTGGTCGACGACGTCGTAGCCGTGTGTCGAGCCGGGGACCGCCTCCAGGACGGGGGACAGATGCAGATGCGAGACGCCGAGTGCGGCCAGGTACGGCACGGCCGCCTCGGCCGCGCCGAACGGGAACTCCGGCTGCAGCTGGAGCCGGTACGTGGCCGTGGGCACCGGCGGGGCGGGACGCTCAGGTGTCATGAAACCTACGTACCCGTCCCGCCGGCTTTAGTGCCGGAAACGCGCCGCCGGACCCCTGGGGGGTCTCGTTTGGATCAGCCCGGGTCCGCGACGCCCGGTGCGGCACCTCGCCGCGTTGTCGGACCACCCGAATGCATCCGGTACGCGGGAGGCCCCCCGCCTTGCGATCTTCCCCCGGCTACCGCTGGGAGGTGCCCCCTGCCCCGGACGCCGCGGCCTGATCCGAACCGATCCAAACGAAAAACCCCCTAGGCGGGCCGCTGGAGCACCACGAGGCTCCGGTCCACCAGGGTCAGCCGGCCCCCCGCCGCGACCTTGTCGCCGGTGCCCGGTACGAGCCCCTCCTGGAGGGAGGTGTCGACGACCACCTGCCACTGGCGTCCGTGGTCGACCGGCACCACGAATTCCAGCGACTTCGGCGAGGCGTTGAACATCAGCAGGAAGGAGTCGTCGGTGATGCGCTCCCCGCGCGGGCCGGGCTCGGAGATCGCGTTGCCGTTGAGGAACACGGTCAGCGCGCCCGCCTGTGCCGACGTCCAGTCCCGCTGGGTCATCTCCTGGCCCTGCGGGGTGAACCAGGCGACGTCGGACAGCTCGTCGTTCGTGCCCTGCACCGGGCGTCCGTGGAAGAAGCGGCGCCGGCGGAAGACCGGGTGGTCCCGGCGCAGCCACACCATCGCGCGCGTGAACTCCAGCAGCTCGCTGCCGTCCTCGGGCCACTCCACCCAGGACAGCTCGTTGTCCTGGCAGTAGGCGTTGTTGTTGCCCCGCTGGGTCCGTGCGAACTCGTCGCCGTGGCTGAGCATCGGCACGCCCTGGGAGAGCATCAGCGTGGCGATGAAGTTCCGCATCTGGCGGCCTCGCAGCTGAAGCACCGCCGGGTCGTCGCTCTCGCCCTCGGCCCCGCAGTTCCACGACCGGTTGTAGCTCTCCCCGTCGCGGTTCTCCTCGCCGTTGGCCTCGTTGTGCTTGTCGTTGTACGCGACGAGGTCGTGCAGCGTGAAGCCGTCGTGGCAGGTCACGAAGTTGATCGAGGCGAGCGGTCGGCGGCCGTCGTCCTGGTAGAGGTCCGAGGAGCCGGTCAGCCGGGAGGCGAACTCCGCGAGCGTGCGGGGCTCGCCGCGCCACAGGTCCCGTACGGTGTCGCGGTACTTGCCGTTCCACTCGGTCCACAGCGGCGGGAAGTTGCCCACCTGGTAGCCGCCCTCGCCCACGTCCCAGGGCTCGGCGATCAGCTTCACCTGGGAGACCACCGGGTCCTGCTGGACCAGGTCGAAGAACGACGACAGCCGGTCGACCTCGTGGAACTGGCGGGCGAGCGTCGCCGCCAGGTCGAAGCGGAATCCGTCCACGTGCATCTCGGTGACCCAGTAGCGCAGCGAGTCCATGATCAGTTGCAGCACGTGCGGGGAGCGCATCAGGAGGGAGTTGCCGGTGCCGGTCGTGTCCATGTAGTAGCGCGGGTCGTCCGTCAGCCGGTAGTACGAGGGGTTGTCGATGCCCCTGAAGGAGAGCGTCGGGCCGAGGTGGTTGCCCTCCGCGGTGTGGTTGTAGACGACGTCGAGGATGACCTCGATGCCGGCCTCGTGCAGCGCCCGAACGGCCGACTTGAACTCCAGGACCTGCTGGCCGCGGTCGCCCCAGGAGGCGTAGGCGTTGTGCGGGGCGAAGAAGCCGATGGTGTTGTAGCCCCAGTAGTTGGCGAGGCCCATGTCCACCAGACGATGGTCGTTGACGAACTGGTGTACGGGCATCAGCTCCAGCGCGGTGACACCCAGCTCGGTCAGGTGTTCGATGATGGCCGGGTGGGCGAGCGCCGCATAGGTGCCGCGCAGCTCGTCGGGGAGCGCCGGATGGCGCATCGTCAGGCCCTTCACATGGGCCTCGTAGATCACCGTGCGGTGGTACTCGGTGTGCGGCCGGCGGTCGTCACCCCAGTCGAAGTACGGGTTGATCACCACGGACGCCATGGTGTGGGGTGCCGAGTCCAGGTCGTTGCGCTTGTCGGGTGAGCCGAAGGGATAGCCGTACACCTCCTCGCCCCATTTCACGCTGCCGCTGATGGCGCGTGCGTACGGGTCGAGCAGCAGCTTCGCCGAGTTGCAGCGCAGCCCGCGCTCGGGGGCGTACGGGCCGTGCACCCTGAACCCATACCGCTGCCCCGGCATCACGCCGGGCAGATACGCGTGCCGTACGAACGCGTCGGTCTCCCGCAGTTCCACCGCCGTCTCCGAGCCGTCGTCGTGCAGCAGACACAGCTCGATCCGGTCGGCGGTCTCCGAGAAAACCGCGAAGTTGGTCCCTGCGCCGTCGTAGGTGGCGCCGAGCGGATATGCCTCTCCAGGCCAGACCTGCATGGACACGACTCTCCCAGTTGTCCTGGCCCCGAGGGGCGCCCTGAAGCCGAGTCTTCCCCGAAAGTGAGGGAACCTCCTATGACTTACACCCCTCTTAACAGCCGACCAGTGCATACGTGGTGCCGCGCAGCCACCTGTGCGACCGCGTATGCCGAACCAGTGGGGCTCGATCCACTCCCAGTGACACAGGGGGAGTAGGGGGAAATGTGCGCAGGATAGTGCGCCGCCATCTGGGCAAGGTGGTGGCGGGTGCGGCCATCGCGGTGACGGGGACCGCCGTGATGGTCGGGATCACGCTTCCGGGCTCGGTGTCGGCCGAGGAGTCCGGAGGCGGGGGCGGCGGACTCGCCGCCCGGCAGACCGACGGGCGGGAGCAGCAGGCGGCTCCCGGCGTCGTCGAGCAGGCCCCCGCCGAGGGGGAGAAGGGCAAGGGCGGCGACCCGCTGACCGGCGACGAGATCAAGCGCGTCGAACGCATCGCCCTGACCCGGCAGCAGTTCGCCGCAGCGGAGGACGTCGAGGGCGGTAAGGGCCCGCAGCGGCTGAGCGTCGGCCTCGCCGAGCCGGACCCTGACCACTTCGACGACCCGCGTGCGCCGCGCCGCGCGGACGTGACGTTCTACGACTACAAGGACGACAGTCTCGTCACCAGGACCGTCAACCTGGACACCGGGAAGGTCGAGGGGACCGGCACCCAGTACGGCGTGCAGCCGCCCCTCGCCCCGGACGAGAACGCCGAGGCGGCCAGGCTGCTGATCGCGGATCCGCTCGGCGCGGGCCTCAAGGCCGACTACAAGGACGCCACCGGCAAGGACCTCACCTCCCCCGGCCAGCTGATGCTCACCGGCATCGTCTACCGGGCGGTCCCGGGAGCCCAGCCGGCCGTCCTCGACCAGTGCGGGCGGCACCGCTGTGTGCGGCTCTTCCCGAAGGTCCCGAACGGCTCCTGGATCGACAGCCGTTCCTTCGTGATCGATCTGAGTGCCCGGAAGGTCGGCAAGCTCGCTTGAGCCACGCGCCGCCGCCCGCCGCACCGGACCTCTTCCCGGATCGCGGGCGCGTCGTCCCACCTTCCTGACCCCTCACCTTCTCGCCTCGTCTTTCTCGCTTTGTGCAAGAGGAGTCTCTTCGTCATGCGCGTGAACAGAAACAGCCGTGCCCGCAGGCGGGCCCTGACCGGCCTCCTGGCGGCCGGACTCGCCTTCGGGGGCACGGCCGCCGCACCGGCCGTCGCCCAGCCGCGGGCCGCGGCCCAGCCGGCCGCGGAGTGCAGTGCGGCCTACCGGATCGAGCAGAAGCTCTCCACCGGCACCACCTGGCGGATGTGCTGGCGCTACGACACCTACGCCGGTCTCGTCCTGGACCACGTCTCCTATCAGCCGCCCGGCGAGGCCCGTCCGATCAAGGTCCTCAACAGCGCGCGGCTGGCCCAGATCGACGTTCCCTACGACGACGGATCGGTGGAGTACAGCGACCTGACGGGCGCCGGCTTCGCACAGGGGCTGTCCGCGATGACGCCCGCCGAGTGCCCCGGCGGCACCATCAAGAAGGTCAAGGTGCCGGGCGCCTGGGATCCGCGGCACCCCGACGTCAACGGCCTGTGCACCACGACCCGTTCGCGCGGCCACGCCTACCGCCTTCAGAGCGACACCGGGAACAAGGTCTACCAGGCGCAGGGCAAGGACCTGCTGATCTACACCGTCAACAAGGTCGGCTGGTACGAGTACATAACCGAGTGGCGTTTCCAGGACGACGGCACGGTCAACATGAACGTCGGAGCCACCGGCAGCCTCTCGCCGTTCGACTACGACGCGGGCGACGGCCGCGGCTGGCCGATCGGCAAGGGCGCGAGGGCGTACGCCACCAGCCACAGCCACAACGTCTTCTGGCGGCTCGACTTCGGCCTCGACGGCTCCTCCAGGAACCGCGTCGAGCAGTACGACTCCCAGGTCAGCCCGCCGGCGCGCGGCGCCCAGGCGCCGAGCAACAAGACCACGCGCACGAAGATCACCAAGGAGCTCGCGGGCGACGTCAAGAACATGCGCTGGTGGCGGGTCGTCAGCGACACCGGCAAGAACAAGGACGGTCACGCGCGGTCGTACGAACTCGTCCCCGGCGCCAGCACCAAGTACCTCGGGCACGACTTCACCCGCCACGACGTCTACTTCACCGAGTACAACGGGTGCGAGCGGTTCGCCAGCGACAACCTGGGCAACTGCGGTGCCCGAGCGGGCAAGTCCGTCGACAAGTGGGTCAACGGACAGACGCTGACTCACCCGGTGGTGTGGGTGAACGTCGGTTTCCACCACATCGCGCGCGACGAGGACCAGCAGCCCATGCCGGTCCACTGGCAGGGCTTCTCGATCGCTCCGCGCGACGTCACGGCTATGAATCCCCTCACTCCGCGGGCCCTGGCGGGTCAGAACGGGCAAGTGCGCCCCGGCAGTTGAGAAAACCGCCCTCTCCATCCGGCTGCGTCCCGCCGCTCTCCCGGAGTACTCTTCCTTGATCGTTGGACTGGGGCCCGGCCCCTGAGGAGGCTCGGGGGAGCGGAAGGCGGTGCGCGGGTGGGCTCGGGAGGGCTGGAGCTGCCCCCTGGTGACGAGGGTCACGAGGGGAGCTCCGCGGATGTCCCGCCCGGGGCGGTGTCCCTGGCACGGCCGATGGAAACGGGATCCATCGGACCGGAACTGGACTGGAACGCCGAGGCATGGCGCGAGGTGCGCACCCGTGCCCAGCGGGCGGGACGCGCCTACATCTGGCTGAATCTGGTCGAACAGCGGCTGCGTGCGGTCGTGGCCGCTGTTCTCCGTCCCGTCTACGAACCCGTCCACGGCGACGACTGGGTGGTCGCCGCGGCCGGGCCGGCCGGACAGGAGTGGGTGCAGCGCGCCGTCGCGGTACGCGAAGTCAGCCGCCGCAAGGGCTATCTGCTCGACCCCGCCGACGACAACGTCCTCAGCTTTCTGACGCTGCCGCAGCTGCGCGAGCTGATGGTGCAGCACTGGCCGTGCTTCGAGCCGTACATAGACGAGCGGCGCGACGTCGAACTCGCGCTCGACGAACTCGAAGTGACCCGGAATGTGGTCTCGCGCAACCGGGCCCTGTCGGAGGCGGTGCTCGCCCAGGCCGAGCGCGCCTCCGCCCGGCTGCTGGAGATCCTCGGCGCGGGCGGCGACGTGCCCTCCGCGCGCCGTCTGCCCGTCGACGCGGTCGAGGACCTGGTGGGCGACCGGTACGCGGACGTGGTCGCCGTCCATCCGGACCGGGTACGGCTGCTGCGGCAGTTCCCCGCCGAGGACATCTTCGGCGGTGCCCGCCGCCTCGACGCCATCGGTATCGGCCTCAACCTTCTCGTGCAGAACTTCTCCGGGCGCCGGCTGGTGCGCCTCGCGCAGTCGGGTTGCCGGGTGCGCCTGCTGTTCCTCAACCCCGCCTCCAGCGCGGTCAAACGGCGCGAGCGGGAACTCGGCATCAAAAAGGGCGAGCTGAGCCGGGCCGTCGAGATGAACATCCTGCACATGCGCCGGGTGCGCGCCAGGCTCCGCGACCCGGGTGCCTTCGAGATCCAGGTCTTCGACGAGACGCCCCGCTTCACCGCGTACCTCGTGGACGGGGACGGTGCCGACGGGATCGCGGTCGTGCAGTCCTATCTGCGACGCAGCCGCGGTATGGAGGCGCCGGTGCTGGTGCTGCGCAACGGCAACCGGGTCGTCAAGTCGGACGAGGTCGACGAGGGCGGGCTCTTCCCGACCTACCGTGAGGAGTTCGAACTGGCTTGGGCTGATTCACGCCCCGTGTCCTGAACTGTCCCATGGCGGACGCCTGCGGGGCACCGAGCGGAACGCTGTCCTCGGATTGTCAGTGGCGCATGCGAAGGTGGAGGCCACTGGGGGAAAGCACCACCGAGAAGGGGGGCCGCCATGGCCTGGCACCGACAGCTGCTGATCGGCTTCGACCTGGAGACGACCGGGACGGATCCGTACGAGGCGCGCATCGTCACGGGGGCGGTGATCGAGGTCAAGGACGGGAAGCCGCTCGGCCGACGCGACTGGCTGGCCGACCCCGGCGTGAAGATCCCGGCGGACGCGGTGGCGGTGCACGGGATCAGCAACGAGCGGGCGGCCGCCGAGGGCAGCCCGGCCGACCGGGTAGCGGACGCCATCGCCGACGTCCTGGTGGGGTACTGGAAGACGGGCGTCCCGGTCGTCGCGTACAACGCGTCCTTCGACCTCACCCTGCTCACGGCCGAGCTGCGCCGGCACGGACTGCCCTCGCTGCGGGAGCGCCTGGGTGGACCGGCGCCCGCACCCGTGATCGACCCGTACACCATCGACCGCCGAGCCGACCGCTACCGCCGCGGCAAGCGCACCCTCGCGGCGGTCTGCGCGGAGTACGGCGTCGTGCTGGAGTCGGCGCACAACGCCTCCGCGGACGCCCTGGCCGCGGCCCGGCTCGCAGGCGCGATAGCCGACCGCCACCCGAAGATCGCGGCGCTCGGCCCGGCGGAGCTGCACCGCCTCCAGATCGAGTGGCACGCGGACTGGGCGGCGGACTTCCAGGCGTTCCTGCGTCGCAAGGGCGACACGGAGGCCGTCGTGGACGGGGCGTGGCCGCTGCGGGAGCCGGCGGACCACAAGGTCTGACGGTCAGGCACCGGCTCAGAAGGGATACCAGCGCACGGTCTGGTCCCCGTCCCGCAGTGAAGCCACCCGCCGCTCGAACTCGGCGAGCGCCTTGGGGTTGGTCGGCGCGTGCTGCGCGACCCAGGCGCAGCTGGCGGTCTCGCGCGCCCCGCGCAGCACGGAGCATCCCTCCCATGCGCGCACGTCCCAGCCGTAGGTCCGGGTGAAGGAGTCGTACGCATCGGCGGGCAGCCCGTAGCGATCCCGGGACAGGGCCATGACCACCAGGTCGTGCTCGCGCAGATCCGAGGCGAAGGTCTCCAGGTCCACCAGGACCGGTCCGTCCGGGCCGATGTGCACATTGCGGGGCAGCGCGTCGCCGTGGATCGGGCCGGGCGGCAGATGCGGCGTCAGGGCCGCAGCCGCGGCGGCGAACCCGTCCCGGCGCGCACGCAGATACGCCGCGTCCGCCGGGTCGATCGCGTTGCCCGCCAGCCGCAGCCAGCGCTCCACCCCGCCCAGCAGATCGCGGGACGGCAGATCGAACGGGGGAGAGGGAAGTGCGTGCACGACACGCAACAGTCCGGCCAGGTCCCGGGGCTCGGCGGGGCGAACGGGATCCGGCAGCCGGTGCCACACCGTCACCGGGTGGCCCTCCACCAGGAGCGGTCGGGGATCGGCGGCCCGGACCGCGGGGACGCCCTCCGCGGCGAGCCAGACGGCGATGTCCAGCTCCCGCCGTGCCCGGTCCAGGAGTTCGGCGTCGCGCCCCACCTTGACCACCAGATCACCGGCGGCGAACACGGCGTTCTCACCCAGGGCGAGGAGCCGCGCGTCCCCGGCCGGGCCCGGCAGCACGCCCGCCGCCGCCAGCACCTCGCGCGCCGTTGCCTCGTCCATGTGTTCCCCTCCGTGCCTCGACCCGGCCCTTGCTCCGCTCGCGAACGACCGCCGAGCACATCCACCCGGGAGCGTCTCCCCGGCCGTCCGCCCGCCAGTGTCGCATTCACCCAGCTCGCACCAGGTGCACGGGTCAGCGACGACGGCGCACCGGCCTACCGCCCCGGCGCGGTGGCCGCTCGTCCGCTCGGACCGGCCTTCCGTCCCGGCACGGTCGCGGCGGTCACGGCACTGTGGCCGGGGTGCGTGCACCCCGGCCTCGTGTGCCCTAAGAGGTCCTCGCACTATGAGCGTCCGACCCGTGCTTGCATAGGCAAGGACCCCTAGGAGCTCCGGACAAAATGGGCGCCCGGCTCGCGGCGGGTTCAGGGTCCGTGAGGCCGCTCTATGGTGTCCGCATGACGACGATGTACGCGGCACTGCTGCGCGGGATCAACGTGGGCGGCAACAAAAAGCTTCCGATGGCCGACCTGCGTGCCCTCATGGAGGGGCTCGGCTACGAGGGCGTCCGCACCCACCTCCAGAGCGGCCAGGCCGTCTTCGCCTGTGACCACGGCGACGAGGAGTCCCTGGCCGCCGAGCTCACCGAGGCGATCGAGCAGCGCTTCGGCTTCCTGGTCGATGTCATCGTGCGTGACCACGCCTATCTGACGTCCGTACGCGACGCCTGTCCGTTCCCCGCGGACCGAGTGGAGGGCAGGCAGCTGCATGTCACGTACTACTCGCACCCGGTCGACGCCGAGCGGTTCGCCGAGATCGACCCGGCCGCGTATCTGCCGGAGGAGTTCCGGCTGGGCGAGCGCGTCCTCTATCTCTACGCCCCCGACGGGCTCGGCCGGTCCAAGCTGGCCGAGCAGCTGTCCAGGCCCCGGCTGACCAAGGGGCTCATCGCCACCACACGGAACTGGAACACCGTCGTGAAGCTGGTCGAGCTGACCGCCCACGGAGGGTGACCTCCGGCGGTCCGCGTCATGACCTCTCCGCCACCGGCGGAGAGGTCAACGGACGGCTGTGCGAGGCTGTTTGACATGCGCTACATCATCATCGGAACAGGGGCGGTCGGCGGAACCATCGGCGCGCGGCTCGCCGAGGCGGGGCGCGAGGTGGTCCTCGTGGCGCGCGGCGCGCAGTTCACCGCGCTCAGGGAGCACGGACTGCGCTTCCGCGCCCCGGACGGCGAGCGCATCCACCGGCTGCCGGTCGTCGCCGGGCCGGACGCTCTGGGCGAGCTGCGTCCGGACGACGTGCTCGTGCTGACCGTCAAGACGCAGGACACCGAGGCCGCGCTGGACACCTGGGGCCGGGCGCCCGTGGCGGGCGGCGGGACGGCCGCCGAGCGGCTGCCCTTGCTCTGCGCGCAGAACGGCGTGGAGAGCCCCCGGCTCGCGCTGCGCCGCTTCCGCCGGGTGTACGGCGTCTGTGTCTGGCTGCCGTGCACGTTCGTCGAACCGGGGGTCGTCTCCGCGGCGGGCACCCCGCTCACCGGCATCCTGCACCTGGGCCGTCACCCTCGCGGCACCGACGACACCGTCCGCCGGATCGCCGCCGACCTGGAGAGCGCCCGGTTCGAGGCACCGGTCGTGGAGGATGTGGCGCGCTGGCAGTACGCCAAGCTGCTGGGCAACCTCGCCAATGCCCTGGAGGCGGTGAGCGGGACGATCGCCGGCCAGGAGGCGCAGCGGCTGTACGAACGGGTGCGCGCCGAGGGCGAGACCGTGCTCCGGGCCGCCGGGATCCCGTATGCGAGCGTGACGGAGCAGAAGGAGGCGCGGGGCGACAAGGTGCGTCTGGAACCGCTCGGTGGCGCCGAGCGGGGCGGTGGCTCCTCCTGGCAGTCGCTCGCCCGCGGCACCGGCACGATCGAGTCCGACTACCTCAACGGGGAGATAGTCCTTCTGGGCCGGCTCCACGGCGTCCCCACCCCGTTGAACGAGCTGCTGCAACAGCTCGCCACCACGTTCGCACGTGAGCGGCGTCCGGCCGGGGCGCTGCCGTTGGACGAGCTGGCGCGACGCGCCGAGGAGGCGGAGCGGGTGGCCGGGGCCGCCGCGCCCGTCCGGGAGGGCGCGGCAGACCGTTCCTGACACTCGGGGGCCGGGCCGTGCCGGGCCCGGCACGGCCTCGGGGCCGTGCCAACCTGTTTCGTCAGGCTCCGAGGGCCGTCAGTCTCGGCAGCCGGGCCTGGTCGTAGCGGTCCACCACGACCCGCGCCACCTCCGGCGCGGGCCCCAGGACCCCGGCGAGGACGTCCGCCTCGGCGGCGCCCCGCGCGATGCGGTCCGGCAGGAAGCCGGGGGCCAGGACGTACGGCGCCACGGCCACGCGGGCGCAGCCGGCCGCCCGCAGTTCGCGCACCGCGTCCTCGGTGCGCGGGAGGGATGCGGAGGCGAACGCAGGCCGCACGGCGCACCAGCCGGTGTGCCGCCACTCCCGCGCGATGTCAGCGATCACTGCGATCGCCTCCGGGTCCGTGGACCCCGCCGAGGCCAGCACGACCCCGGTCGAGGACTTGTCGGCGGGGGCCAGCCCCGCCTCGTACAACCGCCGGTCCAAGGCGTGCAGCAACAGCGGCGAGGGGCCCAGTACGTCCGCCTGCCGGATCCGCAGCCGGAAAGGCGCCTCCCGCAGAACCGCCGGGATGTCCGCCTTGGCGTGGAACGCGCGGGTCAGCAGCAGAGGGAGAGCCACGACATCGCGCACACCCTCAGCCGCCAGGGACTCCAGCACCCCGTGCACCGAGGGCACGTTGAAGTCCAGGAAACCGGTCTCCACGCGCAGCCCGGGCCGCAGCGACCGTACCCGCCGGACGAGGGCGTGCACGGTGGCGGCATGCCGCGGATCGCGGCTGCCGTGGGCGATGACGAGAAGAACAGGGTTCGGATGCATGGGACTTCGGCTCTTTACGGACGTCAGCTCTTCACGAGGAGACCGCGGCTGCGCAGCACCCACCGCTCCAGCGGACTGAAGATCAGCAGGTCGATCGCGATGCCGACGATCAGGATCAGGATCACGGCCTCGAACACCATGGACATGGAACTGGCGTTGCGGCCGTTCTCCAGCAACGCGCCCAGGCCGATGCCGAGGTCGGGCGAGGAGGCGATGATCTCCGCCGCCATCAGCGAGCGCCAGGAGAAGGCCCAGCCCTGCTTCAGCCCCGCCAGATACCCCGGCAGGGCGGCCGGCATGACGATGTGCCAGGTGCCCCGGAGCCCGGTGGCGCCCATCGTCCGCCCCGCCCGCAGGAACAGCGGCGGCACCTGGTCGACGCCCGACACCAGGCCGTTGGCGATCGACGGCACGGCACCGAGCAGGATCACCGCGTACATCATCGAATTGTCCAGACCCAGCCAGATGACCGCCGGCGGCACCCAGGCCACCGACGGGAGCGACTGCAGACCGGACAGGATCGGGCCGATGGCCGCGCGCACCACCTTCACCCGGGCCACCAGCAGACCCAGCGGGGTGCCGATCGCCAGGGCGAACAGGAAGCCCAGCAGACCGCGCGAGACGCTGGTCCAGATGTAGCCGAGCAGTTTGCCCTGCAACCAGGCGTCCCGCACCTCGCCCCACACGTCGGCGGGAGCCGGCAGCTTGGCCGGATCATCGACGATCTTGAAGGAGACCAGCGCCTGCCACACCACGAGGACCACCGCGATCGCGAGGACCGGCGGCAGGATCTTGCCGGTGAAGGTCTGCCGGAAGGGCGTCCGGCCGGTGTCGGACACCTCCAGGGCGTCGAGGCCCGCCTCCAGGCCGCCCAGCCCGGCCCCGGCGCCGCCCTCGACGGGCGAGCCCGCCGTCGTGTCGGTGGTCTCAGTGCTGGCCATGACGGCGGATCTCCCCACGCAGTACTTCGGTGATCTCGACGGACAGCTCCGCCACCGGGGCGTCCTCGATGCGGCGCGGCTGCGGAATGCCGACCGTCCACTCGCGCGCCACCCGGCCCGGACGGGAGGAGAGGAGCACGACACGCTGCGCCAGCCGGACCGCTTCGCGCACGTTGTGCGTGACGAAGAGGACGGACAGGCCCGTCTCCGCCCAGATGCGGGTCAGTTCGTCGTGCAGCACGTCCCGGGTGATCGCGTCGAGCGCCGCGAACGGCTCGTCCATGAGCAGCAGCTGGCTGTCCTGGGCCAGGGCGCGGGCCAGGGCCACGCGCTGACGCATACCGCCGGACAGTTCGTGCACCCGCTTGCCGTAGGAGCCGCTCAGGCGGACGAGTTGGAGCAGTTCCTCGGCCTCGCCGCGCCGCTCGCTCTTAGGAACCCCCCTGAGCTTCAAGGCGAGCTCGATGTTCTTGCCCGCGGTCAGCCACGGGAACAGGGCGTGTTCCTGGAACATCAGGGCCGGGCGCCCCTGGGTCGTGATGCTGCCGGCGGAGGGCTTGTCGAGCCCCGCCACCAGGTTCAGCAGGGTGGACTTACCGCAGCCCGAGGCCCCCAGGAGGGTGACGAACTCACCCGGCGCGACATCCAGGGTGATGTCGTCGAGGACGAGCTGCTGCCCGGCGGGCCCGGCGAAGGACTTGGAGACGTGTTCGATCCGGGCGGCATGCTCCACCGACGCGGCGCTTTCGGCGGCCTTGGCGAGGGCGGTTGCCATGGTCGTCACCTCCTGGGTACTCATCGGGACGGGCTTACTTGACGCCGAGACCGGCGTCGTCGACCGTGCTGTCGCCCTCGGCCTGGAGGACCTTGTTCAAAAGGGTCAGATCGTAGATGCCGTCCAGCTTCGGGGCCTGAAGCAGACCGGCCTTGACCGCGTGCTGCGCCTCGGTGTCGAGGGTCGAGGCCAGCGGGTCGTCGGTGATCTGGATGGACTTCCACGCCGGGTCCAGCACCTTCGCCGGCAGGGCCTTGCCGGAGTCGGCCTCCAGCTGCTTGTTCGCCGCGGCCTTCGCCTCGTCAGGGTTGGCGTTGATCCACTTGTTGGTGTCGACCGATGCCTTCAGTACCGCCTCGACGGCCTTCGGGTGCTCATTGAGGAACTTCTGCGACACGACGATGTTCGTGATCACGAACTTCTTGTCGGGCCACAGCGACGACTCGTCCAGGAGGACCTTGCCGCCCTCGGCGACCAGTTTGGACGCGGTCGGCTCCGGCACCCAGGCGCCGTCGACCGAGCCGGACTTGAAGGCGTCCGGAGTGACCTTGTTGTCGGTGCGGACGACGGAGACGTCGCCCTGGCCGCTCTCCGCGTCGACCTTCCAGCCCTGCTCCGCGATCCAGTTGAGGAACGCCACGTCCTGCGTGTTGCCGAGCTGGGGCGTGGCGATCCTCTTGCCCTTGACGTCCTTCAGTGACGCGATCTTCTCGGGGTTGACCACGAGCTTCACCCCGCCGGACGCCGAACCGCCGATGATGCGCAGGCTCTTGCCGTCGGACTTGGTGTAGCCGTTGATCGCGGGCGAGGGGCCGATCCAGCCGATGTCGATGGAGCCGGAGTTGAGGGCCTCGATCTCGGAGGGACCGGCGTTGAAGACCTGGTACTTGGCCTGCGTGGCACCGAGCGACTTCTGGAAGAAGCCCTTCTGGACGCCGACGAGCGCGGTCGCGTGGGTGAGGTTGCCGAAGTAGCCGATCTTCACGGAGTCGAGCCCGTCGATCTTCTTGGCCCCGGCAGCGACCTTCTGGCTGGAGTCGCCCGTCTTGGCCTCGGACCCGTAACCGCAGGCGGCGAGGGTGAGGAGGGGGAGAGCGGCGAGTACGGCTATGCCGCCGCGGAGAACGGATGAGCGGGTGGCAGGCACGGGAGGCTGTCCTCTCGTTGGCCCGGCGGTCACGGCCTCTCAGGTCGTGGCCGGGGGTTCGGCAAGGGTCTTCGTCGCTTCCGGAACGATGGGGACGGGGCGCGCAGGCGGTGCGCGTACGTCATCGCGCACATCGCGCCACTCCGCCCTGCCCGCTGCCGAGGGCGCCGCTGCCGACACGGCCGCCCTCCTTCGCGAACATCGAGTAGAAGCAGGTGGTGGTCATGATCAGAAGTCCCACCCGTCGTCGTCGGCGTCGTCCTTCACCGGCTCGGGCGCGGCGAACGACTCACCGACCATGCCCGCGGTGAGCGTGGTGCCGTCGGCCGGGTCGATCAGGATGAACGAGCCGGTGCGGCGGGAGTCCGCGTACGAGTCGATCGGGAGCGGCTCCGCGGTACGGATCTTCACCCGCCCGATGTCGTTGGCGATGAGCTGTCCCGGGTGCGGGTGCAGGGACAGGTCGTCGAGGGTGAGACGGGACGGGATGTCCTTGACGAGCGCCTTGACCGTGCGGGTGCCGTGCTTGAGCAGCACCCGGTGGCCGACCGTCAGCGCCTGGTCGGCGACGTGGCAGACCGTCGCCTCGATGTCCTGGGTGGTCGCGGGCGCGTCCTCGCTCGGCACGATCAGGTCGCCGCGCGAGATGTCGATGTCGTCCTGGAGCAGGAGGGTCACCGACTGCGGGGTCCAGGCCACCTCGACCGGCTCGCCGAGCAGGTCGATACTGGTGATCTTCGTGGTCCGGCCGGAGGGCAGGACGGTGACCTGCTCGCCGACGCGGAAGGTGCCGGCCGCGATCTGGCCCGCGTACCCCCGGTAGTCGGGGAGTTCGGCGCTCTGCGGGCGGATCACGTACTGCACGGGCAGCCGCGCGTGGCAGTGCGCGAGATCGTGGCTGACCGGGACGCTCTCCAGGTGCTCCAGGACGGTGGGGCCGCCGTACCAGTCCATGTGCGCGGACGGCTCCACCACGTTGTCACCGGCCAGCGCCGAGATCGGGATGGCGGTGACCTCGGGGACGCCCAGCTCGGTCGCGTACGCCGTGAACTCCTTGGCGATCGCCGCGAACGCGGGCTCCTGGTAGTCGACGAGATCCATCTTGTTCACGGCGAGGACCACGTGCGGGACGCGCAGCAGGGCGGCGATCGCGGCGTGGCGGCGGGTCTGTTCGACGACGCCGTTGCGGGCGTCGACGAGGATCACCGTCAGCTCGGCGGTGGAGGCGCCGGTGACCATGTTCCGTGTGTACTGCACATGGCCGGGGGTGTCGGCGAGGATGAAGCGCCGGCGGGGGGTCGCGAAGTAGCGGTACGCCACGTCGATGGTGATGCCCTGCTCGCGTTCGGCGCGCAGCCCGTCGGTGAGCAGAGCGAGGTCCGGGCCGTCCTGGCCGCGGCTCGCCGAGGCGCGCTCCACGGCCTCCAGCTGGTCGGCGAGCACCGACTTGGAGTCGTGCAGCAGCCGTCCGACGAGCGTGGACTTGCCGTCGTCGACCGAACCGGCGGTGGCGAACCGCAGGAGGGTGGTGGCGGAGAGTTCCGTGGTCGTGGTCATGCTAGAAGTACCCCTCGCGCTTGCGGTCCTCCATGGCGGCCTCGGAGAGCTTGTCGTCGGCGCGGGTGGCGCCGCGCTCGGTGAGCCGGGAGGCGGCGATCTCGGCGATCACCTGCTCCAGGGTCACCGCGTCCGAGTCGACGGCACCCGTGCAGGACATGTCGCCCACGGTCCGGTAGCGCACGAGGCGCCTCTCGACCTTCTCACCGTCCTTGGGGCCGCCCCACTCGCCGCCGGTCAGCCACATGCCGCTCCGCCGGAAGACCTCACGCTCGTGGGCGAAGTAGATCTCGGGCAGTTCGATGCCCTCGCGGGCGATGTACTGCCAGACGTCCAGTTCGGTCCAGTTGGACAGGGGGAACACACGGACGTGTTCGCCGGGCGCGTGACGGCCGTTGTAGAGCTGCCACAGTTCGGGGCGCTGGCGGCGCGGGTCCCACTGGGAGAACTCGTCGCGCAGGGAGAAGACGCGTTCCTTGGCGCGGGCCTTCTCCTCGTCCCGGCGGCCCCCGCCGAAGACGGCGTCGAACCGCTCCGCCTGGATCTTCTCCGTGAGAGGGAGCGTCTGGAGCGGGTTCCGGGTGCCGTCGGGGCGCTCCTTGAGGACTCCGCGGTCGATGTAGTCCTGTACGGACGCCACGTGCAGCCGCAGGCCGTGCTTCTCGACGGTGTGGTCGCGGTATTCCAGTACCTCGGGAAAGTTGTGCCCCGTGTCCACGTGCAGCAGCGAGAAGGGCACCGGCGCCGGCGTGAACGCCTTCAGCGCCAGGTGCAGCATGACGATGGAGTCCTTGCCGCCGGAGAAAAGGATCACCGGCCGCTCGAACTCGCCCGCCACCTCACGGAAGATATGGACGGCCTCGGACTCCAGGGCGTCCAGGTGGGACAGGGCGTACGGGCTGTCGGTGCCCTCTGTGGCCTTGGCGACGGTGGTCGTCATGCCAGTCCCCTTTCGCTGAGCAGCGCGTGCACCGCCGCCGCCGACTCCCGCACGGTCTGGTTCTGGGACTCGATCCGCAGATCGGGGGACTCGGGCTCCTCGTACGGGTCGTCGACCCCCGTCAGGCCCGTCAGCTCGCCCGCGGCCTGCTTGGCGTACAGGCCCTTGACGTCACGCACCGAGCACACCTCCACCGGTGTGGCCACGTGTACCTCCAGGTACGCCGTCCCGAGCTGCTGGTGGCGCTTGCGCACCGCCTCCCGGCTGTCCGCGTACGGGGCGATGACCGGGACCAGCGCCTTGACGCCGTTACGGGCGAGCAGTTCGGCGACGAACCCGATCCGCTGCACGTTGGTGTGGCGGTCCTCCCGGCTGAAGCCCAGCCCCGCCGAGAGGAACTCGCGGATCTCGTCCCCGTCGAGCACCTCCACCCGGTGGCCCTCCTCACGCATGCGGCCCGCCAGCTCGCGGGCGATGGTGGTCTTGCCCGCGCTCGGCAGACCCGTGAGCCAGACGGTGGCTCCGCTCGTCACGTATGTCTCCTGAATCTCTGTCATGGTCAGCCGTGCAGCCCGCACTCGGTCTTGGCGCGGCCCGCCCAGCGGCCGGCGCGCGCGTCCTCGCCCGCGAGGACCCGGCGGGTGCAGGGGGCGCAGCCCACGGAGGCGTAGCCGTCCATCAGCAACGGGTTGGTGAGGACGCCGTGTTCGGCGACGTACGCGTCCACGTCGTCCTGGGTCCAGCGGGCGATCGGCGAGATCTTCACCTTCCGCCGCTTCTCGTCCCAGCCGACGACCGGGGTGTTCGCACGGGTGGGGGACTCGTCGCGGCGCAGTCCGGTCGCCCAGGCGTCGTAGCCCGTCAGGCCCTCCTCCAGGGGCTGGACCTTGCGCAGCTTGCAGCACAGGTCGGGGTCGCGGTCGTGCAGCCTGGGCCCGTACTCGGCGTCCTGCTCGGCGACCGTCTGCCGCGGGGTGAGCGTGATGACGTTGACGTCCATCACGGCCTCGACCGCGTCACGGGTGCCGATGGTCTCCGGGAAGTGGTAGCCGGTGTCGAGGAACACGACGTCGACACCCGGCATCGCGCGGGAGGCGAGGTGGGCGACCACCGCGTCCTCCATCGAGGAGGTCACGCAGAAGCGCTGGCCGAAGGTGTCGGCCGCCCATCGGAGGATCTCCAGGGCGGAGGCGTCCTCCAGATCGCGGCCCGCCTGCTCGGCGAGCGCCTTGAGGTCGTCGGTGCCGCGTTCTTCCTGAGTCGTCGTCATATCTCGTTCCCTCCCGTGTCGTCATGCTGAAGTCCCCGGGCCAGCAGGCCCAGGAACTTCAGCTGGAAGGCTCGGTTGCAGGCCCTGCACTCCCATGCGCTTCCCCCGCTCTCGGCTCCGCTCGAGCGGGTGGACCCCCGTCCCTGCTCACTCGGCCGCAGATCCTCGTCGCCGCAGTAGGGGCAGTAGAAGGGAGCCGCGCGCTCGCTCACGACAGGGCCTCCTCGGAAGCGCGGGCCGCCCAGGTCGCGAACCGCTCGCCCTCCTCGCGCTCCGCCTGGAACCGCTTGAGGACGCGTTCGATGTAGTCCGGCAGTTCCTCCGAGGTGACCTTCAGACCGCGCACCTTGCGGCCGAAGCCGGCCTCCAGGCCGAGCGCGCCGCCCAGGTGCACCTGGAAGCCCTCGACCTGCTGGCCCTTGTCGTCGAGGACCAGCTGACCCTTGAGGCCGATGTCCGCCACCTGGATACGTGCGCAGGCGTTCGGGCAGCCGTTGATGTTGATGGTGATCGGCTCGTCGAAGTCCGGGATGCGGCGCTCCAGTTCGTCGATCAGGGAGGAGCCGCGCGCCTTGGTCTCGACGATGGCGAGCTTGCAGAACTCGATGCCGGTGCAGGCCATGGTGCCGCGCCGGAACGACGAGGGCCGCACGGTGAGGTCGAGCGCCTCCAGGCCCTCGACGAGCGAGTCGAGCTGGGTCTCCTCGACATCCAGCACGATCATCTTCTGCTCGACGGTCGTCCGGACCCGGCCGGAGCCGTGCGTCTCGGCGAGGTCCGCGATCTTCGTCAGCGTTGTACCGTCCACGCGGCCCACCCGCGGCGCGAAGCCGACGTAGTAGCGGCCGTCCCGCTGCCGGTGCACCCCGACGTGGTCGCGCCAGCGCTCCACGGGCTGCGCGGGCGCCGGGCCGTCGATCAGCTTGCGGTGCAGGTACTCGTCCTCCAGTACCTGGCGGAACTTCTCCGCGCCCCAGTCGGCGACCAGGAACTTCAGCCGGGCACGGGTGCGCAGCCGCCGGTAGCCGTAGTCGCGGAAGATCGAGATGACGCCCTCGTGGACGTCCGGCACCTCGTCCAGCGGCACCCAGGCGCCGAGGCGCTGCCCGATCTTCGGGTTGGTGGACAGGCCGCCCCCGACCCACAGGTCGAAGCCGGGGCCGTGCTCGGGGTGGACGACGCCGACGAAGGCGACGTCGTTGATCTCGTGCGCCACGTCGAGCAGCGGTGATCCCGAGATCGCGGTCTTGAACTTGCGCGGCAGGTTCGAGTACGCCTTGTTGCCGATGACCCGGCGGTGGATCTCCTCGATGGCCGGGGTTGCGTCGATGATCTCGTCCTCGGCGATGCCGGCGACGGGCGAGCCGAGGATCACGCGGGGCGTGTCACCGCAGGCCTCGGTGGTGGACAGCCCGACGGCCTCCAGACGGTTCCAGATCTCGGGCACGTCCTCGATCCGGATCCAGTGGTACTGGACGTTCTGCCGGTCGGTGATGTCGGCGGTGCCGCGCGCGAACTCCTGCGAGATCTCGCCGATGACGCGCAGCTGCCGTGTGGTCAGCCGGCCGCCGTCGATGCGGACGCGGAGCATGAAGTACTCGTCGTCCAGCTCCTCCGGCTCCAGGATCGCGGTCTTGCCGCCGTCGATCCCGGGCTTGCGCTGGGTGTACAGCCCCCACCAGCGCATCCGGCCGCGCAGGTCGTTGGGGTCGATGGAGTCGAAGCCGCGCTTGGAGTAGATCGTCTCAATGCGTGTCCGCACATTGAGACCGTCGTCGTCCTTCTTGAACTGTTCGTTGCCGTTGAGCGGGGTGAGGTGACCCGCCGCCCACTGCCCCTCGCCACGGTGACGGCTCACCTTGCGGCGGGGCGCGGCGGAATTCTGCGGGGTGGCGGCCATGGTGAGTACGTCCTTCGGACAGACGGGGCAGCGGCTCTGACCTGCGCGTGCGGGCACACGTCACAACGTGCGCGGCTCTGCGCGGGGTGGAGATGAGGAAGGAAAACCGGAACTGGCTGGGGTCTCAGCTCGCCGGACAGATGGCGCTGGACATGCGGCCGAGATCGACGTGCCGTCGACTCACCAAGGCGATTCCAGTTCCAGACATGACGGAAGCGTGTCACGGCGTATTGAAGGCAGTCCAGCTTCGTCCGTCATGTGGACACCCTTGTCCCGGAATGCGGAATGCGGGTGTCCTGGGTCACAGGGCCGCAAGAGGCTGGTGTCGATGCAGGTCAGGCCAAGTAGGCCCCGGCCCAGGGACCGGGCGGGGGCACGTCGGGTTCCTCCTCGACCTTTGTGTCGAAGAGCCGGAAGCCCCGGCGCTGGTAGTTGTCCATCGCGTGTTCGCCGTCCTTGCTGCACGTATGCAGCCACACCCGCTTCGTCGGGGCGCGCCCCGGCCAGCGGTCCGCGAGGTCCCAGGCGCGTGCCGTGCCGTACGACAGCAGGTGCCCTCCGATCCGCCGCCCACGGAAGGCCGGTATGAGCCCGAAGTAGGCGATTTCCACGACCCCCTCGTCCGCCGGGTCCAGCTCGACGTACCCGGCCGGCGTGCCCCGGTCGAGGGCGACCCAGGTCTCCACGCCCGGCCGGGCCAGGTACTCCTGCCAGCGTGCGTAGCTCCAGCCGAGCCGGTCGGTCCAGCGGATGTCACCGCCGACCGACGCGTACAGGAAGCGGCTGAACTCGGGTGAGGGCACCTCCGCGTGGACGACCCGGACATCGCCCTCCGGAGCCGTGGCAGGCCGCAGATCGGCCGGGGAGGTCTGTTCCAGGGACCATGTGGTCACGGTGAGGGTGCTCATGCGGTCAGGGAATCACGGGCGCGCGCGGCGGGCGGAAGGGGGTCCGGCGTCCGCCCTGCCGGGCGGCTCCGCACGCGCTATCCCAGCGCGTCGTCCACTGACTCCAGCGGTACGGCGAACAACACGCGCCCGTCGGCCGAGGCCGTCCCCGAGCCGTCGTCCTCGTCGGCCGCTCCCTCCGTCAGCGTCCACAGTTCCCCCGTCTGCTGCCAGTACGACAGGGACGTGGTGTGGCGGCCCCAGCATGCGAGGGTCTCGTCGGCCGCGCAGGTGGCCGCCTTGGCCCCGGACGTGGTCTGCCGCCACAGCGTTCCGTGCCGGCCGCCGACCGTGGGCGCGTGGTCGACGTACCAGTCCGCCCGGGCCGCTCCTGCACGCTTGTGCGACAGCACGCCCTGCACTCCGGTCGCGTCGGTCTCGTAGGTCTCGATGGCCCGGACGTCGCCGTGCGCGCCCGTGGCCAGCAGTCCGTCGTGGCCGGGCGCGGTGCTGTAGGCGTACCGCCACAGACGAGCCGGCCGGCTGGTACCCCCGGGCGGGGACCACTCGCTGGCCACCAGGCTGTCCGGGGTCGATGTGCGGTCGAGGGAGAGGGCGGAGAAGCAGGGGACGGTGCGCTCGTCCGCCGTCGAACAGGGGCCGCCGGTCAGGCGGTAGGAGCCGATCGCGGGCAGCACGTACTGGTAGCCGTGTGCCGAGTAGCCGCCCTTCACCCGGCCGATGGCGTCACGGTCGACGTCCGTCTTCAGGATGCGGCGCAGATCGAAGACGATCAGGGAGTCGCGGGCGGTGACGATCAGCTTGTCCTGGTACCACACCATCCCGGACATGCGCGTGCGTACGGCCTCGAAGTCCTTGCCGCCGGCGCTCGGGGCGACCAGCAGGACCCAGCGGTAGGCGAGGTGCGCCGGGTCGTCCGCGTCGATGAAGGCGACCCGGGCGAGACCCCGGCCGGCGGCCGGGGCGCCGGGGCGGCGGTCGTCGTGCGTCCAGCCGGACAGGATGACCCGGTCGGAGCCCCAGCGGCCGTCGTCGTGCGCGTCCCCGGAGGTGGTGACGGACCGCGGCAGCCACTGCGTGGTCGTCGCGTCACCGTTGTCCCAGCAGTAGGCGCGCGTGGCCGTCGGCTTCACCGGCAGCGCGGCCGTCTCGGCGGCGTCGCACGCGGACTGGTCGCGCATCGGGTGGTCGGCGGCCCGGAGGACGTCGTGGACGCCCACGCTGCCGCCCATGGCACGTGTGAGCGAGTCGAGTGCGCGCTGGTCGGTGAGGTTCTCGTGGAGACCGAGCCCGGCGGAGTCGGCCGCCGCGGTGACCGGGGTCAGGCCCCCCGGGTTGTCCCCGCCCGCGGCCTGCGAGGTGCTGATCAGGGTGGCGGCGGCGGTGAGCGCCAGCGCGGTACCGGTCAGCGTGGCCCGCAGCGCACGGCCCCGGCGTCTGCGGCGGTGTCTGCCACGGTGCGTCATACAACCTCCCGGCGTAGGCCAACTGCTCCTCGCGATCCGGACGTTGACCGGGGGAGCGGGTGGGGTGGCCTGTGCAGGGGATGCTACGGCAGATGGATACGGGACCGGTCGAAGACCCGGGAAAAGGAGGGTTATCCCCACCATGAGGGCTAGGGTGCCGCCTCACCGGACTCCGGACTTCGGTGTCGCGGCGGCGCGGCTCTGCGATGTGCTCCTGGCCCGTACCACCCCCGGTGCCACCGAGTGCGGCAGCAGGTCGTCAGGGTTCCGGGGGAGCAGCAGGTCCACCTCCGCCGCATCGCAGAAACGATACGGCCGGTGCTCCAGAAAGGCCCCGAGATACCGCCTGACACGGGACATCTCCGCACGCACCGTGACCGCCCGCGCGGGATCCCCGAACAGGTCGGCGGCCAGGTCGGCGGCCGAGCGGCCCGTGCGGTGGAGGGCGAGGAGGCAGAGCAACTCGGCGTGCCGCGGGCTCAGTTCATGGGACCAGGAACCCGTGTCACCGGACACCGTCACCGACCAGCGGCGCGGGTGCGCCACGTCCAGGGCCACGCGGGTGGCGCGCTCCGGCTCGGGCGTGTCCGCCGCGCGGATCAGCCAGCCGCCCGGCAGCGGCTCCACGGTGCAGGGCCCCAGTGTCGGCAGCAGACAGCGGCCGGGGGCGAGCGACTCGGGCAGGGCCACCCGGGCCACGTACGGCATCCCGGTCATCGCTGCCGTCCAGCCGTCCTTGTCCACGGCCAGTGCCCGGCCGCCGAGCCTGGCCAGCGGCGGCGCCGCCATCGCGCGCAGCCGGTCCAGCGCGGTCAGGTGCAGCTCGCGCAGCCGGGCCTCCGCGAGCTTGGCCACCGCGTTGACCCAGGCGAGCGTCGCCGGGTGCATCGTCTCCAGCGGGCCGCTGACGTCCACGACACCGATCAGACGGCCGTCGCGCGGGTCCGTGATCGGGGCGCCGGTGCACGTCCACGAGGTGTGGGAGCGCACGAAGTGCTCGGACGCGAAGACCTGCACGGGGCGCCGGGTCACCGCCGGGGTGCCCACGCCGTTCGTACCGACGACCCCCTCGCCCCAGTCCGCACCTGGCTCGAAACCCAGGCCGTCGGCCCTGCGCAGGACCGACGGGCTGCCCTCGCGCCACAGCACCCGCCCGTCCGCGTCCGCGACCACCATGATGTGCTGGGCGACGTTCGCGACCGACAGCAGGCCCTCCCGCAGCACCGGCAGCACATGCCTGAGCGGCGAGTCGCGGCGGCGCCGCTCGATCTCGCCAGGGCTGAGCGGAGCGGCCCGCACGTCGTGGTCGGGGTCGAGGCCGCCGCGCCGCACCCGCCCCCACGACGCCTCGATCACCGGGCGCGGCGGGACGGGCGCCCGCCGCCCCGACAGTGTCGCGCTGCGCACCTCGCTGAGTACGCGCGCCGCCTGCCCGACGTCCAGTGCGGCGAGCCGCGGGACGCCTTTCGCCGAGTGCGCCACTGGAATCCTCCCCCAAGGACCTGCCGCAGATGGTGGCTCGTTCGCCGTGGGGACCTCGAGGACTCTCGTCACCGGTGCGCCTCTACGGCTCACTCGCCGTGCCCGTCGACCGTTTCCGGCCAGTTGCGCCCGGTTGCGTGTGGACGGTGGTTCTCATACTGCCCTGTGTCCGAGATGGAGGGGCGCACTCCGGCCAACTCAGCGCGGCGAGTTTGCAACCCTCTGCAACCCTGGCGGACGTCCGCGGGGTGGTTGAAACTTGTGCAACGCCGTTTCGGCGGCGTCCGTGCTCCTCGAGGGGCCAGGAGAGCGGGGGTGGTGCCGTGTCGGCGCAGCACCACCCCCGCGTGGACGCCACCCGGCGACTCGCGATCGGTGTTGAGGCGGCCGGCGTCAGACGGCGGGTTGCGCCCGGTCCAGGCGTCAGACGGCGGGTTGCGCCCGGTCCAGGCGTCAGACGGCGGGTTGTGCCCGGTCCACCACCGCGGCCAGATCCAGGGTGTGCGGCAGCGTGCCGAAGGCCGTGCCCCAGTCGCCGCCCAGCCGGGACGCGCAGAAGGCGTCGGCGACCCCCGGCGGCGCGTACTGAACCAGGAGCACTCCCTGGAGCACCAGCGCCACCCGCTCCACCAGACGGCGCGCCCGTGCCTCGATGCCCTCCAGGTCCGCGAGTTCGGTGAGCAGGTTCTTGATCGCGCCGTCCAGCCGGTGGTCCGCGCCGCGTGCCCGGCCGACCTCGTGGAGGAAGGCGTTCAGTGCCTCCGGCTCGCGTTGTATGGCCCGCAGCACGTCGAGCGCCTGCACATTGCCCGCGCCCTCCCAGATCGAGTTCAGCGGCGACTCGCGCAGCAGCCGGGGCATGCCCCACTCCTCGACGTAGCCGTTGCCGCCGAGACACTCCGAGGCCTCGGCCACCACCGGGGTGCAGCGCTTGGTCACCCAGTACTTGGCGGCCGGCACCGCGAGCCGCAGGAACGCCCGCTCCTGCTCGCTCCCGTCGTCGTACGCCGCCGCCAGCCGCAGCGCCAGCGTCGTCGCCGCCTCCGACTCCAGGGCCAGATCCGCCAGCACATTGCGCATCAGCGGCTTGTCGACGAGCTTGCCGCCGAACGCCTCGCGGTAGGTGCAGTGGTGGATCGCCTGCACCACCGCCTGCCGCATCAGCGACGCCGAGCCGAGGACGCAGTCGAGCCTCGTGGCCGCGACCATCTCGATGATGGTCCGCACCCCGCGCCCCTCCTCGCCGACCCGGCGCGCCCACGTGCCGTCGAACTCGACCTCGCTGGAGGCGTTCGACCGGTTGCCGAGCTTGTCCTTGAGCCGCTGGATCATGAACACGTTCCGGGTGCCGTCCTCCAGCACACGCGGCACGAGGAAACAGGTCAGTCCTTCCGGTGCCTGCGCCAGCACCAGGAACCCGTCCGACATCGGCGCCGAGCAGAACCACTTGTGGCCCGTCAGCTCGTATGCCCCCTCCTCCGCGAGCGGCCGGGCCGCGGTCGTGTTCGCGCGGACGTCGCTGCCGCCCTGCTTCTCCGTCATCCCCATGCCGAAGAGCACACCGGCCTTCTGCTCGGCGGGGCGCAGCTCCTGGTCGTAGATCGTGGAGGTCAGCCGGGGCTCCCACTCGGCGGCGAGCGCCGGGTCCACGCGCAGGGCGGGCACGGCGGCGTGCGTCATCGACAACGGGCAGCCGTTGCCCGCCTCGACCTGCGTCCAGATCACGAACGCGGCCGCGCGCCGCACATGGCCGCCCGGCCGCGCCCAGGCCGCGGTCAGCCCTGCGGCGACACCCTTGCCGAGCAGCCGATGCCAGGCCGGGTGGTACTCGACCTCGTCGATGCGGTTGCCGTAGCGGTCGTGAGTCCGCAGTTTCGGTGGGTACTCATTGGCCTGGACACCCCACTCCTGCACCTGGGCGGAGCCGGCGCTGCGCCCGAACCCCGACAGATCGGCGCGGGCCTCGTCGAGGAGGGCGGGGTCCAGATGCCGCTCGACCGCTTCCACGAGGGCGCGGTCGGCGGTGAAGACGTCGTATCCGACCAGCGGCGGAGCCTGGTTGGTCACGGTGTGCGTGGTGGCTGCCATGGGGCGAACCTACCCCTCGGTACGCCCCGGGTCACCCGCACGGCAAAGGCGGGCGGCCCCGCCCTCCGGGAGGGCCCCACCGGGAGATGAGCGCGGGACCGGGAGGCGGATACCGTAAAGGCGTGCAGTCAGCAGCAAGTGAAACCCCCAAGCGGCCCTCCGGAGGCCGACTCCACCGGGCACGCGCCCTGTACCGGAACGTCTCCAAGCGCAGGACGGCCTGGCTGCTGCTGAAGGACACGGTCAACTCGTGCATTGAGTACCGCATCCTCGGTCTCGCGGCCGAGGCGGCGTTCTTCACGCTGCTGTCCGTGCCGCCGCTGCTGCTCAGCCTCATCGGGCTGCTCGGCTATGTCGACGCCTGGACCGGCGCCGACACCATCCAGAGCCTGGAGCGCAACCTCCTGGAGGCCTCCCGGACGGTCCTGTCCGACAAGGGGGTCACGCAGATCGCCCAGCCGATCCTGCACGACGTGATGAAGGGCGGCCGGCCCGACGTCATCTCGATCGGCTTCCTCTTCGCCCTGTGGTCGGGATCGCGGGCGGTGAACGTGTTCATCGACACGATCACGGTGATGTACGGGCTCGACGGCACCCGGGGGATCGTGAAGACCCGGCTGCTGGCGTTCGTCCTGTTCATCGTGGCACTGCTGATCGGCTCGGTCGCCCTGCCGCTGATGGTCGCGGGGCCGGACGCCGTGGTGAACGTGGTGCCGTGGTCCACGACGGTGGTCCAGATCCTGTACTGGCCGGTGGTCATCGTCCTGTCGATCGTCTTCCTGACGACCCTCTACCACGTGTCCGTGCCGGTGCGCTCCCCCTGGGTGGAGGACGTGCCCGGCGCCCTGGTGGCCCTCGCGATGTGGGTGCTGGGCAGCTTCCTGCTGCGCATCTACCTGACCCACACGATCGAGGGCCCGACCATCTACGGTTCGCTCGCCGCGCCCGTGGCCGTGCTGCTGTGGATCGGAGTGTCCGCCTTCGCGGTGCTGGTCGGCGCCGCCGTCAACGCGGCCATCGACCGGGTGTGGCCCGCCGCGGCGACGGCCGCGGCCCGCGCGGCGAACGCGCGGCTGCGGCAGGAGCAGGCCGCCGAGTACGTGGCCCGCGCGGCCGCGGCCCACGCCGCCGACCCCGACGACCCGGACATGCCCTCCGAGTTCCCGGAGCGCTGGTCCCGTTTCCTGCCCCCCGAGGACGTGACGTCACGCCTGCGGACGCATACGCGCACCGCGCCCGATCAGCCCGGGAAGAAGGGGGAGGGCGCGGGGGACTGACGGCCGCCGCACCGCGCGGGAGGGTGGCCTCGCGGAGCCGCTCCGGGCGTAGCCTGGCCCACGTGGCCGTTGACGAACACTCCGCGGTGCTCGCCCCGGCGTCCACGGCCCCCGGGTATGCCGAACGGGCCTCGCGGCTCGTGGGGGCGGTCGTCTGGACCAACACGCCGTCCGCCGTGGGCCGCCCCGTGTTGCCCGATGGCTGTATGGATCTGCTGTGGACCGAGGGCAGGCTGCTGGTGGCCGGTCCTGATACGCACGCGTACCACCCCGGGAGCTCACCCGCGCGCTGGGCCGGCGTCCGCTTCCACCCCGGCACCGCCCCCGCCCTGCTGGGCGTCCCGGCGCACGCGCTGCGTGACCAGCGGGTCGAGTTGGCCGACCTGCGGCCCGCCGCGGAGGTGCGCCGGCTCACTGGACGCGTGGACGCCGCCGCCGACCCCGCGCACGCGCTGGAGGAGATCGCCCTGGAGTGGGCCGCCAGGTCGCCGCGCCCCGACCCGCTGCTCCGGGCACTGGTCGCGGCCCTTGACGCGGGTCGCCCGGTCGCCGCCATCGCGGACCGACTCGGCCTGAGCGTAAGGCAGTTGCATCGCCGCTCGCTTGCCGCCTTCGGCTACGGGCCGAAGACGCTGGCGCGCGTCCTCCGGCTACAGCGGGCGCTCGCGCTGGCGCGCTCCGGGATGCCTCTCGCCGAGACCGCGGCTCGCGCGGGCTTCGCCGATCAAGCCCATCTTTCCCGCGACGTGAGGGAGTTGGCGGGGATGCCACTGGGTGAGCTACTGGCCCGGGGGTAGGTCGGCGAACAGGTCGACGCCGTTGCCGTCCGGGTCGTGCACCACCGCGTACCGCATGCCCCACACCGCGTCCCACGGCTTGAGTTCGCCGTGGTACCCGGAGCTCACCAGGTCCCTGTAGACGCCGTCGACCTCGGCGGGGGAGTCGCAGCGGAAGGCGAGGGAGACCCGGCCGCCGCCGGACGGCGGCCTCCAGCCGGGGTGGAAGGAGCGGATGATCTCCTCCGTGTCCAGGGCCAGCCGCAGCCCGCCGGGCAGCGCCGCCTCGACGTGTGGCTGGTCCTCGGCCCCCTCGGGAAAGACGAGTCCGAGGCGGCGGTAGAAGGCGAGGGAAGCGGCCAGGTCGGAGACGGCGAGGCCGATCACGGCGCATCGTGGAGTCGTACGAGTCATGCGGCCACCGTAGGCAGGCCGCCGGGACCGGGTCTTGAACGAATCGGACGTGGACCTCCGGACGGGCTTCGCACCTCGGTGGGACCTGTCCCTAGGCTCGGGCCATGTCCTTCCGTGTTCTGGTGTACACCCGGACCACCGGTTACCGGCACGACTCCATCCCGGACGCCGTCGCCGCCGTCCGCGCCCTCGGTGCCGCGTACGGGTTCGGTGTCGATGTCGGCGACGACCCCGGCCTCTTCGAGGAGCCCCTCGACGCGTACGCGGTCGTGGTCTTCCTGTCCACCAGTGGCGAGGTTCTGACGCCCGGGGGCCGTGCCCGGCTGGCGGCGTTCGTGGAGGGCGGCGGTGGTTTCGCGGGCGTGCACGCGGCCGCCTGCACCGAGGAGGACTGGCCTTACTACGGTGAGCTGTTGGGGGCCCGGTTCGCACGGCACCCCGCATACCAGCCGGGCAAGGTGCTGGTGGAGGACCGCGGTCATCCGGTGACCGCGCACCTGCCCGCCGTCTGGGACTTCACGGACGAGTGGTACGACTTCCGCTCCAGTCCCCGCGGCGGGGTGCGCGTTCTCGCCTCCGCGGACGAATCCTCGTACCAGGGCGGCGGGATGGGCGAGGACCATCCGCTCGTCTGGTGCCGCGGGCAGGGCGCGGGGCGGGTCTTCTACACGGCTCTCGGCCATGCCTGCGAGGCCTACGCGGACCCCGCCTTCCGTGCCCATCTGCTCGGCGGTATCCGTTGGGCGGCCCGGGCGGAGTAGAGCGGTGGATGCCGTCGCCGGGGTCCGGCCGGGTGGAAAGGGCGAGATGCCCGGTGGGGCGGGGATGTGATGAGACGCCCCGTCGGACGGGGAAGTGATGAGATGCGGTGAGTCGGGCAGGTGGGTCCCCGGGCGGTGAGGAGAGACCGTATGGAGCGTGCGGACGAGGCGACCACGGCGCCGGGGAACACGGCGGACCCCGTGGTCCGCACTCCCTACGGAGCCGTACGCGGACGGTACGAGAACGGGATCGCCGTCTTCCGCGGTATCCCCTTCGCCGCCCCGCCGTTCGGACCCCACCGTTTCCGCCCTCCCGTACCGCCCGAGCCCTGGCACGGGGTGCGGGACGCGGGCGCGTTCGGGCCGACGCCACCCAAACCGCCGTACTCGGAGTCCTTCGCCCGCTACCTGTCCGACCCGGTGGTCGAGGGCGAGGACTGCCTCAACCTCAACGTGTGGACACCGGCACCGGACCCGGGGGCCCGGCTCCCGGTCATGGTGTGGGTCCACGGCGGCGCGCTGACCCGGGGCTCCTCCGCCGTGCCCGTCTACGACGGCAGCTCCTTCGCCCGGGACGGCATCGTCCTCGTCTCCTTCAACTACCGCCTCGGCGTGGAGGGATACGGCCTGTTCCCGGACGCCCCGCCCAACCCCGGGCTGCGCGACCAGCTCGCCGCGCTGGAGTGGGTGCACGAGGCCGTCACCGCGTTCGGCGGGGACCCGGACCGCGTGACCGTCTTCGGCGAGTCCGCGGGCGCCATCAGCATCGGCGCGCTGCTGGCGAGCCCCCGTGCCCGGGGGCTTTTCCAGCGGGCCGTGCTGCAGAGTGGGCCACCCGAGTCGACGCAGCGGGACAAGGTACGGCGTTTGGTGCGGCGCATGGCGACCCGGCTGAAGGTGCCGGCCACCGCGGCGGCGTTCGCCGCCGTGGACCGCGCGCTGCTGGCCGAGACCCAGGCGGAGGTGGGCCGCCGGGCCAGCCCGATCCTCGGCGGCCCCGCCTTCGGGATCGTCGTCGACGGCGACCTGGTGCCCCGTGACCCGCTGGAGGCGCTGCTCGACGGCGCCGCCGGGGACGTGCCGCTGCTCCTCGGCTGGACCAGCGAGGAGTACCGGCTGTGGCTCGTACCCACCGGGCTGATCGAACGCATCGACAGGCTCGGCGCGGTGGCACTGGCCGGGGCGATGGCCCGCTGCCACTGCGGCCCCGAGGTGCCGCGCGGCTACCGCATCGCCCACCCGGACGCCCCGGTCTCCGACCTGGTGGGCCAGATGGTCACCGACCACCTGCTCCGGTTTCCGCTGCACCGGCTGGCCGGCTCCCGCACCGGCGGGGGTCGCGCCCCCTCCTACGTCTACGAGTTCGCCTGGCGCTCCCGCGTGCCCGGCCTCGGCGCCTGTCACGCCCTGGAGCTGGGCTTCGTGTTCGACAGCGCGGAGGTGCCGGAGTCGGCGAAACTGGCCGGCCCCGGCGCGCCCCGTGCACTCGCCCGCGAGATGCACACGGCGTGGGTGCGCTTCGCGAGGGACGGCGACCCGGGCTGGCCGGCCTGGGACACCACCCACCCCGTACGCGTCTTCGGCGGCGACGGCGCCCCCCTGGCCCACGGCCCCCGGGACGCGGAGATGGCGCTGTGGGAGGCGGCGTCCACCCGGCCGGAGGCCGCGCCCACCGCGTCCGGCGCGGGAAGCGGCACGCTCCTCAGGGGCGCGACTCCGCTGTCGGCCGTACGGCGCTTGCGTCGGCCCGGGGACACCCCCCGGCAGTGAGGCGTCAGGGACGGACGGGTGCGGCGGGGCCCGGGCCTACGCCCTCTCCGTCGACCTTCCCAGCGCGCCCGCGATCGACGTGATCGCCTCCGGGCCCACCCGGCAGCATCCGCCGATCAGCCGGGCCCCGGCCGCGCGCCAGCCCGTGACCTGGGCGGCGGTGAACGTGCTGCGGCCGTCCCAGGCGCGGGACCCGGCGTCCCACCTCTCACCGCTGTTCGGGTAGACCACCACCGGCTTGCCCGTCATCCGCGCGGCCGTCTCCACCGCGGCGTCCACGTCCTCGGGAGCGCAGCAGTTCACGCCGACCGCGATCACCTCGTCCGCGTCGGCGGCCAGGGCGAACGCCTCCCGAAGCGGCTGCCCGGCGCGCGTGCGGTCGCCGGAGACGCTGTACGACAGCCAGGCGGGGACGCCCAGACCGCGCACCGCCCGCAGCAGGGCCGTGGCCTCGTCCGCGTCGGGGACCGTCTCCAGGGCCAGCACGTCGGGACCGGCCGCGGCCAGCACCTCCAGGCGCGGGCGGTGGAAGGCCTCCAGCTCGGCGACGGTGAGTCCGTAGCGGCCCCGGTACTCGGAGCCGTCCGCGAGCATCGCCCCGTACGGGCCCACGGACGCCGCCACCCACAGCGGCCGCACGACGCCCCCGGCGCGCGCCCGCGCCGCCGCCTCGCGGGCCAGGCCGACGCTCAGGGCGAGCAGCCCGGCCGCGCGGCCATGGTCGATACCGCGCTTCGCGAAGCCTTGGAAGGTCGCCTGGTAGCTGGATGTGATCGCCACGTCCGCGCCCGCCTCGAAGTACGCCAGGTGCGCCTCGGTGATCGCCTCGGGCCGCTCCGCGAGCAGCCGCGCCGACCACAGCGCGTCGCTCAGGTCGTGCCCGGCGGACTCGAGCTGGTTCGACAGGCCGCCGTCCAGGACGACCGTCCCGGCGGCGAGGGCCTCGGCGAGGGTGGGAGTGGTCTTGCCGGCCATGACATGACGCTAACCGAAGGACGGGCGGACGCCCCGGCGCGTCCGGTAGGTGGGCAACCGGCCGGGCGGCCGTCCGTCGGTTTCGGACCCGAACTGATCCAGACGAAACCCCCTAGCCGACCCGGATGCCCACGATGCAGGTGTCGTCGTCGGTGTCCGACTTGCTGTACGTCAGGAGGCGGTCCAGTTGCTGGTCCAGCGTGGGGGGCACCATCCGCGCGGCGGTCAGCAGCTGGGCCAGGGACTCCTCCACGGAACGGTCACGGCGCTCGATCAGACCGTCCGTGTACATCAGCAGCGTGTCGTCGACGGCCAGCTGGACCTCGTGCTCCTCGTACACCGTGTCCGATACGACACCCAGCAGCATGCCCCTGACCAGGGGAAGCGGCGCCGCGTCGGTGCCGCGCACCAGGACGGGCGGCAGATGGCCCGCCCTGGCCCAGCGCAGGGTGTGGCGGTGCGGGTCGTACAGTGCGCAGACCGCGGTGGCGGTGACCGCGCCGGTCAGATGGTGGGCCACCATGTTGAGCCAGGACAGCAACTGGCCCGGCCCGGCGCCCGTCACGGCGAGCCCGCGCAGCGCGTTGCGCAGGACGACCATGCTCGTGGCCGCCTCGATACCGTGCCCCGCGACGTCGCCCACGCACAGCAGCACCAGCCGGGACGGCAGCACGACCGCGTCGTACCAGTCGCCGCCCACCAGCTGTTCCGTCTCGGCGGGCCGGTAGCGCACCGCCACCTGAAGGCCGTCGGCCTCCAGAGGGGCCTGCGTCGGCGGCATGATGGCGTGCTGCAGCTGGAGGGCGAGACGGTTGCGTTCACTCGCCTGCTGTTCGGTGTGCGCGAGCTGGTCGCGGGTCGCGGCGAGCGCGACCTCCGTCCAGTGCTGGGCGGAGATGTCCTGATAGGCGCCGCGCACGACGAACAGCCGCCCGTCGGAGTCGAGGACCGGTTCGGCCACCACGCGGATATGGCGGGTCACCCCGTCGGGGCGTTGCAGCCGGAAGGCCGTGGACGCCGACCGTCGGTGGTGGAGCAGGGTGCGCAGGAACCTGCCGATGGCGACGGCGTCGTCGGGGTGCGCGTGTGCGCTCAGTTCCTCCAGGGGCACCGGAAGGCTCGACGGGGACCTGCCGTAGAGGGCGAACAGCTGGCCGTTCCAGGTGATCTCGCCAGTGAGCAGATTCTCCTCGAAACCGCCGATGCGGCCGAGGCGCTGGGCGTGCTGGAGCAGACTCGCCAGACGGGCCGCCTCGTCCTCGATGCGCCAGATGAGCAGCACGCTGTTGGCGTGCCGGCTGATGCTGATGTCGGCGACCGCCGACAGCGGGACGTCACCCACCAGGGCGGTGAGCCTCATACGGTGGGCGCGGAAGGGCTCGCCCGTGGCGTAGACCCGCTCTATCCGGTCGAACAGCTCGGTGGGCCCGGCGGCCATCGGGTACGCCTCCAGCAGCAGCGCCCCGTTGATGACGCCCCGTGGGCGGCCCGCGGGGTCGAGGAAGCGGCTGTTGGCGTGCTGGATGCGGAAGTCGACGAGGTCCCCGTCGGCGTCGAGGTGCGGCACCAGTACCAGGGCGGGGTCGTGCAGCCCGTCCGCCAGGTCCATCAGCTCCGCGGCGTCCGGTACGACGCGGGGCTTCGCGTTCTCGTCGGGGCGCAGCCGCGCACCGGTCTCCAGGGTGTGGGCGCACAGCTCGGCCAGGGCCTCGATCTGACGGACGATCTGCGGCGGTTGCGGGTCCAGCGGCGCGGGCCAGGCGATCTCCAGCACCCCGTGGATGCGTCCACCGGTACCGGCGGGCAGGGCCACCCTTCCGCCGTCCGGGTGGTGGTGCTGGCCGATGGAGGGCAGACCGGTCTCGGACAGGGAGGCGATCCACTGTCCCGCTCGCTCGGCGAGACCGTGACGTGCCACGGTCGCCACGCCCGGGGGCACGTACCGCCAGCGGTCGGCCTCGGCCGCGGAGAAACCCGCGCTGCCCGCCAGCGTGAGGGAGCCGTCCGAACCCACGGCCCAGATGGCCACGGCCTCCGCGCCGAGCGGGGCCAGGGCGTGCTCCAGCAGGGAGTCGGCGACGGCCTGGGTGTCGTCGGCCGCCAGCGCGCCGCTCTCGGCGGCCCGCAGCCGTACGGCGGAGGACCGGTCCTCGCGCGAGCCCGGGTCCGCGGTGCCCTCCGGGCCGTCCTGGGCCGCCGCGACGGCCAGGAAGGCGGAGGTGACCTCCGAGAGCCGGTCGCGGGACGCCTGGTTGATGACCTCGACCGCGAATTCGAGCGGTGTCGCGCCCGCCTGCTCGGTCAGCTCGGCGAGTTGCCGGGCCGCTTGCGCGGGTCCGCAGCGCAACCGTTCCACCAGGATGCCCTTGGCGAGCTCGATCAGGGCCCGCCCGTCGGCCTCGGCGTGTGCCGCCAGCACCTCATGCCGTAGCCGTTCGACGGTGGCCGCCAGCCTTCCGACGGGCGAGGCGGAGGGCTGCGCCGCGTCGGCGCGCGCCCCGGCACCCGTCTGTGCGGTGCCGCCGTCCGGGCCGACGACGGCGGACTCCGAGCCGGCCGCGTGCGGGGCGGCGGGGCCGGAGTGCTCCCGGGTGGCGGGGAGGAGGCGGGGGCCGGCGGCGGTGAGCCTGGTGTCGGTGGCGGTCGGGGTGTCCGTCGCCGTCTCGGAGGCCGTCGGGTTCGTGGCCGCCGGATCCGTGGCCGCCCGGTCCTTGGCGGCCGGACCGGGGGCGGCCGGACCGGGGGCCGGGTGCGGCGCGGTGGGCTGCCCGGCCACCGGGGTGCCGGTCGTCGGCTCCACAGGTTCCCTCGGTTCGATGCCTGCCGGACCGGTGGAGGCCCGCTCGGGGGGCTGCTGGGGATTGCTCACGGTTGGCCTGTTCCTCGGCTGCTGGGGCGTCCGGGGACGCCATGCTGAGGGCGCCGGTGGGCGCCCGGTCGGCAGGTGCACACGGCGGGCGTCTCCTCTCAGGCGGGCAGCCAGCGTCGGACACAGGCGATGAGATCGTTGGTGTCGACGGGCTTGGTGACGTAGTCGTTGGCCCCGGACGCGAGGCTCTTCTCCTGGTCGCCCGGCATGGCCTTCGCGGTGACGGCGATGATGGGCAGGTCCGCGTACTGGGGCATCTTGCGGATCTCGGCCGTGGCGGCATAGCCGTCCATCTCGGGCATCATCACGTCCATCAGCACCACCGCGATGTCGGGGTGGGAAAGCAGCGTCTCGATGCCCTTGCGGCCGTTCTCCGCGTGCAGCACACGGAAGCCGTGCAGCTCCAGGATCCCGCTCAGCGCGAAGAGGTTGCGCGCGTCGTCGTCGACCACGAGCACCGTACGGCCGAGGAACGCGTCGTCCATCGGCTGCGTCGCCGCGTGCTGCGGCTCCTCGGCGCGGACCAGGGACAGCACGTCTCCCGGCTCCTCGGCGGACAGGTGCAGGGTGATGTGCTCGCGCAGCTCGTCCAGGCTGGACAGGAAGTCCAGCGGCCGGCCCCCGGAGCGGGACCGCAGGGCCTGCTCCTGGGCCAGGTCCACCCGGTGGCCGCTGTGCACGAGCACGGGCACGCTCGCCAGCGCGGAGTCGCCCTGCATCGCGTCCAGGAACCGCGGAGCCTCCCCGTCGGGCATGCCGAGTTCGAGGACGACGCAGTGGCACGGTTCGGCGGCCAGCGCGCTCGCCGCCTCCTGCGCCCCGATGGCGGTGATGATGTCGATCGCGCCGCGCGCGTCACCGGTGTCGCGGTCGTGCGCGATGTCCGAGACCGCGCTCTCCGCGACAAGGGTCAGCAGACCGCGTGGGCGCTCCTCGACGACCAGCAGCCTCCGCCGGCGCTGCCCGGGCACCGCCGGCGGCACGGAGGAGTCCGGATGCGGGGCGGGCACCACCTCGGAGGGCACCGCGGGGATGACCTGCTCCGACGGCCGGCCGCTGCCGTCCAGCAGCTCCTCGAAGTCGGCGCGCGCCACGGGCAGGTAGAGGGTGAACGTGCTGCCCTGGCCCGGTGTGCTGTCGACCGTGACGGCGCCGCCGAGCAGATGGGCGATCTCCCGGGTGATCGACAGGCCGAGGCCGGTGCCGCCGTACTTCCGGCTGGTCGTTCCGTCCGCCTGCTGGAACGCCCCGAAGATCGTCTCCAGTTGCTGTTGGGGGATGCCGATGCCGGTGTCCTTCACCCGGAAGGCCACGATGGTCCCGCCGCGGACGACGCCCTCGGGCACCTCCTTGTCGGCGGCCGGCTCGATGCGCAGCTCGACGCTTCCCTGCTCGGTGAACTTCACCGCGTTCGAGAGCAGATTGCGCAGGATCTGACGCAGCCGGGAGTCGTCGGTGAGCAGGTCGGCCGGAGCGCCCGGAGCCGTGGTCACCGTGAAGTCCAGGCTCTTCTGGGTGGTCATCGGGCGGAACGTCGCCTCGACGTACTCCAGCAGCTGCCGCAGCGAGACCCGTTCCGGGCTGACGTCCATCTTGCCCGCCTCCACCTTCGACAGGTCGAGGATGTCGTTGATCAGCTGGAGCAGGTCGGAGCCCGCGGAGTGGATGATGCCCGCGTACTCGACCTGCTTCGGGGTGAGGTTGCGCGAGGGGTTCTGGGCGAGCAGCTGGGCCAGGATGAGCAGGCTGTTCAGCGGGGTGCGCAGCTCATGGCTCATGTTCGCCAGGAACTCCGACTTGTACTTGGAGGCCAGCGCAAGCTCCTGGGCGCGGGTCTCCAGCTCCTGCCGGGCCTGTTCGATCTGGAGGTTCTTGGCCTCGATGTCGCGGTTCTGCGAGGCGAGCAGGGACGCCTTCTCCTCCAGCTCCGCGTTGGAGCGCTGGAGTTCGTCCTGCTGGACCTGCAGCTCCTCGGAGCGTGCCTGGAGTTCGGCGGTCAGCCGCTGGGACTCCTCCAGCAGCTCGTCGGTACGTGCGTTGGCCACGATGGTGTTGAGGTTGACGCCGATGGTGGGCATCAGCTGGCCCAGGAAGTCCAGGTGGATCTGGGTGAAGCGGGTGACCGAGGCCAGTTCGATGACGCCGAGCACCTGGTCCTCGACCACGATGGGCAGCACCGTCAGGGCGCTCGGCACGACCTGGCCGAGACCCGAGGAGATGGTCACGTACCCCGGAGGAAGCTCCTCCACGGTGATGGGGCGGCGGTTGCGCGCGGCCTGGCCGACCAGGGAGCGGCCGACGGGGATACGGGTGGGCCGTTCCTCGTCGTCCGGGAAGCCGTACGAGCCGACCAGCCGCAGTTCGGGCCGGCGCTCGGTGTCCTCCGCGAGGTAGAAGGCGCCGTACTGGGCCGACACCAGGGGCGTCAGCTCGTCCATGATCAGCTCGGCGACGACGGGCAGGTCTCGGTGCCCCTGCATCAGGCCGGAGATCCGGGCGAGGTTGGTCTTCAGCCAGTCCTGCTCCTGGTTGGCCCGCGTGGTCTCGCGCAGGGACTCCACCATGGAGTTGATGTTGTCCTTGAGCTCGGCGACCTCGCCGGAGGCCTCCACGGTGATCGAGCGGGTCAGATCGCCCTCGGCGACCGCGCTCGCGACCTCGGCGATGGCGCGGACCTGCCGGGTGAGGTTCCCGGCCAGCTCGTTGACGTTCTCCGTCAGCCGCTTCCAGGTGCCCTCGACGCCTTCCACCTCGGCCTGCCCGCCGAGCCGCCCCTCGCTGCCGACCTCCCGCGCCACGCGGGTGACCTCGGCGGCGAACGACGAGAGCTGGTCGACCATCGTGTTGATGGTGGTCTTGAGTTCGAGGATCTCTCCGCGGGCGTCGACGTCGATCTTCTTCGACAGGTCGCCGTTGGCCACCGCGGTCGTCACCAGCGCGATGTTGCGCACCTGGCCGGTGAGGTTGTTGGCCATCGAGTTGACGTTGTCCGTGAGGTCCTTCCACGTGCCCGCCACGTTGGGCACGTGCGCCTGGCCGCCGAGCCGCCCCTCGGTGCCGACCTCGCGGGCGACGCGGGTGACCTCGTCGGCGAAGGCGGAGAGTGTGTCGACCATGGTGTTGATGACGTCCGCGAGGGCCGCGACCTCGCCCTTCGCCTCGACGGTGATCTTCTGCGACAGATCGCCGCGCGCCACGGCGGTGGCGACCTGCGCGATGGAGCGGACCTGGCCGGTCAGGTTCGACGCCATCACGTTGACGTTGTCCGTGAGGTCCTTCCACGTGCCCGACACGCCCCGGACGATGGCCTGTCCGCCGAGGTTGCCCTCGGTGCCGACCTCGCGGGCGACGCGGGTGACCTCGTCGGCGAAGGCGGAGAGCTGGTCGACCATCGTGTTGATGGTGTTCTTGAGTTCGAGGATCTCGCCGCGGGCGTCGACGGTGATCTTCTGGGAGAGGTCGCCCTGGGCGACCGCCGTGGCCACCTGGGCGACGTTGCGGACCTGCGCGGTGAGGTTGCCCGCCATGAAGTTGACGGAGTCGGTGAGGTCGCGCCAGGTGCCCTTGACACCCTTGACGTCCGCCTGGCCGCCGAGCCGCCCCTCGGTGCCGACCTCGCGGGCGACGCGGGTGACCTCGTCGGCGAAGGCGGAGAGCTGGTCGACCATCGTGTTGATGGTGTTTTTGAGTTCGAGGATCTCTCCGCGGGCGTCGACGGTGATCTTCTGGGAGAGGTCGCCCTGGGCGACCGCCGTCGTCACCTGGGCGATGTTGCGGACCTGGGAGGTCAGGTTGCCCGCCATGAAGTTGACGGAGTCGGTGAGGTCGCGCCAGACACCGCCGACGCCGGGCACCTGGGCCTGACCGCCGAGCCGCCCCTCGCTGCCGACCTCCCTGGCGACCCGGGTGACCTCGGCGGCGAACGACGAGAGCTGGTCGACCATCGTGTTGACGGTCTCCTTCAGCTGGAGGATCTCGCCGCGCGCGGGCACGTCGATCTTCTGCGAGAGATCTCCCTTGGCCACCGCCGTCGCCACCTGGGCGATGTCGCGGACCTGGGTGGTCAGGTTGCCCGCCATGGCGTTGACGGAGTCGGTCAGGTCGGCCCAGGTGCCGGAGACCCCGGGCACCTCCGCCTGGCCGCCGAGCGTGCCCTCGGTGCCCACCTCGCGCGCCACACGCGTCACCTCGGAAGTGAACACGGACAGCTGGTCCACCATGCCGTTGAAGACGGTGGCGATGTCGCCGAGCAGGCCCTCGCCGTCGGACGGCAGCCGTGTGCCGAAGTCGCCGTCCCGTACCGCGGTCAGTCCGGCCAGCAGCTGCCGCAGCTCCTGCTCGCCCGGAGCCCGCCGTGCGGTCTCGGTCGTCTTGCTGGTCATGCGCACCCTCGTTCCGCTCCCCAGGAGTCCCCACGCCGAGGACTCGGAACCGCGCCGGGTCCATGGCCGGCCCCATTCATCGCCCCCGCATTTCCGCAGTTCACGGACTGCCCGATGAGAAAATCGGTCGCAGGGTAACTCAGTTGTCGTGCGACAACCAAAGTCTCGCGCAAAGATCTCAGCCGGTCGCGTCGGTAGGCGAGAAGTGCGCATGCCGACGGCGATCGGGGGTACTGAGGAAAGTTTGCCGCCGATACCGTGGGCGCGATCGTGCTTTCACGGTGATTCCGGCAATGGGGCAAGGCCCGCCGGACCCGTTGACCTCTTCCCGGGACGCCCTTACCTTTTCAGCGTTCGGTGTGACGGATTTGGTTCGAAATATCGAACACTCCTGCCCCTGTGCCACACCGACGTGACCACACGCACGCGTCCGTTCACGGTGTGCGGTGCATTTGGGTCTGGTGTGTGACGCCCTGGTGGCGCAGGATTTGATACCGGAGGGTCTTTCACGTTAGCCGTGGGACTCCGACGCGCGGGGCGAGCGCGCCGCCGCGCCCCCCGCCCGCAAGCCCCTGGGGCGTCCCGACCGGAACCGGGGCGCCCCAGGTCCTGTCGCCTCTCCGCGCTGTGGACCGGCAGGCCACGTCGCACCGGAGATCAGCCGTCGGCCTTCTTCTTCTCGCGGGGCCAGTGTTCCAACGCCGTGTGCAGAGCCTCGACGGCCTGGTCCCAGGACGCCTGTACGTCCCTCGGGGCGCCGAAGCCGCCGCTCGCCTCCAGGGCGCAGTAGCCGTGGAAGGTGCTCCGCAGCAGGCGGACGGC
This sequence comes from Streptomyces sp. NPDC047079, assembly GCF_040643755.1. Classification (NCBI taxonomy): domain Bacteria; kingdom Bacillati; phylum Actinomycetota; class Actinomycetes; order Kitasatosporales; family Streptomycetaceae; genus Streptomyces; species Streptomyces sp. NPDC047079. The sequence continues at coordinate 49,074 of NZ_JBEYUZ010000016.1, forward strand.
GTCGGTGAGGTCGGGCTCGTCGAGGCCGTAGCCGCGGAGCATGCCGCAGGTGATCTCGGCGGTGCGGCGCAGGGCGGGGGAGTCGGCGACGAGGGACTGGTCGATGCGGATCTGGGCGGCCGCGTACCGGCCCGGGTGATTCAGCGCGTACTCCCGGTAGGCGCCCGCGAAGGCGGCCAGCGCGTCCCTGCCGGCCCGCCCGGCGACGGCCGCCGCGATGCGGTCGATCATCTCCGCGCCCGCCAGCAGAGCCAGGCGTGTCCGCAACTCGCCCAGGTTCCTGACGTGCGAGTACAGGCTCGCGTCCTTCACCCCGAACTGCCGCGCCAGGGCGGACAGGGTGAGCTTGTCGAAGCCGACGTCGTCCGCGAGCTCGGCGGCGGCCGCGACGATCCGTTCGACGGTGAGACCGGCACGGCCCATGGCCAGCTCCTTGCCTAGGCGAGGCGGCCGGGGTCGTGCGTGGCGAACCCTACGAACTCCTCCCACGCGGTGGTGGTGAGGGCGAGCCGGGGGCCGGCGGGGTTCTTGGAGTCGCGGACGTGGATGGCGGTGGGGCCGGTGGCCACCTCGACGCAGTCGCCGTCACCGCTACTGCTGTAGCTGCTCTTGAACCAGGCCAGTTCGGTGGTGCTCATAGCGCTCCTCGCATCCGTTCGAGCAGGCTCCGGGAGTCGCCCGGGGAGAGAGCCTGTGAGCGCAGTTTCGCATAGCGCATGTGGAGCACACTGATTGCTTTCGGGTCCGCGACGAACTGGCCGCTTCGCTGTCCTTCGCAGTACCCGAACCACTCGTTCTCCGGGGTTTCCAGCAGTTGGATGGGACCGGCCAGCCCCGCATGGGCGCCGAGTGACATGGGGAGCAACTGGAGCTCCACGTTACGGGCCTTCGTAATCTCCAGGATGCGGCAAATCAGCTCGCGAGTGATGTCCCGCCCGCCGGTGCACCGTTGGATGACGTACTCCTCCACGACGAAGCTGAACGCCGCGTCGGGTCGGTCGGTCAACAGGCGCTGTCGTTCCTCGCGCGCGGCGAGCTGGGCCTCGATCTGAGAATCCGTGAGTACAGGCACGCGCTCGTCGAACAGCACCCGCGCATACGCCTCCGTCTGCAAAAGCCCCGGCACCAACCGGCTTTCGAACGTGTACAGACTGATCGCCTGCTCCTCCAGCTCCGCCCACTGCCGGAACCAGGACGCCAGCCCCTTCTCCCGCCCGACGTGCTTGTAGGCCCCCTTCAATGCCCCGAACGCGTCCAGCACCTCTTCCGCGCGCTCCACGAAAACACGTGGCGGGAAGCGCCGTCCCTGCTCGATCGACGCGACCGTCGACGGCTGGTACCGCACCAGCGGCGCGTACTCCTCCTGTGTGAGTCCCGCGCGCTTGCGGAAGGCCTTGTGGACCGCCCCGAAGCCTTTCAGACTGTCGGACGACCCCGGCTCGTTCGTGGTGCCGATGGTGCTGTCGGTCATGGCGCGAACCCCCCGAGTGCACTGGTGCCAACCCCGCCAAGTCCCTTATGGTCACGCACCGTTATGCGCACTGTCCACTCGGTGAACTCGTACGGTCAGCGGCGTACGAGTGCCGTACCTGGTGCGACTGCCGTGACCCGGCGACGGTTGGGCCATGCACGCAGACCCACAGCTCCACGACCCCGTCACCGTACGTACGTTCACCCAGCTCTTCAGCTGTACGCCGCGCGGCGCGCGCCTCGCGCGGCGGCTCGTGGCGAACCGTATGGACGTCTGGGGATTCCCGTACGACAGCGGTCCCAGCGAGAACGTGACTCTCGTCGTCGCCGAACTGGCCGCCAACGCCGTCCGCCACGGCCGCGTGCCGGGTCGTGACTTCCGCGTGCGGCTGGTGCTGCGGGACGGTGTCGTACGCGTCGAGGTGGCCGACGGGCGGACCGAGCGGCTGCCCGTGCTGCGGGAGCCCGGGGGCGAGGGCGGGCACGGGCTGCTGATCGTCGCCGCGATCGCCGAGCGGTGGGGCGCGGACCCGCGGCCGGGCTGCGCGTACAAGGTGGTCTGGGCGGAGGTGCGGGTGCGGCGACGGTGACGTCGCCCTGCTCACGCCGGTACGCGTACGCCGTCCTGAGGCCGCCGGCGAGGCCGCCTGACGGGGCCGGGCGGACCCGACGGGCGGCCTCCGGACCGTGTCCGTCGGCCCGTCAACCGATCGGCGAGAAGACGAAGGTGAACTCCGCGGGCTCGGCCCGCAGGAAGTACCGCGGCAGCGGGCCGGGACCGCACGACTGGGAGCCGATGCCGTGCTGGCCGTGGTCGAGGTTCACCCACACCGTGTCGCCGGGCGTCAGGTCGGTGAGGTGGCGGGCCGCGTCCAGCTGCTCGTTCGTCCAGCGCCGGGCGCTGAACCAGAACTCGGGGTCACCCTCGACCCTGAGGCAACCGATCTCCACCCAGCGGACGTCGGCGCGGGCGCCGTTCTCCTGCGGGCGGACGTACGGCGTCTGCAACTCCTCGACCGTGGACTCCCAGCGGCCGATCCGGGAGGCCGACCTGGAGTCCGGGTACGCCTCGCCGGGCCCGCCGCCGAACCACCGCACGCGGTCCGCCGGGCCCGGCAGCCCCAGCCGGATGCCGAGCCGGGGCAGCGGCACCGCCCAGTCGCCCTCGGGCACGACGGACACGGTCAGCTTCAGCCGGTCCCCGTCGGACGTCCAGCGGTACACCGTGGCGAGGCCCACGTCCCGGGCGGCGGGCGCGACCCGCGTCCGCACGGTCAGCGCGTCGTCGCCCGGCTCCACGGCGTCCAGCCGGTGCCGCATGCGGTGCAGTCCCAGCTTGCGCCACAGCGGGCCGTGGCGGAGGTCCGGCTGCCATGCGGCGCCGTCGTCGTTGTCGGTGGGGGCCCGCCACACATCCAGGCGCAGACCGGCCACGTCCACTCCGCCGACGGCCCTAAGCGCGCCGGTGCGGCCGTCGAAGGAGGCCGGCCCCAGGGTGATCCGTCCGTCGTCGAGGGCCGGGGCCAGGCTCGGGGCGACCCGCACCGAGGGCCGCCGGGTCACGGGGAACTGGCCCCACGCCACCTCGTGCCCCTTGGGCGCCCATCGGGTGTCGGCCGCGAGCACCGCCCGCACCGTCCAGTGGGCTTCGGCGTCACCCGCCTCGGGCGGCTCCGGCAGCTTCACGTCCGCCGACTCGCCCGGAGCGAGCACCGGCACCGGCAGCACGCCCGACGCGACCGTCTCGCCGTCCGCCTGGAAGGACCACTCGAAGGCCAGTGCCGAGAGGTCGGCGAAGTCGTGCCCGTTGCGGATCCGTACGGTGCCGCCGCGGCCCTCGCCCTCGATCCGGACCGGCTCGATGACCTTCTTGTACTCGGTCAGGCCCGGAGAGGGCCTGCGGTCGGGGAACAGCAGCCCGTCACAGACGAAGTTCCCGTCGTGCAGCTCCTCACCGAAGTCGCCGCCGTAGGCGAAGCCGAACCGGTCGTCCTTGATGCCGTGGTCGATCCACTCCCAGATGAAGCCGCCCTGAAGCCGGTCGTATGCCTCGAAGAGCCGCTGGTAGTCGGCGATGCCGCCGGGGCCGTTGCCCATGGCGTGCCCGTACTCGCAGAGAACGAAGGGGAGTTCGCGACGCCTGCCGTTGCCGCCGTCCAGCCTCCGGCCGATCCTCTCGACCTCGTCGTGGAAGGCGTACATCCGCGAGTACATGTCCGTGTCCCGGCAGGTGACGTCACCCTCGTAGTGCACGAGCCGCGAGCCGTCCCGGCCGCGGATCCACTCGGCCATCGCCGTCAGGCCGCGGCCGGTGCCGGCCTCGTTGCCCAGGGACCAGACGACGATCGACGGGTGGTTCTTGTCGCGTTCGACCATGCGGGCGGCACGGTCGAGGAGTGCCGGGGTCCAGCGGTCGTCGTCGACGGGGTTGTCGCGCCAGGCCTGCTCGGTGAAGCCGTGGGTCTCCAGGTCGCACTCGTCGATCACCCAGAGGCCGAATTCGTCGCACAGGTCCAGGAAGGCGGGATGCGGCGGGTAGTGCGAGGTGCGTACGGCGTTGACGTTGTGCCGCTTCATCAGCAGCACGTCCTCGCGCATGGTCGCCAGGTCGAGCGCCCGGCCCTTCTCGGGGTGCCACTCGTGCCGGTTGACGCCCTTGAAGAGCACCGGCCTCCCGTTGACCTTGATCAGGCCGTCCTCGAGCGCGACCGTGCGGAAGCCGATCCGCAGCGGCACCCGCTCACCTTCGGTGGCCAGCACGCCGTCGTACAGCTTCGGGGTCTCCGCCGTCCACGGCTCCACGGGAACGGTCACCGGCTCGCCGGTCGCGACGTCGATGCCGAGGGCGGGCACGGTGACCCGGCCGTCCACGTCCGAGTCGACCTTCAGCGTGCCCTCGCCTGAGAGGTGGTCGTACGAGGAGTGCACGAAGAAGTCGGGGACGCAGCCCTCCGGTCGGTGCAGCAGCGTCACGTCCCGGAAGATGCCGGGCAGCCACCACTGGTCCTGGTCCTCCAGGTAGGAGCCCGCGGACCACTGATGGACCCGGACCGCGAGCACATTGCCGGTCGGCCTCAGCAGATGCCCGACGGCGAACTCGTGCGGCAGCCGGGATCCCTTGAACTCGCCGATGTCGGTTCCGTTCAGCCACACCCGGGCACAGGACTCCACGCCGTCGAAGCGCAGGGTCGCCCCGCCGTCCGACGGCCAGCCGGACGGCAGGTCGAACAAGCGCAGATGGTCGCCGGTGGGGTTCTCCGTCGGGACGCGCGGCGGGTCGACCGGGAAGGGGTAGAGGTGGTTGGTGTACGCGGGGGATCCGAAGGTGCCGCCGCCCTGGAGCACCCAGTGGCCTGGCACGGCGACCTCCGTCCAGCCCCCGGCGTCGTATCCGGGCTCGGCGAACGAGTCGTCGTGGGCGTCCGCCGTCGGCGACAGACGGAAGCGCCACCTGCCGTTCAGGGAGAGGCGGGCGGCGTCCGAGGACGCGTACCAGGCCCGTGGCGGCAGGCTGCCGCTGCCCGGTGCCACGTCCTCGACGTAGTCGACGGCCGACGGCGATGAAAGCGAAAGCTCGGGGGACGTACGGAAGGACATCGCTCTCCTAGGTCCTCGCGGGGGCTGTGCCGGTCGTGGGGCCCCGCCGCCCGACCGACCGGAGAGCGCCTTCGAGGGCGAAGGTCGCGGCTCCGAGGCACACCGGGTCGGTGGGGATGGGGGACAGGACGATCTCGGTGGCGGCGAACGGGCGTCCGAGCGCATACCGTCCGACGGCCTCGCGCACCTCGTGCAGCAGGGGCTCGCCGAGCGTGGCCGCGACCCAGCTGCTGAGCACCACCACCTCGGGGTTGAGCAGGTTGACCAGGTCGGCGATCCCGGCGCCCAGATAACGGGCGGTCTCCCGGACGACCTTGAGGGCGTCGGGGTCCCCGTCGGCGGCCCCGCGCCCCAGGGCGTCGATCGTGGCGGTCTGGTCCCCGGGGTGCAGCAGGGGGCTGCGGGGGCTGAGTTCTTGTAGGTTCCGCATGATCCCGGGCGCCCCGACGTAGGTCTCCACACAGCCGTGTCCGCCGCAGTGGCACGGCCGCCCGTCCAGCACCAGCGTCGTATGGCCCCATTCACCGGCGCTGTTGCTGACACCGCGGTGCACCCCGCCGCCCAGCGCGAGCCCCGCCCCGACGCCCGTGCCCAGATTGACGACCACGGCGTCCCCGCGCCCCCGGGCCGCGCCGAACCACAGCTCGGCGACCGCGCAGGCACGCAGCGGGTTGTCCAGGTACAGGGGAGGGGAGAGGTGCTCGGCGAGCAGGTCGAGCAGCGGGACGTCGTGCCAGTCCCAGTTCGCGGCGTACTCGCAGACGCCGCGGACGCGGTCGACCTGGCCCGGCACGCTGACGCCGGTGCCCAGCACACGGGCACCCGCCACGCCGGCCCGGGCGGCCACGGAGGTGACGGCGGCGGCCACATGGGCGACCACCTGTTCGGGGCGGTTCTCACCAGGTCGCATGTCCTCGTCGGCGCGGGCCAGCGCGTTCAGCGCCAGGTCGAACAGCTCGACGCGGACGTACGTCTCCGCGATGTCGACGCCGATCAGGGCGCCCCCCGACGCGTCGACCGCCACCAGGCCGCGCGGCCGGCCGCCCGCCGAGTCCTCGAAACCGACCTCGTTCAGCATGCCGAGACCGATGAGCTCGCCGACGAGCGTGGCCACCGTGGGCAGACTGAGCCCGGTCGCGGCCGCCAGCTCCTGCCGGGACGTCGGCGACCGGGCGATGATCCGGCGCAGCACCTCGTACCGGTTCGCGGTCCGGATGTCGCGTGAGGTGCCGTGCCTCATATGACTCCTCCCACCGACTCCCCGGCCGACTCCCCGACACGGCGTCCCCCCGTGCCCACCCCGGACACGGCGGAGCCCGCCGCCTCGGCGCGGCGCGAGCCTATGACCGGCGAACCATTTCTACAAGGGGTTAGGAAAGGGGTTGTACGAAGTGCGGGGGGAGACCACGGTCAGGCCGCCGTCCCCGCGGACCCCAGCACCTCCCGAACGAACGCGTTCCGGAACTTCCCCGCCGGGTCCAGCTCGGCCGCCAGCGCGGCGAAGTCCTCGAGCCGTGGGTAGCGCGCGCGAAGCGTCCGCGCGGGCACGGTGAACACCTTGCCCCAGTGCGGGCGGGCCTCGAAGGAGTCGAGCGCCTCCTCCACCCGCCGTACGACGGGCAGCACGGCCGCCGTGTCCTCGACCCAGGTGAAGTGCAGCGCCACCGAGTCCCGCCCGTAGGCGGGGCTCAGCCACTGCGCGTCGGCGGCGACCGTCCGCACCTCGCAGGTCTGGAGCACGGGTGCCACCGTGCCGCGGATCGCGTCCAGGGCGTGCAGCGCGTCCAGGGCGTGCCGGCGCGGCAGCAGATACTCCGACTGGAGTTCGGCGCCGCTGCTCGGGGTGAACTCGGCCCGGAAGTGCGGGAGCCGCTCGTGCCAGGGCCCCGGGACACCGGACTGCCGGGTGCAGTTGACCGCGGGCATCCCGGGCACCGGGTGCAGTGCCTCGGTCGCCGGCCGCGCCCACGGGAAGTTTGGCAGCGGCTGGTCGGTGCGCCGCTTCAGCCACACCTGTCTGAAGCCCGGCGCGCGCCAGTCGGTGAACAGGCTCACGCTGTACGCCGTCGCCGCCACGGCCTCGAAGTCCAGCCCGTCAAGCGGCAGTTCGGTGAACACATGCTGCTCGACCCGGAAGTCCGGCTCCAGGTCGAGCGTGAGCGCGGTGACCACGCCGAGCGCCCCGAGCGCGGTCACGGCCCCGTCGAAGCCGCGCTCACCCCGGCCTATCCGCAGCGTCGACCCGTCCGCCGTGACGAGCTCCACCTCCCGCACGGCCGAGGCGAGTGAGCCGTTCGCCACGCCCGAGCCGTGCGTGCCGGTCGCCACCGAGCCGGCCACCGAGATATGCGGCAGGGAGGCCATGTTGTGCAGTGCGAGCCCGTGCTCGTGCACCACCCGGGCGAGTTCGGCGTACCGCACGCCTCCGCCCACCCGTACCGTACGGGCCGCCGTGTCGACCTCCACCTCACCGGGCAGCCCGGACAGCGAGACCAGCACGCCGTCGGGACCGGGTTCGGCGATCTCGTTGAAGGAGTGCCCACTGCCCAGGACGCGTACCCTCGTGCCGGCGGCGACCAGCGCGGCCAGCGCGTCGAGAGAGCGCGGTCGGTGCAACTCCTCGGCGGTGTACCTGATGTTGCCCGCCCAGTTGGTCACGCTCCCGGTCATCGTCGTCCCTCCTCGCGGCCTCGCGAGCCACGTGTCCACCACGCTTCCACCGCCGCGCGTCCGCAACCACGCACCCACAACCGCGTATCGGCAACGGCGCGTCCCGCAACGGCGCGTCTCGTCCGCGGCGCATCCCGCGACGGCGCATCCACCGGGAACCTATATCGGTAGCCTCGCCGGTCATGACACAGCCTCCGCCGCTCCCCGCCACCCTCCCGCTGACCGAGCCGACCAGGCGCCGCCGCCTGAGCGATCAGGACAGCCTCCGGCGGGCCGGTCTCCAGGCGATCCTCGACGCCGGGTTCGTCCGCCATCCCGGCGTCGTCGTCGACGGGCGGCCGCTGGTCGTGCCCACGGTGTACGGGCGGGACGAGCGGCAGCTCCACCTCCATGGCTCGGTCGCCGGCCGCAGCCTCGCGGGCGGCGCCCCGGTCTGCGTGACGGTGACGGGCCGGACGCGGAGCTGGGCCCGTGGGCCGGTGTGCCGCCGCTCACCTCGGCGTGGGCCACGCCCGTGCCGGACCCCCGGATGTCCCCGGACATCGCCGTACCGGAGCACATCGCGCGGCGCGGGGGACCCGGTACGGCTGACGCGCGGGCGGGGGCATACCGTGAGAAGTCGAACGCCTGAGCCGGGAGGAGACACGGGATGGGCAGCCGCACCGCACTGGTCGAGGATCTGATGGAGCGATTCCCGCACGTACCGCGGGAAGCCGTCTTCAAAGAGGATCTGCTCCGCGGGGGTGTGGCCTTCGATGCGTCGGCGCTCTCGGACAACGAGAACGGCGAGGTCAAGCCGAAGTCGTACTTCATCTTCTCCTTCGACCACGGCACCCTGCCCGAGCTCGGCGAGGCGGCGCTGCGGCGCCCGCCCGAGGAGATCATCCTCACCGGGGGCCCCTACGACCTGCGGCGGACGGTCGTCTCCGTACGCGTCAATCCGTCCTCGCCCTACCGTGTGGCCGCGGACGAGCAGGGGCTGCTCGGGCTCTACCTCGACGGGCGGCGGATCGCGGACGTCGGCGTGCCGCCCATGCCCGAGTACTACCGCCACACCCTGTCCAACGGGAAGTCCGTGATGGAGGTGGCCCCGACCATCCAGTGGGGCTACCTGATCTACCTCACCGTCTTCCGCGTGTGCCAGTACTTCGGCGCCAAGGAGGAGTGCCAGTACTGCGACATCAACCACAACTGGCGCCAGCACAAGGCGGCCGGGCGGCCCTACACCGGCGTCAAGGACGTCGAGGAGGTCCTCGAGGCGCTGGAGATCATCGACCGGTACGACACCCAGAAGGCGTCCACCGCCTACACCCTCACCGGCGGCGCGATCACCTCCAAGGTCGCGGGCCGGGACGAGGCGGACTTCTACGGGCACTACGCCAAGGCCATCGAGGACCGCTTCCCGGGCCGCTGGATCGGCAAGGTCGTCGCCCAGGCGCTGCCCAAGGCCGATGTGCAGCGCTTCAAGGACTACGGCGTGCAGATCTACCACCCCAACTTCGAGGTGTGGGACCGGCGTCTGTTCGAGCTGTACTGCCCGGGCAAGGAGCGGTACGTCGGCCGGGACGAGTGGCACCGGCGGATCCTCGACTCCGCGGACGTCTTCGGTGCGCGCAACGTGATCCCCAACTTCGTGGCGGGCGTCGAGATGGCCGAGCCCTTCGGCTTCACCACCGTCGACGAGGCGATCGCCTCCACCACCGAGGGCCTGCGCTTCTTCATGTCGCACGGCATCACGCCCCGCTTCACCACATGGTGCCCCGAACCGACGACCCCGCTCGGCAAGGCCAACCCTCAGGGAGCCCCGCTGGAGTACCACATCCGGCTGCTGGAGGCCTACCGCGCCACGATGGACGACTTCGGGCTGTCCTCGCCGCCCGGCTACGGCCCGCCCGGACCCGGCCGCGCGGTGTTCTCCGTCAGTTCCTTCATGGACAGCCTCCCGGCGGAGGAAGCGGCCGAGGAGCCCTCCAGCGCGGAGCGTGCGTTCGGGGACTCCCTCCCGGCGCAGCACACGTAACGAAGGCATCACGGGCCCCGCACGCTGAGTCGCGACGGGGCCCGTATCCGTACAACTCGACATGGTGCGAGCTCCGCAACACCTGGCAACGGCAATTGAATACGCCGCTTGTCAGTTGTGTGGGAGGCGTGAAAAGCTCTGGGCCTGTCGTGAGACGGCCCCCCCAACCCCCTTGTATTCCAGGCGAGTTGGCTTTGCTTGCGGAAGCAGTTGATGCAGGAGCTCTCCATGCCCGACCTGCCGACCCCCCAGGACGCCGCCGAGGCGGCGCTGTTCTCGGAGTGCTGGGACGCGGTCCTGTCGTATGCCGACCTGTGCACCTCGGGTTCCGCCTCCGGCAGGCAGCTGGCCACCGAGGCGTTCAGCCGCGGCATCGGCGAGGCACGGGAGGCCGAGGGCCAGGAGAGGACCACCGGGCGCCGCACCCCGCGGCTGCCCCGGATCCCCCTGCTGCTCACCGCGGTCCGCACCACGGCCGCCGCCTGGGAGGCGGAGGGCAAGGGACACCGGCTCGACCCGGAACTGCGGCTGTGGCTGAACTCCGAGAAGGCCGCCCGCTACACCGGGCCGCCCCTTAGCCGCCCGCTGGCCCTGCGCGGACTGAAGGACATGCAGGAGCCGGACGCGGCGCTGCTGTGGCTGGCCGAAGTGGAGGCGCTGCCCCTGCCCGACGTGGCCCGTCGGCTGGGCCTGGACCCCGCGACCGCCACGCAGGAACTCGTCCAGGTGCGGGCGCTGTTCCGGGACCGCTGCCGGCGCAACCACCTCGACACGCCGATGGGTGCCGACTGCCGCAGCTACGCCCGGCTCCTCGACGCGGTCACCCGCTCCCCGGGCGCCGAGACACCGGAGGACGTCTCACGGCACCTCGCCACCTGCGCCGAGTGCGCGGAGGCCGCGGCCTGTCTGCGGCTGCACGGCGGTGGCACGCCCGCCGCACTGGCGAGCGGAGTGATCGGCTGGGGCGGACTCGCCTATCTGGAGCGGCGGCGCCGGGCCGCGGAGGCGGGGCTGAGCGGCGGGCGCGCGGACGCGGGCACGGACCGGGGCGTCGCGGTGGGCGCCGTGACACGGCCCCGGTTCGGCCGGGCCGGGATCCTGGCCGCGGCCGTGATCGTGTCCGCGCTGGCGCTGACGGTCTCGCTGATGCAACTCGGCGATCCGGGCGGCCGGGCGAGCGCGAGCGGCGACTCGGCGGACGGGGCCATCGCCGTCTCGACGCCCTCCCTGCCGCCCCTCGGCACCACCCCGGGCCGCGCCCGGACCGGCGCACCCCCGACCTCGCGTCCGGCCGCCCCGGCCGGTACGGCCAGCAGCGGTGACTCGGACACCGAACCGCAGGGCAGGTCGACGAGCCCGGTCGACGACCCGTCCACCGCGTCGGCCCCCGCCTCGCGCACGCCGTCGACCTGCCGGGTCACATACCACGTCGTCGACGAGTGGCCGAGCGGCTTCCAGGCCACCGTCACGGTCACCTCGACCCGGGCGCTCGACGACTGGAGCATCGGCTGGACCTTCGGCGACGGCCAGCGCATCACCCAGATGTGGGACGGCACCTTCGGCCAGGACGGCCCCCAAGTCACCGCGAAGGCCGCCGAGTACAACAAGAAGGTCGCCGCGAACGGCACCTTCGCCGTCGGATTCATCGCCTCCCGGCACGGCGACAACACCGCACCGCACGCCTTCACGGTGAACGGGGCCGGTTGCTCGACGACCGGATGAGCCAGGGGGTTTCGCTCAGCGAGGCGCGCTTGCGGACAACCGAGCCCGCGGGCCTCGGCCGTCTTGCCCCATGCTCCGGCCCCAGCCACCCCCGCTCCGCCCGCCTGTCGGGGCGAGGCCCGTGCGGTGGCCGTGAGCGGGTGATGGCGAGTGCGGTCCAGTGGTGTTCCCGGAGTCGCGGAAGCCGATGCCGGAGGGGCGGCGGTGACCGCGAATCACCAGCCACGCTCTGCACGAAGGGCCTCAGAGCGCCGAACGCGTGCGAGGTCGTGCAGGTGACACGGACGGAAATTCGGTGGCGCCTGAGTGTGGGCGTCTCTATGTTGGGCGTGCTTTCTCGTGGCGGCTGTTGGCTGCCGCCGTCGGCCGAGTAAGGAACGGGAGGTGTGACCGATGGCTGTCTTTGTGATGGGCGCTGCCCGCAACCAGAAGATCATCCACTCCACCTCCGTGGCCTCCGGCTGACCTTTCCCACAGCGCACACCGCGCGCAGCCGGGGCCGCCCTTGTGAAGGGTTTCCCTTGAACCTCTCTTTTCCTTCGGCGTCTTCGGCTTCCTCTCACCCACTCGCCACGTACGGCTGGGACGCGGGCTGGGAGTCGGAGTTCGCCCCATACGCCGAGCAAGGGCTCCTGCCCGGCCGTGTCGTACGGGTCGACCGCGGCCAATGCGACGTGGTCACCGCCGAAGGGGTGCTCCGCGCCGACACCGCCTTCGTCACCCCGCACGATCCCCTCCGTGTCGTGTGCACGGGCGACTGGGTCGCCGTCGACCCCGCGGGCAACCCCCGCTATGTGCGCACGTATCTGCCGCGCCGCACCGCCTTCGTGCGCTCCACCTCCTCCAAGCGGTCCGAGGGACAGATCCTCGCGGCCAACGTCGACCACGCGATCGTCGCCGTCTCGCTAGCGGTCGAACTGGACCTCACACGGATCGAACGCTTCCTCGCACTGGCCTGGGAGTCCGGGGCGCAGCCGGTCGTGGTGCTCACCAAGGCCGACCTGGTGCCGGACGCGGTGACGCTCTCGTACATCGTCGAGGACGTGGAGACGACGGCCCCCGGAGTGCCGGTGCTGCCGCTCAGCGCCCGGCTGGGCGAGGGACTCGACGTCCTCGCCGCCGTCCTGTCCGGCGGTACGTCCGTGCTGCTCGGGCAGTCCGGCGCCGGGAAGTCGACCCTCGCCAACGCGCTGCTCGGCGACGACGTCATGACCGTACAGGCCACCAGGGACATGGACGGCAAGGGCCGCCACACCACCACCACGCGCAATCTGCTCCTGCTGCCGGGCGGGGGAGTCGTCATCGACACCCCCGGGCTGCGCGGGGTGGGGCTCTGGGACGCCGGGACCGGCGTGGGCCAGGTGTTCTCCGAGATCGAGGAACTGGCCGCGGAGTGCCGTTTCCACGACTGCGCGCACGGCGCGGAACCCGGGTGCGCGGTGCGCGCGGCGCTCGAGGCCGGGGAACTGTCCGAGCGACGGCTGGAGAGCTACCGCAAACTGCTGCGGGAAAACCAGCGGATCGTCGCCAAGACGGACGCCCGGGTGCGGGCCGAGCTGCGACGCGAGTGGAAGCGGAAGGGAGCCGAGGGGAAGGCGGCGATGGAGGCCAAGCGGGGGCGGTGGCACTAGACGGTGTCCGGCCGGGCCCGGGGGCGGGACCCCGGGCCCGGCCGGACAGGCGCCGTTCAGCCGTCTCCAGGCTCCGGGCTCCTGTACGAGGCCGGGGCCGGGGGAACGGCCGAGGGTCAGCCGTCCGGGGGGCGGGGTTGCTCCGTACGTGTGACAGGGGGTATCGCGCCGATCCGTCCCGGGAAGCCATCGAGCGCTTCCCGGCCCCCGCGACCGGGGCCACCGGTACGGAAAGGGCACGTCCGTATGATCCGTCTGCCTTGGATGACCGGAACACGGCGCCGCTGCTTCGTCGTGCTCGCGCTCACCGTCCTGTCGGCCGCGCCCCCCTATCCGGATGCCGTCGGCCGGGCCGAGACGGCACCGCGGTGGACCGGCACCTGGGAGGCCGCCGCCTCCGGAACCGCCCCGGCACTCCCCGGCACCTCGATCCGCAACGTCGTGCACACCAGCGTCGGCGGCAGCGCCACCCGGATCCGGCTCTCCAACCGTCTGGGCACCGCCCCGCTCCGCCTCGACACCGTCACCGTCGCGTTGCAGCGGGCCCACGACCCCGCCGGCCCCGAGGCGGTGCCCGGCTCCCTGCGCACCGCCACCTTCGCCGGCGCCACCTCCGTGACCGTCCCGCCGGGAGAGGACCGGGTCACCGACCCCGTCCGCCTCGCCGTTCCGGCGGACGCCGACCTGCTCGTCACCGTGCACACCTCCGCCGACTGCGGCCCGGCGACCTACCACCGCACCTCCCTGCAACCCACCTTCCTCGCCAGGAACGGCAACCGCGCGGCAGACCCCGGCGCCGCCGCGTACACGGACAGGGTGTCCCACTGGTACTACGTGACCGGCGTCGACGTACTGCGTCCGGCCGCCCCCGACAGCGTCGTCGCGCTCGGGGACTCCCTCACCGACGGCAACGGGTCCTCGTACGGCACCAACCGCCGCTGGCCCGACCTGCTGTCCCGGCGGCTGAGTGCCCTGCCCGCCGGGCGGCGGCCCGGTGTCCTGAACGCCGGGATCTCCGGCAACCGCCTTCTGCGCGAGGGGGTCGGCCCGAGCGCACTGAGCCGTCTCGACGCCGACGTCCTCTCCCGCACCGGGGTGCGCACGCTGATCGTCCTGGAGGGCGTCAACGACCTCAAGGGCACTCCGCCCCAGACCGATCCGGGCGCCTTCGTCCGCGCGTACCGCCGGATCGTGGCCCGCGCGCACGCCCACGGCATCCGCGTCATCGGGGCCACCCTCACTCCGTTCGGCGGCCACAGCGCCTGGACACCGGCGCGTGAGCGCCTGCGCCACGCCATCAACGCCCTCATCCGCGGCGAGGTCTTCGACGCGGTCGCGGACTTCGACGCGGCCGTCCGCGACCCCGCGCGTCCCGACCGCATCCGGCCGGCCTACGACTCGGGCGACCACCTCCACTTCGGCGACGCGGGGATGGCGGCGTTGGCCGGAACCGTCGACTCGGCGGTTCTCGGCAGATGACGGGCATCAGGCCGGCATGCCCCAGCGGGCAGCGGGCGCCTTCGGCGTGACGGGGGCGATCACGAGGTCCGGGCGGTCGCCCCCCCGCCGTGATGAGCACCGACTCGCCCTTGCGGGCTTCCTGGGTGCGGACGGCCCGCGTCGGCGTGCCGGGCTCGGCGTAGGGAGCCGATGTGTTGCGGTGTCGGTCAGTGCCGCGCCACCCAGCCCCGTTCATAGGCCTGCCAGCCGAGTTGCAGCCGGGTCGTCACCCCGGTCAGCTCCATCAGCCTCTTCACCCGGCGCTGTACGGTCCGCAGGCCCAGGTCGAGCTGCTTGGCGACGCTCGCGTCGGTCAGGCCGGCGAGCAACAGCGACAGGACTTCGAGGTCGGTGCCGTCGGGGCCGTCGGGAGCCTGCTCGGTGGCGCCGGACGGGCCGAGGCGCAGCGGCAGGGCGTCCCGCCACACCGACTCGAACAGGCCGGACAGCAGCTCCAGCAGTCCGCTGGCGTGCACCACCAACGCGGCCGGCTCCGCCGTGTGCGCGGTGAGCGGAACCATGGCCAGGGTCCCGTCGGCGACCACCAGCTTGGTCGGCACCGTGTCCACGACCCGCACCTGCTCGTCGCGGCTCAGCGCGGCGGTCAGCTCGGCGATGCCGTCGGGCCGGTCGAGCACCGCCCGCTCGACGACCACCCGGTAGCGGACGCCGCGGCCGGCGGCCTGCTCCTCCGCCTCGTTCTCCATCCCCGTCACGGCGACCGGGGTCCCGGTGACAAGGGCGCACACCTCCTCCGTCGCGCCGAGCTGGAGCTGCAAAAAGCGCTGGGTGACCGCGGGCGCGCCGATCACCACCTCGACCAGATCGTGGACCGCGGGCTCGGAGGCCGCCGCCCGGTACTCCTCGGCGAGCAGCGCGGCCGCCAGCTCCGCCTTCTCCAGGTCGTGTCGCCGCTGCGTGAGCAGCGCCCCCAACGCCACCCCGGGCGGCGCCGCCACCCAGCGGCCGGGGCGGGCCGACGACTGGGCCGCGAGGCCGTGGCGCTCCAGGCGGCGCAGCAGACGCTCGGTGTCCCGCTCGCCGAGTACCAGCCGCCGTGCAAGATCGGGCACGTCGGCGGCGCCCACCGACACCAGTGCCCGGTACGCAGACTCGTGCGTCCCGTCCAGCCCTATCGCTGCCAGCATCAGCCGTCGTCCCTCCCCTGAGCCAAGACCCCGCGGTGCGGTGCGTGGCGGAAAACAGCCACGGCGCAAATCCGCCTCGGAACATCATCGCCGTACCCCCGGTCCGTCTGCCAAGGTGGCGCCACCGAAGCGGCAACCACCGCCCGTATCGCCGTCCGGGACCACTCGGCCTGTGCGGACGCGGCTCGAGGGAGCCTTGGGGAGGGGACCTGAGGAGGCTGTGCCGCCGGTCGCCGCATACAGCGGTCCGGCGGGTCACGGCGAAACCTCGGGAAGGCGGGTGGCACTCGGCCCCACCGGGCCGGGAGCGACCCGGCCCTCGAAGACGTGACGGAGCACCGGAGGCGTGCCGGGCCCGTCACCACGGCGCCGCCGGGCGGTCCCCCTGTGGGGGGTGGGATCGTCCGGCGGCTCGCCTCACCCTGGCCGGCTTCGCATCACCGTTCGAGGCATCATCCGACACACCGTCAGACTGCCTGTCACACCGTCAGGCACCCTGTGCCGCGGGAGGATTTTCCCGATGCCCCGTTTCCATACGCCGCATGCGGTGGACAATTGGGGGCATGAGCCAGCAGGGGGAGAGGCCCATCGGCCACGACGACGACTGGTGGGGGCAGTTGTACGACGACTCCACCGGGGACACCGGTCCGGCCCCCGGGGCCGACAGCCTGGACGACCGCTTCGCCTCCGCGGCGGGCACGGTCGGCCGGGGAACCCCCGGGGACGGGACCGAGCCGCCGCTCCCACCCGAGCCGCCGCTTCCGCCCGAGCCCGCGCTTCCGCCCCAGCCCGCGCTCCGACCCCAGCCCGCGCTCCGACCCGAGCCCGCGCTCCCACCCGAGCCCGCGCTCCCACCCGAGCCGCCACCGGTCTTCCCGGAACGGCGCGGGACCGGGCGGCCCAGCTCCGCCGCACCCTGGTGGACCACAACCGCAGCGCCCACGGGGGCGGCCGGGCCCAGCGCCGCGCCGGGCGCGGACGACCCCCCGCGCGATGACGGGGCCGCGCCGTTCGGGGGATCGGATTCCGGCCGGCCCGGCGACCCCACGGCGGACGGTGCCCTGCCCGGGTCCCGGGAGGCCCGGCAGCCCACCGGCCCGCGTTCCGGGCCTGTCCCGTGGGACCCCCCGTCCGCTCGTCCGCAGGGCCCGGTGACCTTCCCGCCCGGCCCGAAGCCACCGGGGTTCCGGGCGGCGGCTCCCGCCGCCGGCGCCCCGTCGCAGCCGCCACCCGCCACGGTTGCGCCCCCGGACCGCCCTTCGGCCGACGTGCCGCAGCCGCCCGACCGCGTCCCGAGCGCCGTACCGCCACCCCCCGACCGCCCGCCGGCCCTCCCCACCGACGCCGATACCGCCCCGCCCGGGCCCGCTCCCGTGGCCGCGCCCCCGCCCGGGTCCGGCGAGGTTCCCTCCCACGCCCGTCCGCCCGCGCAGGAGGTCGTCCCCCGCACCCCGCTCCCGGTCGACTACGTCGGCTCCGGCCCGCCCACCTACGACGCCGAGCCCACCGCCCTCCCGCTCGCCGACCCGGACGCCCTGGAGGACCTCGTCCCCGACACCGTGCTGGACGGGGCGCGCTACGGGACCCTTACGCTGCGCGCGGCCTCCGTACGCGGTGACTCGGCGCGCTTCCGGGGCGAGCCGCGCCGGGACTGCCTGCTCACCGCCCGATTCGGCACGGGCGACAAGGCCCTCGTCCTCGTCGCGATGGCGACAGGCGCGCGGGGCACCCCCGGGGCGCACCGGGCCGCCGCCCAGGTGTGCCGGTGGATCGGACGGGCCGTCGGCCGCAGCTACGTCCGTCTCGGCGAGGACATCCGGGCCGCCCGGCGCGGCGACCTGAAGTCGGGCCTGCACCGGCTGACCGACCGCAGCCTCGGCAAGCTCCGCGCGAGCGCCGTCGAACAGGGTGTCGACCCCGAGGAGTACACCGCCGCCCTGCGCTGTCTGCTGCTGCCCGCCGACCCGGCCTGCCGCACACGGGTGTTCTTCGGCGTCGGCGAGGGCGGCCTGTTCCGGCTGCGGGGAGGCGAGTGGCAGGACATCGAGCCCCGTGTCACCGAGACGGCGGGCGAGCCGGTGGTCGGGTTCGGCGCGCTGCCGTCCGAGACCCCCGAGGGCGACCGCCTCACCATGGACCTGGGCGTCACAACACCCCCCAGCCCGTACGAAAGGGCACCGGAGCCACCCCGGGACCCCTTCCGCTTCCGCGCCTCCATCGCCCACCCGGGTGACACGCTCCTGCTGTGCACCCCCGGCCTGGCCGACCCGCTGCGCGGTGAGCCGCAGCTCGCCGAGCACCTGACGGTTCGCTGGTCGGCGGGGGGGCCGCCCGCTCTCACCACGTTTCTCGCGGACACCCGGGTGAGGGTGAAGGGCTACGCCGACGACCGTACGGCGGCCGCCGTCTGGGAGGCGTGATCGCGACCCCTGTGGATTGATGGACCCAAGGAGACCGAAGGGGTGCATGGATCCATGGCCAAGCAGAACGTCGCCGACCAGTTCGTCGACATCCTCGCCCGGGCGGGAGTCAAACGCCTGTACGGGGTGGTCGGCGACAGCCTCAACCCGATCGTGGACGCCGTCCGCCGCAACTCCGCCCTCGACTGGGTCCATGTGCGCCACGAGGAGACCGCCGCCTTCGCGGCCGGCGCCGAGGCGCAGATCACCGGGAAGCTGACCGCCTGCGCGGGTTCCTGCGGCCCCGGAAATCTGCATCTCATCAACGGCCTGTACGACGCACACCGCTCCATGGCCCCGGTGCTCGCACTCGCCTCTCACATCCCGTCCAGCGAGATCGGTCTCGGCTACTTCCAGGAGACCCACCCCGACCGGCTGTTCAGCGAGTGCAGCCACTACAGCGAGCTGATCTCCAACCCGAAGCAGATGCCCCGGCTGCTCCAGACGGCGATCCAGAACGCGATCGGCCGCAGCGGCGTCAGCGTCGTCTCGCTCCCCGGTGACATCGCCGACGAGCCCGCTCCCGACCGGCCGGCCCAGACCGCCCTGGTCACGGCACGCCCCACCGTCCGTCCCGGCGACGCCGAGATCGACCGGCTGGTGGCGATGATCGACGAGGCGGAGAAGGTCACCCTCTTCTGCGGCAGCGGCACTCGCGGTGCGCACGCCGAGGTCATGGAGTTCGCCGGGAAGATCAAGGCCCCGGTGGGACACGCCCTGCGCGGCAAGGAGTGGATCCAGTACGACAACCCGTACGACGTCGGAATGAGCGGCCTGCTCGGCTACGGCGCCGCGTACGAGGCCACCCACGAGTGCGACCTGCTGATCCTGCTGGGCACCGACTTCCCGTACAACGCCTTCCTGCCGGACGACGTGCTGATCGCCCAGGTCGATGTGCGGCCGGAGAACCTGGGCCGCCGTTCCAGGCTGGACCTCGCGGTGTGGGGCGATGTGAAGGAGACCCTGCGCTGTCTCATCCCGCGTGTGCGGGCCAAGGACAACCGCCGCTTCCTGGACAGGATGCTGAAGAAGCACGCGGACGCGCTCGAAGGCGTGGTGAAGGCGTACACCCGGAAGGTCGACAAGCACATCCCGATCCACCCCGAGTACGTGGCCGCGGTCCTCGACGAGATCGCCGACGACGACACGGTCTTCACCGTCGACACCGGGATGTGCAACGTATGGGCAGCCCGGTACATCTCCCCGAACGGCCGCCGTCGCGTCATCGGCTCCTTCTCCCACGGCTCGATGGCGAACGCGCTGCCGATGGCGATCGGAGCGCAGTTCACCGACCGTGGGCGGCAGGTCGTGTCGATGTCCGGTGACGGCGGCTTCTCCATGCTGATGGGCGACTTCCTGACCCTTGTGCAGTACGACCTGCCGGTGAAGGTGGTGCTGTTCAACAACTCCTCGCTCGGCATGGTGGAGCTGGAGATGATGGTCGCCGGACTGCCGGCGTACGGCACCAGCGCCAAGAACCCCGACTTCGCGGCCGTGGCCCAGGCGTGCGGGGCCTACGGCGTCCGGGTCGAGAAGCCCAAGCAGCTCGCGGGCGCCCTGAAGGATGCCTTCCGGCACAAGGGGCCCGCGCTGGTGGATGTCGTCACCGACCCGAACGCGCTGTCGATCCCGCCCAGGATCAGCCGGGAGATGGTGACGGGCTTCGCGCTCTCCGCCTCGAAGATCGTGCTGGACGGCGGTGTCGGACGCATGCTCCAGATGGCCCGCTCCAATCTGCGGAATGTGCCCCGGTTCTAGGGCCTGTTTCGTCCCGACGGGACTTTCGACACGCGCCCTAGTCCTCTGAGTCAGGAGTTGCTGCGGCCTGGATGTCCCGGTGAATATGGCCCATCAGCTCACCCATGTCCCCGACCTCCGGATCGAGCTCCTCGGCGCGTGGCGCGGTCTCCCGGAGCCACTCCGCAGTGGCCAGTGCGAGTTCGGTGGCGTCATCTCTCCGGCCGTCGCCGAGCAGTTCCTCGATCTTGTAGGCGAGACTGCCGAGGGTCTCGTCGTCGGTTTCCGGCACCAGGTAATCGTGAAGACCGCGTGGATAGGGCGTCCGCTCCCGGGATTCACGCAGAGCGGTGACAACCGCGGGATTCGCGCTGAATCGATCGAGAAGTCCCATGAACACGTACAACCGTGCCGTCAGTCGCGGCAGGCCCGGGTGCCGGTCCAGCCAGGCCATCAGCTCGCGCTGACCACCGAGGTGGTCGACGACCTGCGTCATCGTCTCGGTGAGCTTGTTGGGCAGGGCCCAGTGGACCGGCATGAGCCGTGCGACCTGGCCGGCGAGCGCGGCCTCGCCCCGGGCGTCCAGCGTGCCGGCGACGAAGTCGCTGACCAGCACCGGATCCAACGTGAAACCGGAAGGCACGGACCGTTCTCGTGAGGTGCGCGACAAGTCGTGGCGCAGACGCAAAAGCTCGTCGGTGATTTTGTTCAGCAGTTTCTCGTGCACGGGCCCTCCCAGCACGCTATGAATTGCGTTTCAGGACTCTCCAGCGCTTCTCGGTCCTCTCATTCCCAGGCTAGAAGAAGGTCCGTGCGGCGACCCGGCGGACGGGCGGTGACACTGGGGGCAGCGGCGCCTGAAGATATGAGTGGCCCATGCATATCGCTGAGGAAACGATCGAGATCGCGGTACCCGTACGCACCGCGTGCTGCCGGCACTGGCCGGTGAGGTGAAAGGGTTGAGGTCCCCCAGTTCGACCGGAAGGTCACGGACGGCGCGTACAGGGAGTGGGCGGGAGAAGCGGTGGGGGATTTCGGGACCTTCGGTGTCGTGGGAACTCCGGTCGTCTGGAGTGACGACGAAGTGATTTCCGTCGTGAAGGACGAAGGCGGTCCTGCGATCACCCCGGGGGAGTTCCTGGCGCAGCTCCGGCGCCGAGTCTCACCGAGACCGGACGGTTGTTGACGATTCCACAGGACTGGCGCCTGTCGGACGGGGCATGGATCCCCTGACGGGTTCGGACAGGAGGGGATCCGACAATCACGTACGGGGCGGGTCATGAAGAGGCGAGCACGAGGAGGCGGTCCCGTGACCATCGGGGCCTTCTCGGCGAAGCAGGCGGAGGAAAAGACCGACGGCGCGACGGACCGCTCGGCGGGTCCCCAGCTCAGCCGCAGGCTGGGACGGGCGGACTTACGGGCCGTGCCCGAGGCACGCAGGGCACTGCGGGAACTGCTGACGCACTGGGGGAAGCCGGGACGATCCGAGATAGCCGAACTGCTCACCAGCGAACTGGTCACCAACGCGCTCGTCCACACCGACCGCGACGCGGTCCTGACGGCCACCGTCTCACGCCGCGGACTCCACGTGGAGGTCCGGGACTTCGTCCGGCGCAGACCGCATCTGCGGATGCCGACCACTGACGACGGCACCCACGGCAGGGGACTGGTCCTCGTACAGTCCCTGTCGGACGCCTGGGGTGTACGGGCGCACGGGGTGGGGAAGGCCGTGTGGTTCGACCTCGACGCGGAGGCCGCCTGACACCGGAAGGGGGCGCGGCAGCCCGCCGCGCCCCCTTCCGGTGAAGACGTCCGGTCTCAGCCGAACTGCTGCTCGAGGTCTTTGAGCTTGCGCTCCAGGGAGTCCAGCCGCGGCAGGGCCATGGTGTCGTCCTCCGCGGTGAGGTCGACCCTGATCGGGTCAGCGGAGGAGTTCCGGACGGGCTGGAGCGAGGGACGGGTGGTGGACGAGGGCAGCTCACCCGCGGGTAGGGCAGGCTCCGAAGGGATTGGTGCGGACGCCCGTTCCACGGTGGGCACCTCGACCTGGCGGCCGCCGTTGCCGCCGCTCAGCGCACGGTGGCCCCGGCTGAGCGCCTTGAGCTGAGCCCGCTCCATACGCTGCTGCTCGCGCCGGCGCGCCCGGCTCTGCTCCTTCTGGCGCCGGTCCTCGCGGACCTCCTCGACAGCCTCGTCCAGGCTGCGCACGCCTTCGAGGAGCATCAGCGACCACGCCCTGTACGTCTCACGGGGCGCCCGCATCCAGCGGACGATGCGGATCTGCGGCAGCGGACGCGGCACCAGCCCCTGCTCGCGCAGTGCGGCACGGCGGGTCTGCTTCAGTGCGCGGTCGAAGAGCACAGCCGCCGACAGCGACATGCCCGCGAAGAACTGCGGCGCGCCCGCGTGGTCGATACCCCTGGGCGCGTGCACCCAGTTGAACCAGGCCGAGGCGGCCGCGAACGTCCACACCAGGATCCGGGAGCCGAGCGCCGCGTCGCCGTGGCTGGCCTCGCGCACCGCGAGCACGGAGCAGAACATGGCCGCGCCGTCCAGGCCGAACGGGACCAAGTACTCCCAGCCGCCCGTGAGGCCGAGGTTCTGCTGGCCGAAGCCGACCAGGCCGTGGAAGGAGAGCGCCGCGGCGACGGCGGCGCAGCAGAAGAGGAGTACGTAGGAGGCCGTGGCGTAGATGGCCTCCTTGCGCCTGCGGCGCTCCTCGGCGCGCTCCCACGAGTCGTCCGCGCTCGCGTTCTCCCCGGAGGAGCGCTTTCCGCGCGCGAGCACCGCCACCGCCGCCACCGCGCCCAGGAGCAATACGGCGCCCGGAAGCAGCCAGTTCAGCGATATGTCGGTCAGTCTCATCTGGGGTCCCTTGCATTGGGATAGGGCGTAACGCCCGCCATAGTGGCCCAATTCCACCGGCCCTCAGGGGGTTTCGGGGCAAGAGGCCGCCAACGAGGTGCAAGGGGATGCCCTGGGCGGCGTTCTGCTCGAACTGCCGCTTGAGGGGCGGGAGTTGAGTTCGAATAAGACTACCCGGACGGATGGTTCCACGGAAAGTTCCCGCGGCAGGTGTGGAAGTTGTGAAACACCTGTCGTCCAGGTGGGGTCTCGTTCGGGTGGATCTTACGGCACGCGGAGCGGTCCCGGCCGCCGGGGCCGGGGCGGACCGTGCCGCTGAGGAACCCTCAACTCGCGACGGGGGACGTCAGCTTGGCCACACGGTCGGCGTCACCGGTGCGCGGGCAGGTGACGCACGTGTCCTCGGGGCGCAGGGTGTAGAAGAGGCAGCAGCTCGCACGGTCCCGGGTGGGCAGCGGCTCGCCGTGCGGACCGGCCAGTTCACGGAACGCGGCCGAGCCGGCGTACGGCTTCGTGGCACCCGGCAGCAGCAGTTCCAGTTCGCGCATCGCGCGCCGCTCCTCGCCGAGCACCCCGGCGACGTACCAGAGGCCTTCGACGACCTCGTCCGTCACCATGCCCCACAGGGCCCGTCCGCGGCGCCGCATGCGCGGCCCGAAACCCGCGAGCACCGGCTCCAGGTGCTCGGCCACGGCCGCCCGCACCTCGGCCCGCAGTGCCTCCTCGTCCGCCACTGCCCGGGCCCCGGGCAGCGTGGCCGCAGGATCGCCCGGCAGACATGCGAACGCGCCGGTCCGCACCGCCATGCGGCCGAGACCGCGGTGGAAGGAGACGTGCTCCACCGGAAGCCGGGGCACCCGGCGCAGCAGGAACCACGGGGCGGTGATCAGCAGACAGGCCGGCCATGCGTACCGGTGGAGCCCGAAGCTCGCCACCACGTCCGGCCGGGCGCGTCGCCCGTAGTCGCGGAGCACCTGCCCCTCGTCCCAGGCCAGGAACGCGTCGAGGGCGGCCCCGCCCTCCGCGAGGCGGGCGGCCGGAAACCAGTCGCCGCCCTCGGGAGCCGCCTCGCCCGGGCCCAGTTCCCTGACGGTCAGGGCCGGGTACGCCTCACCGAGCCGGGTGTACGCATCCGTGAGCGCGGACGGGGGCGGGACGGGGAGGGGCATAGGGACCGCCGTTTCACGAGCCTTCGTAGGTAAGCCTTACCTTATCGAAGGTGAACGGTGGGGGAACCGGAGCGTAAGGTGCCTAAGGTGCTTTACGAGCGGTAACAACCCATGGGGACCGCATACTGCCCCCAGCACCGCCAGGACCGTAGGAGGAGCCCGTGGAGCAGGCCCGTTCGCGCCGGGCGGAGGGCTCCGCCGAGACGAGGGCCGCCGACGCCCGGACCGAGGCCGCCGGAGTGCCGCCGCGCCCGGCGCCCGGGCGTGAGGTCCGTGAGCGGGGCGCCACCGCCGGCTCCACCCGCGGCGAGCACACCCACAGTGAGCCGCCCATCCCACGCCCGCGCGTGGAGGAGCTGCCTTACGGCGGTGACGGGCCGGGGCCCTGTGACGGGGAGCGGCCCGTCCGGGGGGAGCGGCCCGCGGCGAGGCAGGCACACCGTGGCGGGGTGCCGTCCGGTGGCGGCGGACCCGCCGTCGTACAGCGGTCCTCCGTCCGCGGCCAGATCCTGGACGCTCTGCGCACCGCGCTGG
This sequence comes from Streptomyces sp. NPDC047079, assembly GCF_040643755.1. Lineage (NCBI taxonomy): Bacteria > Bacillati > Actinomycetota > Actinomycetes > Kitasatosporales > Streptomycetaceae > Streptomyces > Streptomyces sp. NPDC047079. The sequence continues at coordinate 73,596 of NZ_JBEYUZ010000016.1, forward strand.
TCGCGGGGGAGCTGACGCCTGGCGAGGTCTACTCCGCACCCGCCCTCGCCCAGCGGTTCGGAGTGTCCGCGACCCCCGTACGCGAGGCGATGCAGCAACTGGCGCTCGAGGGCGCCGTCGAGGTCGTGCCCAACCGCGGTTTCCGTGTCGCCGTCCGAGGCGCCCGCGAACTGGCCGAACTCGCCGAGATCCGCGCGCTGATCGAGGTCCCGGTGGTGCTGCGGCTCGCCCGCACGGTGCCCGCCGGCCGCTGGGCGGAACTGCGTCCGCTGGCCGAGGCGACCGTCCGGGCCGCCTCGTCCGGGTGCCGGGCCACGTACGCCGAGTCCGACCGCGCCTTCCATCGCGCGCTGCTCGCCCTGGCGGGCAACGAGCAACTGGTGCGGATCGCGGAGGATCTGCACCGCCGCGCCCAGTGGCCGCTCGTCGGCGGCCCCGTCACGCATGGCCACGCCGACCTGCTCGCCGACGCCGCCGAGCACACGGCCCTGCTCGATGCCCTGGCCGCCCAGGACTTCCCGGTGGTGCAGTCACTGGTGCGGGAGCACTTCGCCGGGGCGGCCTGAGGCAGACGTACGCCCGGAAGACCCGTCCCCGCCATGGGGCGGACGCCACCGGTCCCCGTCGTGACGCGGAACCCACCGTTCCCCGTCGTGACGCGGCCCCCACCGCCCCCCGCCGTGAGGCGGACGCCGTGGAGGGAACTGCTCCGGGCTGCGCCGCGTGCTGCCCGGTGAGGGACGACGACCGTCCCACGGGGGTGAGTGACGACGATGTCCGATACGGGGCGGCAGGCGCGGTGGCAGTGGCGGAGGCGACTCGGCGGCAGGAGCGCCGGCGTCTCCCGGGACCGGGCCCGCGGGGTCCGTCCGAAGCGGTGGGTGACGGCCGTGGACGGCCCGGGCGGACCGCTGGCGTTCGCCGCGCTCGTCGTCGTAGCCGTCCTTCTCGGCCACGACCCCGCATTCCGCACCGCCGTATGGGCGTTCGTCAGGGGCCTGTGAGCGCAGGGCCGCCCGCCGTGGCCGTCGGCGCTCCGGAGAAGCCGTCGCCACCCGCACAGCGCACCGCAGCGGGGCCGGGGGACGACTGTGCGGAGAGCGGTCCGGCGGACGACCGCCACCCGGACGAACGGGCCCCGGCCCACGGCGGCAGCCCGCCCCCGGGCTCGGTGTGCGGACCCACCGGCGGTGGGCCCGCCCGGGTGCTACGAGGCGGCAGGTCCCGCCGCCGGTGTCACCGGAGCCAACTGCCGTGCCAGCCACGTCGGTACGCCGCCCAGCAGGCGGAACAGCCGGCCCGCCTCCGCCCGCAGCCGGGAGGCGTCCGGCTCCGCCTCCGCATCCGCGAGCGACGCCAGCGCCGGGGCCGTACCGACGAGGTAACCCAGTTCCTCGCGGATCCGCAGCGATTCCGCGAAGCCGTGCCGCGCCTCCGCCACCTCGCCGTCGCGCAGGGCGAGTCCGGCGAGGTGCCGCCAGGTGAAGGAGAGCAGCAGCGCGTCGCCGTGCGCTGAGGCGCCCGCGTGCGCGCGCCGGTAGGCGGCACGGGCCGCCTGAGGGGAGCGGGCGAGGTTCTCGGCGAGGAGCCCGCGCCGGAAGTCCAGCAGGGCCCGGCCCGGGGCGCCCGGCGGGATCAGCGCGGCGGCCCGGCCGAGAGCGGCCCGCGCCTCGTCGGCCCGGTCCCGTACGCCGTGCAGCGTAGCCGCGTACGCCAGTTGGCCTCGTTCACAGGCGGCGGCGCCCCGCTCCTCGTCGCTGTGGGCCTGTGCCTCGGCCGTACGCAGCGCGTCCTCGGCCTCCTCCCAGCCCTGCTCCGTGTACAGGCACCGCTCGACGAGCAGCGATGCCCGCTGGAGCGAGGCCTCGGCCGTTTCCGGTGGCAGAAGGGCTGCCGCGTCGCCCCAGCAGGCGCGTGAGCGAAGCCTCCATACCGCGGTCTGGAGGGGATCGTCGCCTGCGGTCGTTCCGGTACCGGACATGGCGGTATGCGCCACGTTGCCCTCCCCGAGCACGCCATTGAGCTGTTGAGTGGTGGCGGCATTCCAACACCAATCGCGGTACCGGGCCAAGGGGCTGGGTGAAGGATTTCACAAAGTCGTGGGACACCGGGGGCCGGTGGTGCCACCGGCGCCCCAGTGCCGTGACCTCAGCTCATGCGCAGTGCGAGGAAGAAGTCGAGCTTGTCCTCCAGGCGCGAAAGGTCACGACTCGTCAACTGCTCGATACGCCCTACCCGGTACCGCAGCGTGTTGACGTGCAGATGCAGCCGGGTCGCGCAGCGGGTCCAGGAGCCGTCGCACTCCAGGAACGCCTCCAGGGTCGGAATCAGCTCGGCGCGGTGCCGGCGGTCGTAGTCGCGCAGGGGGTCGAGGAGACGGGCCGTGAAGGCGCGCCGGACGTCGTCCGGGACGAACGGCAGCAGCAGCACATGCGAGGCCAGTTCGTGGTGGCCGGCCGCGCAGACCCGGCCCGTGCGGGCGGCGGCGACCCGGCGGGCGTGCCGCGCCTCCTCCAGAGCGCCGCGCAGCCCCTCGGCCGAGTGCACTGCGGCGCTGACACCCAGCGTGAGCCGCCCGTCGTCGTCGAGCCCCGCGGACAGCGGGTCCCGTACGGCCTCCAGGAGGGTGTCGGCGAGCAGGCCCGGCTCGGGCCCGTCGTGCTCCGTGGTCACGGCGGGAAGCGGTACGAGCGCGATCGCCTCGTCACCCGTGTGAGCCACCGCGATCCGGTCGGAGTGCTCGGAGCCGGCCGACGGGAGATACTCCCTGCCCGAAGAGATCGAGGGGGAGTCGGCCAGGATCTCCTCCAACAGCGACTGGGCGACCGGCCCGCCCTCGATCTCCCCGCCGTCCCACTCGACCCGGGCCACCACCACCTGCCAGAGCGGCGCCGCGCCCAGTCCGGGCAGCAGCACGGGCGCGGCGACCCGCAGCCGGGCCGCGATCTCGGCGGGCGCGGCCCCCGTCTGCACCAGCTCCAGGACCTCCTGGGCGAGCCGCCGCCGCACGCTGCGGGCCGCGTCCCGCCGGTCCCGCTCCACCGCGATCAGCTGGGTGACGCCATGGAGCAGATCGAGCCGCTCCGCGGGCCAGTCCCCGGCGTCCGCCTCGACGGCGAGCACCCAGTCGGACAGCACCGTCTCGCGCACGTCCCGAGCGGCGCCCCCCGAGCCGCCCGCGCTGCCCCGGACCGGGAACAGCGAGTACGTCGTCGTGCCGGCCGTCACCCGGTGCGGTCCCCGGCGCCCGGTGCGCGCCGCCGCCAGATGCCCGGCGGCCAGCTCCGCGGACACGTCCGCGGTGAGCTCCGGGGCCGGTCCCGCGATCGGCCGGCCGGTGGGGGAGAGCACCCAGGCACGCAGGTCCAGATCGGAGCCCAGCAGGTCCAGGACGACGTCCGGGCCGCCGCCCGCCGGACCCGAGGTCATCATCCGCCGGTGCCGGTCCACCACGGCCGCCAGGTCCCCGGCCCGCTCGCCCGAGACCTGACGCACCACATGCTCGGTGATCGTGGCGAACGCCACGGACTCGTGCACGGCGAACAGCGGCAGCCGGTGCCGGGCACAGGCCACCATCAGATCGTCCGGGATGTCGCCCAGCTCCGCCTCGCCCACCGCGAGCGCCGCGACGCCCGCGCCCGCGAGAATACGCACGAAGGGTTCGCAGTCCGCGGCGTCGTGCCGCCACGCCAGGCCCGTGAGGACCAGTTCACCCCCGGAGAGATAGCGGCTCGGGTCCTTGAGGTCCGTCGTCATCACACCGCGCACGGTGCGGTCCAGCTCGTCCTCGCCGCCGAGCAGCCGCAGCCCCAGCGCGTCGGTGTTCATCAGTGCGCGCAGCCGCATGTTCTCGTCGCCGCCGTTCTTGTCCAGAAATCCACGTTCGGTCAGGGTGAGGGCCCGGCGGGCGGGTCCTCGGGCTCCGCGTGGAGGTTCCCCCTCCGTCCGGAGTACGCGCCCACGGCGTCCGGAGGGGTTTCCCGGCCTCCGAGGGCAGGTCCAGGGCGTTGTCCTGGGCTCAGGGGTCCTCACGGAAGCCGCGCTCGCGATTTCCCCCGGGCGGGCGCCGTGTTTCCAGAGGAAAGCGGAGAGGTTACTGAGGACCTCCGTTCATATGAATCTACAAGATGGTCGGCTTGGCCAGCCAACTCCTTCATGGTTTCGGTGACTGACCGCCGCGACGAGCAGGGCGGTGTACTGAGCCCACCCCCCGTGAACAGGACATGAACGAGCCGGGCCCGCCGCACCCGATCTGGCTCGATCCCCACGCACCACGAGACGAAGAAGAGAGCCGTTCATGGACTTCCTTCGCCCCGCAACCTGGGAGGAGGCGCTCGCCGCAAAGGCGGAGCACCCCACCGCCGTGCCGATTGCGGGTGGCACCGATGTCATGGTCGAGATCAACTTCGACCACCGCCGCCCCGAGTACCTGATGGACCTGAACCGCATCGGCGAACTCCACGAGTGGGAGGCGGACGGCGACAGCGTGCGGCTCGGCGCGTCGGTCCCGTACTCGAGGATCATGGAGCAGCTGCGGACCGAGCTGCCGGGCCTGGCCCTCGCCTCCCACACCGTCGCCTCCCCGCAGATCCGCAACCGCGGCGGGGTCGGCGGCAACCTCGGCACCGCCTCCCCGGCCGGCGACGCCCACCCCGCCCTCCTCGCGGCCGGCGCCGAGGTCGAGGTCGCGTCGGTGCGCGGCTCCCGGCTGATCCCGATCGACGACTTCTACACCGGCGTGAAGCGCAACGCGCTCGCCCCGGACGAGCTGATCAGGGCCGTCCGCGTGAAGAAGGCCGACGGGCCGCAGCAGTACGCGAAGGTCGGCACCCGCAACGCGATGGTGATCGCGGTGTGCGCCTTCGGTCTCGCCCTGCACCCCGAGACCCGCACGGTCCGCACCGGCATCGGCTCCGCCGCCCCGACCCCCGTCCGGGCCCGGGCCGCCGAGGAGTTCCTGAACGCCGCACTCGAGGAGGGCGGCCTCTGGGACAACGGCAAGGTCGTCACCCCCTCGGTCGCCCGGCAGTTCGCGGAGCTGTGCTCGGCCGCCTGCAACCCGATCGACGACGTCCGGGGCACCGCGAACTACCGCCGCCACGCGGTCGGCGTCCTGGCCCGCCGCACCCTGACCTGGACCTGGGAGTCGTACCGCGGCGTCCCCCGCACCTCGAAGGGAGCCGCGTGATGCGCGTCAGTTTCACGGTGAACGGACGTCCGCAGGAAGCCGACGACGTGTGGGAGGGCGAGAGCCTGCTGTACGTCCTGCGCGAGCGCCTCGGCCTGCCGGGCTCCAAGAACGCCTGCGAGCAGGGGGAGTGCGGGTCCTGCACGGTCCGTCTGGACGGCGTGCCGGTGTGTTCCTGCCTGGTCGCCGCGGGGCAGGTCGAGGGCCGCGAGGTCGTCACCGTCGAGGGCCTCGCGGAGTACGCCAAGGAGCGCGCCTGCGGCCCCGGCGGCACCGATGTCCACGGCACCTCCCTCGACGAGGCCAGGCGCTGGGGGGCCAAGGGCACCGGCTCGGGGACCGGCGAGGGCGTCGAGCTGTCCCCGATCCAGCAGGCGTTCATCGACGCGGGCGCCGTCCAGTGCGGCTTCTGCACCCCGGGCCTGCTGGTCGCCGCCGACGAGATGCTGGAGCACAATCCCAACCCCACCGACGCGGACATCCGCGAGGCGCTCTCCGGCAACCTCTGCCGCTGCACCGGCTACGAGAAGATCATGGACGCGGTCCGCCTGGCGGCCGCCCGGCAGTCCGAGGGGGTCTGAGGATGCCGAACGGCGCTCCCACCAAGATCACACAAGGCTCGGGGACCAAGGGCGGCATCGGCGAGTCCACGCTCCGCCCCGACGGCACCCTGAAGGTCACCGGCGAGTTCGCGTACTCGTCCGACATGTGGCACGAGGACATGCTCTGGGGCCAGATCCTGCGCTCCACGGTCGCGCACGCCGAGATCGTCTCCATCGACACGAGCGAGGCCCTCGCCACGCCCGGCGTGTACGCGGTCATGACGTACGACGACCTGCCGACCGAGGTGAGGCACTACGGCCTGGAGATCCAGGACACCCCGGTCCTCGCCCACGGCAAGGTGCGTCACCACGGCGAGCCCGTCGCGATCGTCGCGGCCGACCACCCGGAGACCGCGCGCCGCGCCGCCGCCAGGATCAGGGTCGAGTACCGCGAACTGCCCGTCATCACCGACGAGGCCTCCGCGACCGCTCCGGACGCGATCCTGATCCACGAGAACCGCACCGATGACCATTCCCGCCACGTCCCGCACCCCAACATCGTCCACCGCCAGCCGATCGTCCGCGGCGATGTGGAGGAGGCACGACGGCGGGCCGATGTGATCGTCGAGGGCGAGTACCACTTCGGCATGCAGGACCAGGCGTTCCTCGGGCCCGAGTCCGGTCTCGCCGTGCCCGCGGAGGACGGCGGCGTCGACCTCTACATCGCCACCCAGTGGCTGCACGCCGATCTGCGCCAGATAGCGCCCGTGCTGGGCCTGCCCGAGGACAAGGTCCGGATGACCCTGGCCGGCGTCGGCGGCGCCTTCGGCGGCCGTGAGGACCTGTCGATGCAGATCCACGCCTGTCTGCTCGCGCTGTGTACCGGCAAGCCCGTCAAGATCGTCTACAACCGGTTCGAGTCCTTCTTCGGGCACGTCCACCGCCACCCGGCGAAGCTGTACTACGAGCACGGGGCCACGAGGGACGGCAAGCTGACGCACGTCAGGTGCCGCATCGTCCTCGACGGCGGCGCGTACGCGTCCTCCTCCCCGGCCGTCGTCGGCAACGCGTCCTCGCTCGGGGTGGGCCCGTACATGGTCGACGACGTCGACATCGAGGCCCTCGCGCTCTACACCAACAACCCGCCCTGCGGCGCCATGCGCGGCTTCGGCGCGGTCCAGGCGTGCTTCGCCTACGAGGCCCAGATGGACAAGGTGGCGCGGCGGCTCGGCATGGACCCGGTGGAGTTCCGCCGGCTCAACGCCATGTCCCAGGGCGCGGTCATGCCTACCGGGCAGGTCGTCGACTCACCGGCGCCGGTCGCCGAGCTGCTGCGCCGCGTCAAGGCGAGGCCCATGCCGCCGGAGCGCCAGTGGGAGAGCTCCGAGGGCCCGGACGTACGGCAGCTGCCGGGCGGACTGTCCAACACCACGCACGGCGAGGGCGTCGTCCGCGGCGTCGGCTACGCCGTCGGCATCAAGAACGTCGGCTTCTCCGAGGGCTTCGACGACTACTCCACCGCCAAGGTCCGTATGGAGGCCGTCGCGGGCGAGCCCGTGGCCACCGTGCACACGGCCATGGCGGAGGTCGGCCAGGGCGGCGTCACCGTCCACGCGCAGATCGCCCGCACCGAGCTGGGCGTCAGCCGGGTGACGATCCATCCGGCGGACACACAGGTCGGATCGGCGGGTTCGACGTCCGCCTCCCGCCAGACCTATGTCACGGGGGGCGCCGTCAGGCACGCCTGCGAGCTGGTGCGCGAGAGGGTCCTGGAGATGGGGCGCCGCAGGTTCGGCGCGTACCACCCCGCCTGGGCCACCGCCGAACTGCTCCTGGAGGGCGGCAAGGTCGTCACCGACGGCGGCGAGGTGCTCGCCGACCTGGTGGACGTCCTCGGCGACGAGGCCGTCGAGATCGAGGAGGAGTGGCGGCACCGGCCGACCGAGCCCTTCGACCTGCGTACCGGCCAGGGCAACGGGCACGTCCAGTACTCCTTCGCCGCGCACCGCGCCGTGGTGGAGGTCGACACCGAGCTGGGCCTGGTCAAGGTCATCGAACTGGCCTGCGCCCAGGACGTCGGCAAGGCGCTCAACCCGCTGTCCGTCGTCGGCCAGATCCAGGGCGGTACGACCCAGGGCCTGGGCATCGCGGTCATGGAGGAGATCGTCGTCGACCCCGGGACCGCGAAGGTGAAGAACCCGTCCTTCACCGACTATCTGATCCCCACCATCCTCGACACGCCGACCATCCCCGTCGACGTGCTCGAACTCGCCGACGACCACGCGCCGTACGGGCTGCGCGGCATCGGCGAGGCACCCACCCTGTCCTCGACTCCGGCGGTCCTCGCGGCGATCCGCAACGCGACGGGCCTGGAGCTGAACAGGACTCCTGTGCGGCCCGAACACCTCACCGGCACCGCATAGCCCCCTCGCACCGCCGCCGGGCGACAGCCGTGCCCACGGCCGCCCCGGCGCCGGCGCAGGCGCAGTACCACCCTTCGTCTCGGGCCGTCCCCCGGGTCGTGCATTCCCAAATCCCGTGCGATCGCAGAAGGCGACATGCGCGGGTGCCCCTGTGAACCTTGGGAGATGGCACCATGACCCAGCAGTCCCTGGAGCCCAGGGCCACCGCCGAGGACGCGGGCGCGGGAACCCGCGTCCCGGCCGGCAGGTCCTGGCTCGACCGGTACTTCCACATATCCCGGCGCGGATCCACCGTCGCGCGCGAAGTGCGCGGCGGCGTCACCACCTTCATGGCGATGGCGTACATCCTGCTGCTCAACCCACTGATCCTGTCCGGCCGGGACGCGGCGGGGGACACGCTGGGCCGGCAGGCCCTGATCACCGCGACCGCGTTCGCGGCGGCCCTGACCACGCTGCTGATGGGCTTCGTCGGCAAGGCGCCGCTCGCCCTGGCCGCCGGCCTCTCCGTCTCCGGCGTCCTGTCCTCCCAGGTCGCCCCGCAGATGACATGGCCGCAGGCCATGGGCATGTGCGTGCTGTACGGCGTCATCATCATGCTGCTGGTCGTCACCGGCCTACGCGAGATGATCATGAATGCCATCCCGCTGGCCCTCAAGCACGGCATCACCATGGGCATCGGCCTGTTCATCGCCCTCATCGGCCTCTACAAGTCCGGATTCGTGCACCAGGGCAAGGCCACCCCGCTCAGCCTGGGCCCGGCCGGACAGCTCACCGGATGGCCCGTCCTCCTCTTCGCCGGCACCCTGCTGCTGATCTTCATGCTCCAGGCCCGCAACGTGCCCGGCGCCATCCTCATCGGCATCGTCAGCGGCACGGTCGTCGCCGCGCTCCTCAACGCCGCCGGGGTCATCGAGCCGGGCGCCTGGGCGGGCGGAGCCCCCGTGCTGCACGGCGGTGCGGTCTCGATGCCGGACTTCTCGCTCTTCGGGCACGTCGCCTTCGGCGGCTGGGACGAGGTCGGCGCGATGACCGTCGGCGTGATCGTCTTCACGCTCGTCCTCGCCGGCTTCTTCGACGCGATGGCCACCATCATCGGCGTGGGCACCGAGGCCGGGCTCGCCGACGACAAGGGCCGGATGCCGGGCCTGTCCAAGGCCCTGTTCATCGACGGCGCGGGCGGCGCGATCGGCGGTGTGGCGGGCGGCTCCGGCCAGACCGTGTTCATCGAGTCCTGCACCGGGGTCGGCGAGGGCGCCCGCACGGGCCTCGCCTCGGCCGTCACCGGGCTGTTCTTCGCGGCCTGCCTGTTCCTCACCCCGCTGACGGCGATCGTCCCGCAGGAGGTGGCATCGGCCGCACTGGTGGTCATCGGTGCGATGATGCTTATGAACGCCCGACATGTGGACTGGAGCGACCGCGCCACCGCGATCCCGGTCTTCCTGACCGTCGTCCTCATGCCGTTCACGTACACCATCACCACCGGCGTCGCCGCGGGCGTCGTCGCCTACGTCGCCATCAAGACAGCACAGGGCAAGGCCCGCGAGATCGGCGCCTTCATGTGGGGTCTGACCGTGATCTTCCTGGTCTACTTCGCCCTCCACCCGATCGAGCACTGGCTGGGCGTCCACTAGCGACCCTTCTCCGTCCTCCCCTCACACCGCCAAGGAGACCGACAGATGCTGGACATCGCCGAAGACCTGCACCGGTGGTCCGAGCAGGGACGCGACTTCGCCGTCGCCACCGTGGTGGCGGTCGGCGGCAGCGCCCCCCGCCAGCCGGGCGCCGCCCTCGCGGTGGACGCCGAGGGCACGGCGATCGGCTCGGTCTCCGGCGGCTGTGTGGAGGGCGCGGTCTACGAGCTGTGCCGGCAGGCGCTCGAGGACGGCGGAACCGTCCTCGAGCGCTTCGGGTACAGCGACCAGGACGCCTTCGCCGTGGGCCTGACCTGCGGCGGCGTCATCGATATCCTCGTCACCCCGGTCCGGGCGGCCGATCCGGGCCGCCCGGTCCTCGCCTCGGCGCTGGCCGCCGCCTCCGGCTCGGCCGCGGCCCTCGCGCGGATCGTGACGGGCCCGGCGGAGCTGCTCGGCCGGGCACTGCTCGTCCGCCCCGACGGGGCGTGGGAGGGCGGCTTCGGTGCCCACCCGGAACTGGACCGGACGGTGGCGGCAGAGGCGGGCGCCTTCCTCGACGCGGGCCGCACCGGCACCCTCGAGATCGGAGAGCAGGGCTCACGCTGCGGAGCACCGCTCACGGTCCTGGTCGAGTCGTCCGTCCCGCCGCCCCGCATGATCGTGTTCGGGGCGATCGACTTCGCCTCCGCGCTGGTCCGCATCGGCAAGTTCCTCGGCTACCACGTCACGGTCTGCGACGCCCGCCCGGTCTTCACCACCCGCACCCGCTTCCCGGAGGCCGACGAGATCGTCGTGGAGTGGCCGCACCAGTACCTGGAGCGCACCCGGATCGACGCGCGCACCGTCCTGTGCGTGCTGACCCACGACGCCAAGTTCGACGTACCCCTGCTCAAGCTGGCACTGCGCCTGCCGGTCGCGTACGTCGGCGCGATGGGCTCCCGCCGCACCCACCTGGACCGCAACGAACGCCTGCGCGCTGTCGGCGTCACCGAGATGGAACTGGCCCGTCTGAGGTCACCCATAGGCCTCGACCTCGGCGCCCGCAGCCCCGAGGAGACCGCCCTGTCCATCGCCTCGGAGATCGTGGCGGCCCGCCGCGGCGGCAGCGGCGCCTGCCTCACCGGCGCCCACACCCCGATCCACCACGACGCACCCCGGGCTACGGTGCGGCGGATCGGGTCGGTGGCCTGAGCGTCAGGTGCGCGGCGGAGGCAGGCAGGCGAGCTGTACCCCCCGGTTGGCGCCGCGCCGCACCAGGGTGCCACGCCCCGGCGGCTGACGGCTCGGCTTGACGCCCCCGAGCAGCTGCCCCTCGGAGGGATGGCCCGACAGCACGACCCCCTGCGCCCCCAGGTCGGTCATCTGCTGGAGGAACGGCTCGTACGACGCCCGCGCCGCCCCCAGCGAGCTGCGCGCCACCAGCACCCGCAGGCCGAGGTCTCGGGCGAGCGGAAGGTATTCCAGCAGCGGCATGAGCGGGTTGCCGCTCCGCCCGGCGATCAGGTCGTAGTCGTCGATCAGCAGATAGGCGTCAGGGCCGGTGTACCAGCTGCGGGAGCGCAGCTGCTCGGGCGTCACGTCCTGCCCCGGCACCCGGGCCGCGAGCGCGTCGGACAGCTGCTTCATCATCTCGGTGACCTGACGGCCGGTGGTGCAGTAGGTCAGCAGATGCTCCTCCGGGACCGCCCCGAGCAGGCCCCGCCGGTAGTCGACCAGCATCAGCCTTGCCTGGTCCGGTGTGTACCGACGGCAGATCTGGTGCGCCAGCATGCGCAGCAGCGAGGTCTTGCCGGACGCGGCCTCGCCGAAGGCGACGAACAGCGGGTCGCTCTCGAAGTCGACCAGGGCAGGTGAGAGGTCGGTGTCGTCGATCCCGACGGCGACGGCGTGGTCGGGGAGCTCGCCGGGTCCCGGCAGTTCGTCGACGGACACCAGCTCCGGCAGTGTGCGTACCGCGGGGGCGGGCGGCCCGGACCAGTGCTCGCGCACCTTCTGCACCAGCCGGATCGTCGCGCTCTCCAGGGACTCGCCCTCGATGTCGTCGTCCAGCCTCGGCAGCGCGGTCAGCAGATGCAGTCCGTCCCGGGACAGCCCGCGCCCCGGCATGCCCAGCGGCACGAGCGCGGCCTGCCGGCGGTCGACCTCGGAATCCATCGGTTCGCCGAGCCGCAGCTCGAACCCGTCGTCCAGATACTCCCGCAGCGCGGGGCGGACCTCCACATAGGCTCGTGCGGCCGTGACCAGCAGATGCACGCCGAGCTCCGTGCCCCGGCGGGCGATGGCCAGGACGGACGGTTCGAGTGCCTCGTACTCGCTGCGCAGGGTCCCCCAGCCGTCGATGACCAGGAACACATCGCCCCAGGGCTGCTCCGGCCACTTGCCGGCCGCACGGCCTTCCCGGTAGACGGCCATCGACTCGATCCGGTGGTCGTGGAAGAACCGTTCGCGCTCGTCGAGGATGCGCACCACGTCGGCGACGGTGCGCCGGACCCGGTCCGGGGCCAGCCGGGAGGACACACCGCCCACATGCGGCAGTCCGGCCAGCGCCTCCAGCCGTCCGCCGCCGAAGTCCAGGCAGTAGAACTGCACTTCGGCGGGAGTGTGTGTGAGGGCGAACGAGGTGATGAGCGTGGCCAGGGCGGTCGACTTCCCGGATTGCGGCCCGCCGAGGACGAGGGCATGGCCGGCTTTCCGGGAGACGTTCAGGGCCAGCACGTCCTGTCTCTGCGCGAACGGCCGGTCGACCACGGCGAACGGGGCGCTGAGGGGCCCCGCCGGCCTCGGGACCTGTAGGCCGCGGCCCGGCACGACCTCCGGTGCGCGGCCGAACAGCCTCTGCAACGTGGGAGATTCGGTCAGTGACGGCAGCCAGATACGGTGGGCGGCGGGCCCGGTGGCCGACAACTGGGCGACGACGGTCTCCAGCAGCGACGCCGAGCCGTCGATGTCGTCCACGCCCGCGACGGGACCCGACACATACGCGGCCTTGAAACGGGCCGGCAGGCCCCTGTCCGCCTTCAGGAACCCGGCACCCGGCTCCGGCGGCAGGTAGTGGGCGTCGGGGTGGCCCAGCACCGCCCGGGAGTCGGCCGCGGACGAGGTGCGCAGCGCGATGCGGTACGACAGATGCGTCTCCAGGCCGCGCAGCCTGCCTTCCTCCAGCCGCTGTGAGGCCAACAGCAGGTGGACGCCAAGTGATCGGCCCAGACGGGCGATCATCACGAGCACGTCCACGAAATCCGGTGCCGCGTCGAGCAGTTCCACGAACTCGTCGATCACCACGAGGAGCGACGGGAGCGGTGGCACGTCGGGACGGTCGGTGGCGCGCTGTCTGTCGTACTCGTAGGCGCTGGGCACGCCGTGAGAGCGCAGCAGCTCCTGGCGGCGGTTCAGTTCACCGCTGAGGACATCGCGCAGCCGCGCCACGAGCAGCGGATCGCCCTCCAGATCGGTGATGGCGCCCGCCATGTGGGGCAGCTCCGTCAGACCCGCGAACGTGCTGCTGCCCTTGAAGTCGGCCAGGACGAAGGACAGTTCCTGCGCGGAGTGCCGCAGGGCGAGGCCGAGCACGATCGTACGCAGCAGTTCCGACTTGCCGGAACCGGGCGCCCCGACGCACAGGCCGTGCGGGCCCATCCCCTCCTGCGCCGCCTCCTTGAGGTCGAGCAGCACGGGTTCCCCCGCCTCGCCCACGGCGAAGGGCACCGTCAGCCGTTCCCGGGGCAACCTGCGGTCGCGCAGTGACGAGACGTCCAGCGCGGTCGGGCTGCCGATGCCGAGCAGCCGGAGGAAGGACTCGCCCGATGCGCCGGCGCGGACCTGGGCGCGGTGGCGCGACGAGCCCACGCGCAGGCTGCTCCACCCCCGCCGTACCAGTTCCGCCGTCTCCACCAGCGACTCCCGTGCCGTCACCGGCCCGGTCCCGTCGTCGAAGCGCGGCGCCGCCACCCGGAAGCGTCTGCGCCGGCACAGTGCCCACCCAACCGCGATCCCCGACGCCAGCGCCGCGTCGAAATGGGACTCCTCGGGGGCGTCGAGCGCGAGTTCCAGCCGCGTCCCCAGCAGGCCCAGCAGATCCGCCGAGAAGTCGCTCCAGCGGCGCGCCGTGACCAGCAGGTGGACACCGTAGTTCAGGCCGGTGTTGGCCAGCCGGTGCACAGTGTCGGCGAAGTCCGGGAACTCCCAGCAGAAGTCGAGCCAGCCGTCGACGACGAGAAAGACATCGCTCGCGGCCGCCGCCTCGACGCGGTCGGTGGTGCGCAGTGCGCGGAACGCCTCGATGGAGTCGATGTCGAGGTTGCGGAACAGCGTGCGCCGGGTGGACAGGATGGACTTGACCGAGGTGAGGGCGCCTTGGACCGCGTCATGCTCGTGCGGCGCCGCGATCGTCCGCACATGCGGCAGCGACCGCAGCACCCCGAGCCGGTTGACCGCGCCCTCCAGCAGGTGGAACTCGGCCTCGCGCGGAGTGTGCGTCAGGGCCAGCGACATGATCAGTGAGCGCAGCAGGGTGGTCTTGCCGCTGCCCAGCTTGCCGACGACCGCGGCGTTTCCGTCCCTGCTGGAGAAGTCGACGCACATGAGGTCGTCGGCGGTGCCGTTCTCCAGCCGCCCGATGGGCGCGAAGAGCCGTGACGTGCCCTCCCAGGTGTCGCAGATGAAGCCGCGGTCCACGGTGTCCACGGGGGGCGGCAGGAGCGAACCGAGCGGGAGTTCCTCGGCGACCGCGGGCCGGGCGGCGGGGCCCGCGGCAGGGTCGATCCACGGCGCGTAGGCCAGGGGGACGTTTCCCTCGCACTGGCCGGACTTGGTGGGAGTCTGCTCCGGCCCCGCCTGGTTGACCACCGTGTCGTGGACGTAGGTGTACAGCTCCTCCGGGGTGATCACACCGTCCCGGTTCAGGTCTGCGAGGCCCGTGTTCAGCCCCTCGATCACGGCGGTGGTGAACCGGGGGGCCGACAGGCTGTTGTCCAGCGTCAGCTGGTCGCCCTCGTAGGCGTATTCCAGCGCTGTCGACGCGGTGATGACGAAGGTGCCCCGGCCGACGAGCGCGGCCTCCACGTCCACGGGAGCGGGGGACAGCGGCGCCCCGCGGTGGAAGAGGCCGCTGTAACAGCAGTCCAGCAGCACGATCTTGGTGCGGGCCTCGCACTCGTCGAGGAGGTGGTGGATGAAGGAAGCCGGGATGGCGGTCGCGTGCGGACGCCTCAGCTGCGTGCCCAGCGTGGCGAAGAACAGCCGGTCGGCGTCGTTCCGGATGCCGTGGCAGGCGAAGTAGAGCAGCACGAGGTCGTCGGGCGACCGGTCGCTGAGGACATCCTCGACGGCCGCCTCGATCTCGTGCTTGGGCCGGTTGAGCAGTTCGCGCACCAGGTCGAAGCGCCCGATCGCGGAGTCCCGCAGCAGTGCCCCGAGTTCGCCGGCGCCCCGGGCCGGGGCCCTGAGCTGGTTGAGGCCCGGGTCCTGATAGCCGTCAGTCGCGACCAGCAGCGCGATCCGGCGTCCCGCCATCGCGAACTCCCGGTTCTTCACTGGTGTCCCGGCCCGCGGCGGCGGTCCCCGCACCGATCCGCGCGGTCACCGCCTCGACCAGCGCATGGTGGTCCTCGGCCGACAGGGCCCTGAACGCCCCCTTCGTCCCGTCGATCTCCCACTCCACCGACCGCGCCTTCGACCGCTGGAGGAAGGCCACCACGACGTTGCTCACGGCCTTGACCGTGGCGGCGGAGAAGGCGCCGCTGAGCACGAGCACCGTGAGGTCGTGTCCCGCGCCCGCCATCGAGCCGGGAGGCGGGGGCGCGGTCCCGCGTTCGACGTGCAGGACGCCCAGGGTCTTCAGATCGCCGTACAGGCTGCGCACCTGACGGTCGGTCCGCTCTGCGGTGGCCCCCGGTCCGGAGTCGATCCGCAGTTCCAGCCGCGGGCTCTCCTCGTACACGGTGTCCCCTTCCCCCAGGTGTCCGTAGCGTCGGCGCGTCCCTGTGATCGTATCCGTATCACGCGGGCCGGGGCGTGCCTTCGCACGAGGTTCGTGGGTCTCAGGAGAAGGCGCACGCGCAGAGGAGAAGACGTACGTGCGACCGGGCTCGACCGGACCTCACAGCGGTTTGCGGGCCAGGAGGTATCCCTGCGGGTCCCTCTCGTGCTCCGCCTCGGCGGCTCGCACGAGCCGGGCGAGCTCCTCGGACCCGGCCTGGCCAAGGGTGGTCCAGACGTGCGAGGTCTCGAACTCGGTGTCGGTCATGGACCCGGACTCTGGGGGCCGTTGCCTACACCGGGGTCCGGATCCGGCCCCAGCAGACCGTCCACCACGCGGCCGAACATCCGCCGGGCCGTCCACCCGAGCGGCTGGTCGAACAGGGGCGGCAGCGGACGCACGGACAGATCCTCCCGCCACACGGCGCGCGAGCGCCTCTCGCCGCACGGATGCACCTCGATCTCCGCCCAGCCGGTCACCACCCCGCCGCGCTTCTCCAGGCGGCAGAACGCCGGCGGCCGCCAGACGGTCACCTCCATCGTGTCGTCGAAGGCGAGCGGGCCCACCCCGGAGCGGGCCACGAACACCGTGCCGACGGCCGTCGGCGGCGGGGTGAGAACGGTCACCCGGGTCAACGGCACCGCGGTCGCGTGGCGCGGCCAGTCCGTGAGCCGCCGCCAGGCCTGCTCGGCGGGGAGCGGAACGAGGCGTTCGAGGCGGAAGAGGACCACCGGGGGATCGTACGCAGCGGGCGCCACCCGCGCGGCCCGACGCGCGCGGCGGTGTACGGCCACCGGAGGACATCCCGCGTCCTCGCCGGGCCGACGCCCACGGAGTACGGCGTCAGGTGTTTCGCCGCGAGTCGCGCCTGCTGGCCGAACTCGTCCAGGACGTGCGTCGCACCGACACCGCCCGCTCCCGGATCCTCGCCTCGCTGCTTAGGGTCCGCAGAGCACGCGCTCGTGCCGCCGGTTACTTCAGAGCCAGTCCTTCCGCTTGAAGATGAGGTACAAACTGGTGCATACGACCGCCATCAGGACGACAGCGAAGGGATATCCGAACACCCAGTGCAACTCCGGCATGTGGGAGAAGTTCATGCCGTAGATCGTTCCGACGAGTGTGGGGGCGAACAGGATGGCCGCCCATGAGGAGATCTTCTTGATCTCCTCGTTCTGTTCGAAGCCCGCCTCCGCCAGCGCCCGCATCTCCGCGTTCTGCTGCTGGGTGACGAGTGTCGCGTTGACCGTCAGGATGTCCGCCAGCGCCTGGCGGAAGCCGTCGACGCGTTCGCTGGTGTGCGTGACGTGGTCCGCCACGTCACGCAGGTAGCGCTGGAGCTCCTCGTCCGTGCCGTACTTCGCGAAGCCCGCCATCAGGCCGTGCAGCATGCCCACCAGGGGGCGGGTGGCGCGCTGGAACTCCACCATCTCGCGGGAGAGCTCGTAGATCCGGCGGGAAACCTCGGGGTCGCCGCGGAAGACCTCGGTCTCGATCTCGTCGATGTCGTTCTGCACGCCCGTGACCACGGGCGCGTATCCGTCCACGACCGCGTCCAGGATCGCGTACAGCACCGCCTCGGGGCCCAGCTTCAGCAGCTCGGGCGACTCCTCCATGCGATGACGGACGGCTGAAAGGTCCGGGGCCGCGCCATGGCGGACCGTGATCACGAAGTCCGGGCCCACGAACACATGCAGCTCGCCGAAGTCGACCTCCTCCGGGGCGTCCAGATAGCGGGCGGCGCGCAGGACGACGAACAGCGTGTCGCCGTACCGCTCCAGCTTCGGCCGCTGGTGCGCCTCCATCGCGTCCTCCACCGCGAGCGGGTGCAGGTCGAACTCGGCCGCCAGGGAGAGCAGCTCGGACTCGGTGGGGCGGGCCAGGCCGATCCACGCCATGCTGTCCGGGTCGTCGCGCAGCTCGCGGAAGGTGTCGGCCAGCGATGCGGGCGAGGAGATACGGACGCCGTCCCGGTACAGCGCCGCCTGCACGACGCTGCCCGCCTCCGCGGGCTCCGGCGGCGGCGGGTCGGGCCGGGGCGCCGGGGGGTTCGCGGGCGGCGTCGTGGCCTGGGGCAGGGCCCGGCGCCAGACCGGCTTCCGGCCGTTCCTGGCGGCTGGGCGGGCACGGCGCTCAGTCATCGCGGCTGCCTCCGGCTCGAACGTACGTCTGTCTGATCACGGAGCAGGATATACGGGGCAAACGAGGCGAGTGTATGAGACAGGATCCAGGATCCGGTGAGACTTGCGGACAGAAGCTGTCCGCAAGC
This sequence comes from Streptomyces sp. NPDC047079, assembly GCF_040643755.1. Taxonomy (NCBI): domain Bacteria; kingdom Bacillati; phylum Actinomycetota; class Actinomycetes; order Kitasatosporales; family Streptomycetaceae; genus Streptomyces; species Streptomyces sp. NPDC047079. The sequence continues at coordinate 91,626 of NZ_JBEYUZ010000016.1, forward strand.
CGGGCTAACGTGCACGTCATGACGAAGACGAGCCCCACCACCCGGGAGGCGGCCGGAAGGGCTGCCGCGGCCCCCGCGCCCCGCAAGGCGGCTCCGAGGACGGGCGCGGCCCCCGTTCTCCACGCCCGCGCCCTCAACCGGGCCACCCTCGCCCGTCAGCTCCTGCTGAGCCGGTCGCCGCTGTCCGCGAAGGCGGCCGTGACCCATCTCCTCGGGCTCCAGGCGCAGAACGTCCAGCCCCCTTACTACGCGCTCGCCGCCCGGCTGGAGGGCTTTGCCCCCGAGCACCTCTCGGCACTCATGGCCGACCGAGAGATCGTCCGCATCGTCACCCTGCGCTCCACCCTGCACAGCCACACCGCCGACGACTGCCTGTCCCTGCGCCCCCTGGTCCAGCCCGCCCGCGACCGTGAGCTCGGCCTCTTCCGCACGGGTCTCGCCGGCGTCGATCTCGAGCGCCTCACCGCGCTCGCCCGCGACCTCGTCGAGGCCGAACCCCGCACCATGAAGCAGCTGCGCGAAGCACTGCTCGCCGAGTGGCCGAACGCCGATCCGAGGGCCCTCGCCGTCGCCGCCCGGTGCCGGCTGCCGCTCGTCCAGGTGACCCCGCGCGGACTGTGGGGCACAAGCGGCCAGGTCGCGCTCACCACCGCCGGGCACTGGCTCGGGCGTGCTGCCGGTCCGGCCCCGGTGGAGCAGACCGTGCTGCGCTACCTCGCCGCCTTCGGCCCGGCGTCCGTCAAGGACATGCAGGTCTGGGCCGGGCTGACCCGGCTGCGGGACGTCTTCGCACGTCTCCGCCCCCGGCTCGTCACCTTCCACGACCCCAACGGCGTCGAACTCTTCGACCTCCCCGACGCGCCCAGGCACGACCCGGACACTCCCGCGCCGGCCCGGTTCCTGCCCGAGTTCGACAATCTGCTGCTCTCCCACGCGGACCGCACCCGGGTCGTCCCCGCCGAGCTCAAGGGCCGCGGCCGACACGGCAACCAGGCGCACCGCACGCTCCTCGTCGACGGCTTCCTGGCGGGCGTGTGGAAGCTGGAGGAGAGCGCGCTCGTGATCGAGGCCTTCGGCACCCTCACCAGGACTCAGCGGCAGGAGGTGACCGCCGAGGGGGAGCGGATGCTCGCGGTGATGCATCCCGGGACCGCCCGTGACATCCGGTTCGGGACCGTCGTACGGCGGTGACGGCTCGGTGAAGTCCGGGACGTCGGCCGCACGGGCCGCCGGAGGGAGGCCGACCGCCGAACCACGGGCGCCGTTGGGCCGGGCCCGCCGGGCCCGGCCCAACGGCCGGAGGGTTGGAAAGGGGGCGTTGCGAACCGCTCGTGGAGGCCCGCAACGCCCCCCGGTCATCTGCCTGAGGGTCGCTCAGGAGAACCTTGGGGCTAGGAGTTGACCTGGGCGGTCACCAGGTTCGAGAAGGTGGTCAGCCGGGTGTAGACACCCGGGTAACCCGCCTCGGCACAGCCGTTGCCCCAGGAAGTGATCCCTGCCAGGACGCCCCCGATGAGCAGGGGACCGCCGCTGTCGCCCTGGCAGGTGTCCACGCCGCCGGACGCGTATCCGGCGCAAACCATGTCGGACTGGACGAAGTCCGAACCGTAGGAGCTCCTGCAGCTGGAGTCCGACACGACCGGAACGGTGGCGGTGCGCAGCTGGTTGGAGGAGCTGCCGTTCTCGGAGGTGGTGCCCCAGCCGACGATCCGAGCGGTGGTGCCGGCCGCGTACACGCCCGTCTGGGAGGACGTGACGTAGGAGGCCGTCGTGTACGGCATCGACGTCGACAGCGTCAGTACGGCCACGTCGTCGCCGTTGGTGGCGTCCGTGTAGCTCGGGTTGACCCATATCTTGCTGACTTTGCTGACCGTGCCGTTGGTGCCGTTGAGGTAGGTGCGGCCGCCGACCACGCGGACGCTGCTCGGGGTCTCCCCGACCATGCAGTGCGCCGCGGTGACGACCTTCCTGGCCGCGACCAGGGTGCCGCCGCAGAACTGGCCACCGGACGCGTCCGTGATCTGCATCATGAACGGGTACGCGGTCGTCGTGGTCGTCGTGCCGCCGACGATCGGCTGGGGCGCGGCGACGGCGGTGGTGGCGCCGAGCAGCGCGGTCGTGGTGGCGGCGGCGGTCGCGAGGGCGGCGGCGACGGACTTTCTTGCGCGGTTGAGCCCGAACATGAGTCTCCTCAAGGGGTTGCCGGTGGGGGGTCGCGCGAGTGGGGTGATGCACGTCGGCGCCGGCCTTCCCGTTCGAGTGGACGTCGAGCGGAGTGGGGACCGACCCCGGTGTGCCCGGCGAGCGGCACGCCCTTACGCTAGAAGTCGACCCGGTCCCGCCCCAATGAGGGAACCCCCTAAGGGAGTTGGGCAGGGAAAACCCTCGGTCTGCGCGCGTAAACCGGTGCCTCGGCAAGTCGGCCGAATCCGGTCAGGCTTCAGCGGTGCCCGGCCGCCAGCCGCACGATGTCCACCCGTGACCGGATGCCCAGCTTGCGGTACACCCGGGTGAGGGTCGCCTCCACGGTCTTCACGCTGACGAACAGACGGGCCGCGATCTCGCGGTTGGTCGCTCCCTCCATGACCAGCGCGGCGACCTGCCGTTCCGTCGCGGCCAGGGTGTCCAGGGCCGCCGCGGCCAGGCGTGGCTGGGCGGCTCCCGTGACCGTGGCCGTCTCCACCTGGCGCAGCCACGGCATCGCGCGGCAGCGCCGGAAGAGCCGGGCCGCCTCGTCGTACGGGGTGGGCCCGGGCTTCTGGGTGCGCAGACCCGCCAGCGCGTACGCGGCCCGCGCCTCCTCCAGCCCGTACCCCAGTCTCGCCAGACGGTCCTGAGCCGACGTCAACTGCCGTTCCGCCGCCGCGGTCTCCCCGCGCGAGGAGCGCACCAGCGCCTCGGCCCGGTCCAGCACCGCCAGCACGCTCTCCCGCCCGAGGCGCAGGGCATGGGCGCGGGTCGCGTCGATGACGTCCTGCGCCTCGGCCGGTTCCCCGATGCGCACCAGCGCCTCGGCGAGGTCGCCGTGCCAGCGGCCCCGGGCCGGATCGGTGACCCCGAGCCCCTCCTCCAGCTCCCGGACCCGGCGCAGCGATCCCACCGTCCCGGCCGCGTCCCCGGCCACCAGCTGGGCATGCCCCAGGGCGGCCAGTGCCCGCGACAGATACAGCACGTCGCCGTCTTCCTCGGCGCGTCCCACCGCCTCCCGGGCCAGCGTCAGAGCCCGCTCCACCTCGCCGCCCGCGGCCTCCGCGAGTGAGGTGAGCATGGCGCTCGCCGCCTCTCCGATGCCCGTGTCACGGGCCAGCCGCAGGCTCTCGCGCGCCAGGTCGAGGGCCCGGCCGCAGTGCCCTGACCGCAGTTCGGTCTCCGCGAGTCCGCGCAGGAAGTGCACCTCGGCCTCGACCATCCCGCGCCGCCGCACCTCGCGCAGCAGACCACTGATCGTCTTGCGCGCCTCGACCAGCTGATCGCTCATGATCAGCCAGCGGAACCGCGCGGAACCCGCGCCGTTGTGATCGCACGCCACACGGGGGTCCTGCGGCTCCTTCAGTGCCCGCTTGATGGTGGCGGGCGCGTCCGGATGCCCCATCAGCGTCTCGGCCTGCGCCTGGAAGGCCAGCGCCAGCAGCTCGTTGCGCCGGTCACCGGCCCGCGCCGCCAGATCCGCAGCGAGCGCGCCCTCCTCCCGGGCCCGGTCGAAGTCGCCCTCCACGAGCAGGGCCCGCCAGGCGAGCTGGTAGTGCACGAGGGTGAGCAGCCGCGGGTCGTCGTCCGCGTCCGAGAGCGCCTGCGGGAAGACCGCGTCGACCTCGGCCATAGCGTGCCCGGCGGCGTCGATCACGACCATCCACGCCCGCACCCGGTCCGCCGGTTCGGTCGTCTGCGACAGCACCTCGTCGGCGATGTCCCGCGCGAAGTCCGTCTCACCCGCCGTCAACGCGTCCTCGGCGGCCTGCAACCGCCGTTCGTCCGCGCCCGGCACCGCGCCCGCCGGTGTGTGCCGGGCCGCGAGCAGCCCGAGCTCGGCCGCCACCGACGGCGCGCCCCGGTCCCGGGCGGCGGCCGCGGCCTCGGCGAGCCGCCCGGCCACCCCGGGGTCGGTGCCGGTGCTCGCGAGCGCGAGGTGCCGGGCCCGCTCGATCGGATCGGACGCCGCCGTCGACAGGGCCGCGTGCGCGGCCCGTCGCTCCTGCGCGCTCGCCTGCGCGTACAGCGCGGCCGATATCAGCGGATGGGCGAACCGTACGCCCGGCGCGTCCCGCTCCGTCACCAGCAGCCCGAGCGCGGCGGCCTGCGCGGTCTCCGCCTCCGCGTTCTGCCGTCCCGCGGCGCGCAGCAGGGTCAGTGTGGGCCGTGCCCCGGCGCTGGCCACGAGCAGGGTGCGGCGGGCTTCCGCGGACAGTGCCTCCAGCCGGTTGAGCACCAGCGCGCGCAGCGAGGTCGGCACCGGCAGCGGCTCACCGGGACTCGGTGCTGTCGTGCTCTCGAACAGGGCGCGGCCGAGCTCCAGCGCGAACAGCGGGTTCCCGCCGCTGGTGCGGTGGATGTGCCGGACGGTGGAGCGGGACAGGCCCGTGTAGCCGCGGTGGTCGAGCAGTTCGGCGACCTGGGTGAGGGGGAGCGGGCCGACCCGGACCGCCAGCGTGTCAGGCGGGGCCGCGCTCAGATAGCGGTCGTGCTCCTGCCCCTGCGGCTCGGTGTGCGTGCGCACCGCGCACAGCATCTGCACGGGCGTGCCGCCGAGGCGCCGAGCGGCGAAGCCGAGAAGTTCGGCACTGGCCGGGTCCAGCCACTGCAAGTCGTCTGCGACGATCAGCACGGGCCCCCGGGCCGCGAGTGTGCGCAGGGTGGACAGCACCGCGAGCCGCAGCGCGAGACCGTCCCGTTGCAGAGTGGATTCGCCACGGCCGGTGAGCGCGGACTCCAGCGCGGTGCGCTGTGGCGCGGGCAGCCGGTCGGCGACCTCGTCCACGACGAGGCCCAGCAGGTCCGCGAGGGCCAGGAAGGGCAGATGGGATTCGGACTCGGTCGCCGAGCAGCGCAACACGGTGCGCACCGCCTCGCCGTAATCCGCGGCCAGCGAGCGCAGGACGGTGGACTTTCCTATTCCGGCCGGACCGTGCACCAGCACACTTCCCCCACCGGCAAGTTGCTCGCGCGCTCCCGCGAACAGCTCCTCCCGGCCGATGACCAGGTCGGGGCGGGGTCTGGCAGGCTCCTTGAAGTCCCGTCGCACGGTCACCGCTCCCCTCGTGTGTCGTGTCCTGGCCAATATTAGGCAACGAGCCTTTGAATTTCGGACAGACGGCGAGGTGAGGCAAATGACAAGGCGACGGCACAAGGGAATTCACCGCAGCGCCGAATGAATGGGAACCCGCCGTCACGGGGGTTCGCAAAATGGGCGGGTGCGTGGCAATACGCCGGGAACCCGCGCAGAGCCTGACAGAAGGCGGTCGACACCGCTCAGGCCCCTTCTTGGCGCTGGTGTGCCGTCCAAACGAAACCCCCTAGGGCAACACCCCGGCACGCCGCGCGGCGACCACCGCCTCCCATCGCGTGTGCGCGCCCAACTTCCGCATGGCCGACCGCAGATACCCCTTCACGGTCTCCGGGCGCAGCCCCAGCCGCTCCGCTGCCGCCGCGTTGGTGGAGCCGACCGCCACGCACGACAGGACGTCCACCTCCCGCGGCGACAGTCCCTCGGTCGCCGCCGCGGGAACGGAGGACGCCGCGCCCGCGAGACGCCCGCACGCATCGAGCAGTTCCGCCCGCAGCGCCGGGTCCTCGACCCGCTGGGCCAGCGACCGCAGCATGCCGTGCGCCTCGCGGACCCGCTCCCAGGCCGCACCGGACGGCCCCGCGGGTTCCCGGGCGGCCGCCAGCATGGCCCGCGCCTCGTCCCGCGCGACCAACGCCTGCTCCACGTCGCGCGCCGCGGCCACGGCCGCGCTCAGCGTGCGGTCACCCAGTGGCTGGGCCGTCCGCAGGGCACCGTAGAGCACACCGCGCACCCTGCGCCGTACGACGACCGGCACCGCGACCACGGACCGCAGGCCCTCCGCCGCCACCGCGCCGTCGTACTCATGGCTGATCTGCCTCGAGACCGAGTAGTCGGTCACCGCGCACGGCCGGGCCAGCGCGACCACCTTGCCGCCCAGGCCGCTGCCGGAGACGACGGCGAGCGCGCTGAGCGCCGTCGTCTCGTGGCCGCTCAGTTCGCTGATGCGGATCTGCGGACGCCCGGACTCCACCAGACCGCCGAAGGCGACCGGCAGTCCCGTGGCACGCCGCAGCCGCACCAGCGCGCCGCGTACCTCCACCGCCTCGGCTGCGTCAGCTGCCACGTGCCCGCCCCTTCGTCGCGGCGCACCCCCGTTCGGGGGTGGTGAGACCTGCATCACGGATTACACGATGTTAGGTGGCTGCCCGGCAATAAGGAGGACACGTGACGGCGAACACCGATCCGACGGACGCGTTCCGGACCGCGCGGGACTTCCTGCTCGCGCACCGGGAGGACTACGCCACGGCGTACGCGGGCTTCCACTGGCCGCGTCCGGCGCACTTCAACTGGGCGCTCGACTGGTTCGACGTCATCGCCGAGGGCAACGGCCGCACCGCGCTGCACATCGTCGAGGAGGACGGCCGCGAGACCCGGCTGTCCTTCGCCGAGCTGTCCGTACGCTCCGACCAGGCCGCGAACTGGCTGCGCGGGCGCGGCGTCCGCGCCGAGGACCGCGTCCTCGTCATGCTCGGCAACCAGGCCGAGCTGTGGGTGACGGCACTGGCCGCGATGAAGCTGCGCGCCGTGGTCATCCCGGCCACCCCGCTGCTCGGCCCCGCCGACCTGCGCGACCGGGTCGACCGCGGCCGGGTCCGGCACGTGATCGCACGCGCCGAGGACACCGGCAAGTTCGACGAGGTGCCCGGCGACTACACCCGCATCGCGGTCGGCGGCGCGGGCGCGGGCTGGCAGCCGTTCGAGGACCTGCACGACGCCCCCGCGCTCTTCGTGCCCGACGGCCCCACGCCGGCCGACGACCCGCTGATGCTGTACTTCACCTCGGGCACCACCGCACGTGCCAAGCTGGTGGAACACACCCATGTCTCGTACCCCATCGGCCATCTGGCGACCATGTACTGGATCGGCCTCAAGCCGGGGGACGTCCACCTCAACATCTCCTCCCCGGGCTGGGCCAAGCACGCCTGGTCGAACCTGTTCGCGCCGTGGAACGCGGAGGCGACCGTGTTCCTCCACAACTACGCGCGCTTCGACGCGGCCCGGCTGATGGCCGAGATGCACCGGGCCGGCGTGACCACCTTCTGCGCCCCGCCGACGGTGTGGCGCATGCTCATCCAGGCGGACCTCACCCAGCTGCGCACCCCGCCGCGCGAGGCGGTCGCCGCCGGCGAGCCGCTCAACCCCGAGGTCATCGAGCAGGTGCGGCGGGCCTGGGGCGTGACCGTCCGGGACGGGTTCGGACAGACCGAGACGGCCGTACAGGTCTCCAACAGCCCCGGCCAGCCCATGAAGACGGGTTCGATGGGCCGCCCGAGCCCCGGCTTCCGCATCGAACTGCTGGATCCGGTGACCGGGGCACCGGGGGCGACGGAGGGCGAGATCGCCCTGGACCTGTCCGCCCGGCCCGTCGGTCTGATGACCGGCTACCACGGCGATGCCGACCGCACCGCGGACGTCATGGCGGGCGGCTACTACCGCACGGGGGACATCGGTTCACGGGACGAAGACGGGTATATCACCTATGTCGGGCGGGCCGACGATGTCTTCAAGGCCTCCGACTACAAGATCTCCCCCTTCGAGCTGGAGAGCGCGCTCCTGGAGCACGAGGCGGTGGCCGAGGCCGCCGTGGTGCCCGCGCCGGACGAGCTGCGCCTGGCCGTCCCCAAGGCGTACATCGTGCTCGCCGCGGGCTGGGAGCCCGGGCCGGACACCGCCAAGGTCCTCTTCGAACACTCCCGGGGGGTCCTCGCCCCCTACAAGCGCATCCGGCGCCTGGAGTTCGGCGACCTGCCCAAGACCGTCTCCGGCAAGATCCGCCGCGTCGAACTGCGCGAGGCCACGGCCGCCGGGTCGGGGAGCGAGTACCGCGAGGAGGACTTCCGGTGACCGCACTGTCGTACACACACGGGACCAGCACCACGCCGCTGCTCGGCGACACCATCGGCGCCAATCTCGACCGGGCGATCGCCGCGCACCCCGAACGCGACGCCCTCGTGGACGTGGCCTCCGGACGTCGATGGACCTACGCCGAGTTCGGCGCCGCCGTCGACGAGGTGGCCCTCGGGCTGCTCGCCAAGGACGTGCGCAAGGGCGACCGGGTCGGCATCTGGGCGGTCAACTGCCCCGAGTGGGTGCTGATCCAGTACGCCACCGCCCGCATCGGCGCGATCATGGTGAACATCAACCCCGCCTACCGCGCCCACGAGCTGGCGTACGTGCTCAAACAGTCCGGGGTCTCGCTCCTGGTCGCCTCCCTCGCCCACCGGACGAGCGACTACCGCGCCCTGGTGGAACAGGTCCGCGGCGACTGCCCCGAGTTGCGTGAGACCGTCTACATCGGCGACCCCGGCTGGGAGGCGCTCACCGCGGGCGGGGCCTCGGTGCCACACACGCGACTGGCCGCCGCGGCCGCCGAGTTGAGCTGTGACGACCCGGTCAACATCCAGTACACCTCGGGCACCACCGGTTTCCCCAAGGGGGCCACGCTCTCCCACCACAACATCCTCAACAACGGCTACTGGGTGGGCCGTACGATCGGCTACACGGAGCAGGACCGGGTGTGTCTGCCCGTGCCGTTCTACCACTGCTTCGGCATGGTCATGGGGAACCTGGGAGCCACCTCGCACGGCGCCTGCATCGTGATCCCGGCGCCGTCCTTCGACCCGAGGGCGACCCTGGAGGCGGTGCAGCGGGAACGCTGCACCTCTCTGTACGGCGTGCCCACGATGTTCATCGCCGAGCTGAACCTCCCCGACTTCGCGACGTTCGACCTGTCGTCCCTGAGGACCGGCATCATGGCGGGCTCGCCGTGTCCCGTCGAGGTGATGAAACGGGTGGTCGCCGAGATGCACATGGAGGAGGTGTCCATCTGCTACGGCATGACCGAGACCTCTCCGGTGTCGCTCCAGACGCGGATGGACGACGACCTGGAGCATCGCACCGGAACCGTGGGCCGGGTCCTGCCGCACATCGAGGTGAAGGTCGTCGACCCGGCGTCCGGCGTGACCCTGCCGCGTGGTGCGGCCGGTGAGCTGTGCACCCGCGGCTACGGCGTGATGCTCGGTTACTGGAACGAGCCGGGGAAGACCGCGGAGGCCGTCGACTCCGGCCGCTGGATGCACACCGGCGACCTGGCGAGGATGCGCGACGACGGCTATGTCGAGATCGTCGGCCGCATCAAGGACATGATCATCCGCGGTGGCGAGAACATCTACCCGCGGGAGGTCGAGGAGTTCCTGTACGCGCACCCGAAGATCGCCGACGTCCAGGTGGTCGGCATCCCCCACGAGCGCTACGGCGAGGAGGTCCTCGCCTGTGTGATCCCGCGCGACCCGGCCGATCCGCCGACGCTCGAGGAGGTCCGGGTCTTCTGCGCGGAGCGGCTCGCGCACTACAAGGTCCCGAGCCGGCTGCGGATTCTCGACTCCTTCCCGATGACCGTCTCGGGGAAGGTGCGCAAGGTGGAGCTGCGGGAGACCTACGCGGACGGGGCGTAGGTAACGCGCACCCGCCGCGGGAGGGAAGGGGGAAGGGGTCAGGCTCGGCCTGCGGCCAGTTCGTCGGCGAGGCTGTTCACCGGCTGGGGCTCCCCGGTGAGGTCGAGGACGAACAGGGGGACGCCGAGCCGGTCGGCGACGGAACGGGCGTCGTCCGCATAGCCCGCGAGCGAGAAGTAGACACAGCGGGCGGACTCCGACATGGCGGTGAGCCACAGGCACTCCACGTCCCGCAGCGTGGCCGGCTGCACCGTCGGGTCCACCTGCGCGAGGATCCCGCGTGCGGCGAGCCCGATCCCGCTGGGCTGCCGCTGGTCGGCGCGTCGTATGTCGAGGTAGCCGAGCCAGCGCAGATAGAGGGCGGCTGCGGTGACGGCGTCGCGCGCGGAGCGTATGGCCACGGGCTGGAACGCGGTACGGGACGGCTTCCGGCCGCCGCCCGGAGTCTCGCCCGGGTCCTGCGGTGACCCGGGGCCCGGCTGTGGCCGCACCCCGTCCACCGGGACACGGAGGATCGTCCCGCACGTGCAGCCCAGTTCCGGGTGCGGCCACTCGTCCTCGCGCTCGCACGTACCGCAGCGGACCGTGATCCAGTCGTCGGCCCAGGTGCGGTGGGTGACGACGGAGGGTTCGCCGAGACGGTCCAGGGGTGCGGCGACGGGGGCGCCGCACACGCAGGGATAGCGCGGCGCCGCGTAGAGATGCTCGCGCCGGCAGACCGGACAGCGCACGAGGACGCTCTCGGACATGATCCCCTCCACCCCTCGCGTCGGGACCGCGGTCCCATCCTGCTCCCGTCGGCCCGCGCTTGTCCCCGGCTTCGCGCACCGCACGGCCCCGCCGCCCTCTCTTGACGGCCCGCATCGAGCCACCTAGATTGCTTCCAGATAACAGAAGTTATTTTCCGTGATGCGGAATAGACGGAAAGCAAGGAAGAGAAGTGCTCACCGCGGGGCGCGACGGGAGCGCGAGTCCGACAGCCGAAGCAGGAGTACTCCATGGCTCGTATGACCGCTGCCCGCACGGCAGTCGAGATCCTCAGGCGTGAGGGCGTCAGCCACGCGTTCGGGGTCCCGGGTGCGGCGATCAACCCCTTCTACGCGGCCCTGAAGGCCTCCGGCGGGATCCACCACACCCTCGCCCGCCATGTCGAAGGCGCCTCCCATATGGCGGAGGGCTACACCCGGGCCCGTCCCGGCGCCATCGGTGTGTGCATCGGCACTTCGGGTCCGGCCGGCACTGACATGATCACCGGGCTCTACTCGGCGACCGGTGACTCGATTCCGATCCTCTGTATCACCGGGCAGGCCCCGACCGCGGTGATCCACAAGGAGGACTTCCAGGCCGTCGACATCGCCTCCATCGCGAGGCCGGTCACGAAGATGGCCGTCACCGTCCTGGAGGCCGCCCAGGTGCCGGGCGTCTTCCAGAAGGCCTTCCATCTCATGCGCTCCGGCCGGCCCGGGCCCGTCCTCATCGACCTGCCCGTCGACGTCCAGCTCACCGAGATCGAGTTCGACCCCGAGACATACGAGCCGCTTCCCGTCTACAAGCCCGCCGCCACCCGGGCCCAGATCGAGAAGGCGATGGCACTCCTCAACGCCTCCGAACGCCCGCTGATCGTCGCCGGTGGCGGAGTCATCACCGCCGACGCCGCCGAACTCCTCCTGGAATTCGCCGAGCTGACGGGCATTCCGGTGGTGCCGACCCTGATGGGCTGGGGCGCCATCCCGGACGACCACGAGCTGAACGCCGGCATGGTGGGCCTGCAGACCTCGCACCGATACGGCAACGCGACGTACCTGGAGTCCGACTTCGTCCTCGGCATCGGCAACCGCTGGGCCAATCGGCACACCGGCAGGCTCGACGTCTACACGGCGGGCCGCACGTTCGTCCACGTCGACATCGAGCCCACCCAGATCGGCAGGATCTTCGCCCCGGACTACGGCATCACCTCCGACGCCAAGGCGGCGCTCGAGCTGTTCGTCGACGTCGCACAGGAGTTGAAGGCGGCCGGACGGCTGCCCGGCCGAGGCGACTGGGCGGCCGCCGCTCAGGAGAGAAAGGCCCGCCTCGAGCGCCGTACACACTTCGACGACATCCCGATCAAGCCGCAGCGGGTCTACGAGGAGATGAACAAGGCCTTCGGACCCGAGACCCGGTATGTCTCCACCATCGGTCTCTCCCAGATCGCCGGCGCCCAGTTGCTGCACGTCTTCCGGCCCCGCCACTGGATCAACTGCGGTCAGGCCGGCCCGCTCGGCTGGACCATCCCGGCCGCGCTGGGCGTCGCCACGGCCGACCCGGAGGCGTCCGTCGTCGCCCTCTCCGGCGACTACGACTTCCAGTTCATGATCGAGGAGCTGGCCGTCGGCGCGCAGCACCGGATCCCGTACGTCCACGTCCTGGTGAACAACGCCTATCTCGGCCTGATCCGCCAGGCACAGCGGGCATTCGCCATCGACTTCCAGGTCAACCTGGAGTTCGAGAACATCAACTCGCCCGAGCTGGGCGTCTACGGCGTGGACCACGTCAAGGTCGCCGAGGGCCTCGGCTGCAAGGCGATCCGGGTGACCGAGCCCGCCGAGCTGGGCGCCGCCTTCGAGCAGGCCGCGAAGCTCGCCGCCGAGTACCGGGTGCCGGTCGTCGTCGAGGTGATCCTGGAGCGCGTCACCAACATCGCCATGTCGGTCACCAACGACATCAGCGCCGTGGTCGAGTTCGAGGAGAACGATTAGCGGCTGCGAGGGAATCGGCGCAACGATCCGACACACGCGCAGGTCATGGGGGTCCGCTAGGGCGACCCCGCCCCGCATCCGCCGCCGGACCCGTGCCGGACTCGTGCCGGACCCGTGCCGGCGGAGGGGGCGTGGGGCAGGCCCGCCGCTCGCGGACGTCCCTGTTCCGTAAGGGGCTCGGGCGTTCCGCGGCGGCCTTGCGGCCGCTGTGATGGGAAGCATGAGATCGCGCTTGCTTCCACCGGTGTTCCAAGGCAGGTTGCACGACGCCCGCACCGCGACGTCGATCGGGCGGTGGCTCGGCCTCGCCTTCGCGGTGTGCTTCGTCACCGGTCTGATCAGCCATGTGCTGCAGCATCCGCCGGCCTGGGCGGCCGACGACCTGCCGAGCCGCCCGGTGTCGGGCTACCGGCTCACCCAGGGGCTGCACGTCGCCTCCGGTATCGCGGCGGTTCCCCTGCTGCTGGCCAAGTTGTGGACGGTGTACCCGCGGCTGTTCGCCTGGCCGCCGGTGCGGTCGGTGCGGCACGCGCTGGAGCGGCTGTCGGTGGCCGTGCTGGTGGCGGCGGCCGTCTTCGAGTTGGCAACAGGCCTGCTGAACACCGCGCAGTGGTATCCGTGGCCGTTCTCCTTCGTGCCGGTGCACTACGCCGTGGCCTGGCTGGTGGCCGGATCGCTCACGCTGCACATCGCGGTCAAGGCCCCCGAGATCCGGGCCCACTGGAGTCGACGGTCGCCGGGCACCCTGGCCCTGCCCGAGGAGGACGGGCCCGACCGGCGTTCGCTGCTGGCCGCGGTGGCAGCGGCGGTGGGTACGGTCACCGTGACCACCGTGGGCCAGTCCTTCACCCCACTGAAGGACCTCATCCTGCTCGCACCCCGCCATCCGGACCACGGCCCGCAGGGCCTGCCGGTCAACCGCACGGCTGCTGCGGCCGGAGTCGGGCTGATTCCGGCCGAGCGCTACCGCCTGACGGTCGCCGGGCCGCGGCCGTACACCCTGACGCTGGATGAGCTGCGCGGCCTGCCACAACACGAGGTGGAACTGCCGATCGCCTGCGTGGAGGGATGGAGCAAGTCGGCGCACTGGACGGGCGTGCGCGTCAGGGACCTCCTGGAGCTCGCGGGCGCCCCGCCGCACGCCCGCGTACGGGCGGTGTCCCTCCAGACACGGGGCGGATACCGGGTCTCCGAGATGGGGCATGAGCACGCCCGTGACCCGCTGACCCTGCTCGCCCTGCGTCTGAACGGTCGGGAACTCTCCCCCGACCACGGCTACCCCGCGCGCCTCATCGCACCGAACCGGCCCGGCGTGTTGCAGACCAAGTGGGTCGGCCGACTGGAGGTGCTGTCATGAGGGTGAGCGCGATGCGCCTGCTGGCGGGCGCGGCGGGTCTGGCGCTCATGGGCGTGGGAGGGTCACTGCTGCTGGGCGTGGCGCATCTGACGGGGGTGCTGTTGTGGCTGTCCGCGGCCCTGGTACTGCACGACGCGCTGATCGCGCCACTGGTGCTGCTCGTCGGGCTGGTGCTGGTCCGCGGCGGTGTGCGCGGGCCGGTCCGCGGTGCACTGCTGGTCGCGGGTGCCCTGACAGCGGTCGCCCTGCCGGTGCTGCTGCGCCCGGGCCGGCCGGCCAACTCCTCGGTCCTGCCGCTGGACTACCCGCGCAACTGGCTGCTCGCCCTGGTCGCGGTGGCGACGGCCACCGCGCTCCTGGGGACTGCGCGGGGGCTTCGCCGCGGGCGACGGCGCCCACCTCCGTAAGGGGTCCTTGCACCAAGAGCTCCGAACAAACGGGAGCGCGAGCCGGAAGGGTCGAGGACGTCGCGGCGGAGCGCGTGCCGACGGCGACCGGGACGCCGAAGGTCTGACGCACACAGCGGCGAGGGGCGGCCCTGAGACGGGCCGCCCCTCGCGCTCTTTTCTGCCCCGGAGAGGTCCGGCACGCCGGGACGCCCCCGTCGTCCGCGTCGTGCCCGGTCGGCGCGGATGCGCCGTCCCGACCCCTCCGGTGGGGTCCGCCGCCCCCGTGCCGGCGGGCCCCGTGTGTCGATAATGGGCCCGCAGAGCAGGGGAGTTGAAGCCTTGCGGCCGGTGTTCAGAGGTTGACTTGAGGGTTACGTAGGGCGCCTACGCATGTCTGTGTAGGCGGCCTACTCGATCTCTTCGATGTCGTGCTCCGACAGGCCCGGCCACTCGTCGGGCCCGCCGCCCTGCCACTCGATGAGGTCGCTCTCCTCGACCTCGATCCGGTCCAGGTCGGCCAGGCGCAGGATCTCGACGACGTCGTCGAGGTGGCTGGCGAGCCCGAGGGTCACATCGCCCTCGGTGACCCGCCGGGATCCGTCCAGGGCCGGGGCGTGCACCACGATGTGCGGATGCTGGATTGACTGTTCCATGTCTTCAGCCTCCTTCCCCCGGGCCCGATCTGCACGCCGGACGCACGAAGAGGCCGGACGCGGCCGTTCCCCGTCCGGCGCTCCGGGTCTGGGTGGTGGCCGTCCGGCGGCGCGAGGCCGGGCGCGACGGGACGTTCGCGCCGCCGGACGGAGTTCATGTCGTGGCGGGACCGCGGCGGATGCGACGGTTCCGGTTCGCTCTTCCCTCAGGTCTGGAAGGGACGTCCGGGACCTTCACCACCGCACTGGCTCGCACTCCCCGAGTTCTCGGCTTCGCCGGAACAGGGGGATTCCGCCGCGGTCCTCGCCGGGCCCGCCGTGCCGAACGGCCACCCTTTGTCAGGGTCGCCCGGCGGCGGGCCGTGTGCCCGGGTCCGACTGGTCGTCAGCTACCGGGCACGGCTTGGAGATTCTGATCGGCACAAAGGGTTCCGGGTGGCGCCGGCGCCCGGGCGCGACAGGACTGGTGTCGGCGCCGACGCCACCCGGAGGTCTGGGGGCAGAGGGCTCAGACCCGTGTGCCCGAGAGGCGTTCCACACCCCTCAGCAGGGCGGAGTGGTCCAGGCCGCCGTCACCCTGCGCGCGCAGGGACGCGACCAGTTGGGCCACCACGGCACCCACGGGCAGCGCGGCGCCCACGGTGCGGGCGGCGTCCGTGACGATGCCCATGTCCTTGTGGTGCAGGTCGATGCGGAAGCCCGGCGTGAAGTCGCGGTTCAGGAAGTTGTCCTTCTTGCGGGCAAGGACGGTGGAGCCCGCCAGACCGCCGCCCAGCACCTCCAGGGCCGCCTTCAGATCCACCCCGGACCGCTCCAGGAAGACCACGGCCTCGGCGCACGCCTGGATGTTCACCGCGACGATGAGCTGGTTCGCGGCCTTCACGGTCTGACCCGACCCGTGCGGGCCGCACAGCACGATGGTCTTGCCCAGCGCTTCGAAGAGCGGCCTCGCCGCCTCGAAGTCGGCCTGCTCGCCGCCGACCATGATGGACAGCACGGCCTCGACGGCGCCGGCCTCACCGCCCGACACCGGCGCGTCCAGGACGCGGATGCCCTTCCGCGCGGCGTTCGCGGCCAGGTCGATCGAGGTCCTCGGAGTGATCGACGACATGTCGATCAGCAGGGCCCCGGGCCTCGCGTTCTCCAGGATGCCGTCCGGGCCGTAGGCGATCGCCTCGACCTGGGGAGACGCCGGCACCATGGTGACGATCACGTCGGCGTTCCGTACGGCCTCGGCGACCGAGGAGGCCGCGGTGCCGCCGGCGGCGGTCAGGCGGTCCAGCTTCTCCGGCTCCAGGGTGTACCCGGTGACGTCGTACCCCGCCTTGATCAGGTTCTCCGACATGGGGGAGCCCATGATGCCGAGACCTATCCAGGCGACCGCCGGGCGGGCCGGGTGGGAGGTGTCCGTGGGCGTGCTGCTCATGAGGGTGCCTCTCTGACTGCTCTGCTGCGTCTGCGGGCCGGGCTCAGCGGGCGGCGCGGGCTGTCGGCGGAAGCCACGCGAAGGTGTCCGCGCCGGTCCGGTCGCCCGGCTTGTACTCCAGTCCGATCCACCCCTCGTAACCCGCCTTCGCGAGCCGGTCGAGGAGGTCCGCCAGCGGGAGCGAACCCGTTCCCGGGGCCCCGCGGCCCGGGTCGTCGGCGATCTGGACGTGACCGGTCTTCGGCGTGTACCGCTCGATCACCGAGGGCAGGTCCTCGCCGTTCATGGACAGGTGGTACAGGTCCATCAGGAACTTCGCGTTGCCGAGGCCGGTCGCCTCGTTCACCTTGTCGACGATCCCGATGGCGGCCGGGGCCGACACCAGCGGATACCGCGGGGACTCGGGACCGTTCAGCGCCTCGACGAGGAGGACCGCGCCGATGCGGTCGGCGGCGCGGGCCGCGAGGGCCAGGTTCTCCAGGGCCAGCGCGTCCTGTTCGGCCGGGTCCACGCCGTCGACGCGGTTGCCGTACAAGGCGTTCAGGGCCGTGCAGCCCAGCGCCTCGGCGAAGTCCGCGGCCACCTGGACGTTGGCGCGGAACCTCTCCGACTCCTCGCCGGGGACGGACAGGGCGCCGCGGTCCGGGCCCGGCAGCCGTCCGGCGTAGAAGTTGAGTCCCGTCAGCCGCACACCCGCGTCGTCGACCGCCTTCCGCAGGGCGTCCAGCTCGGACCGCGCGGGGGTGGGCGAGTCGGCCCAGGGCCACCACAGCTCGACCGCGGTGAAGCCCGCCGCGGCGGCGGCCGCGGGGCGTTCCGGGAGCGGGAGCTCGGTGAAGAGGATCGACAGGTTGACGGTGAAGCGCTGGTCGGCGAATCCCATCGGGTGGCGCTCCCTCCTGGTTCTTCTTCCGGCTGGCCTCTATTCCACATTGCGGAATGTAGTTTTTGCTTGATGGAAGGCTGTCGTGGTGTGGCCTGCCTTGTCAAGGGGGTGGAACGGGAGCGGCCGCAACGGTGCGTCGGCTAGGGTCGCCTCGTGGTGGACGGGGGCGGCCCCGTCCCGGTGGAAGCCCCCGACGTGCCCTCGTCATGGGCGATCCGGATGGCAGTACAGGTCACGACCGTGCTTTGGGGGCACAGTGCGACTGAGAGTGGAGTTCACGACCGAACCCTTCGACCTCGACGAGGCGCCCGCCCACGCGCTGGTCGCCCGTGAGGTCATCGAGGCGGCCGAACTGGACGCCGTGGACGTCGGCCCGTTCGGCAACACCGCGGAGGGTCGCGCCGACACGGTGCTGACCGCCGTCGACGCGCTGCTGCGCAAGTCTCTGGAGGCCGGTGCCACCCGGATCTCGTTGCAGGTCAACGTGGTGGGGGAGGACGGCAGATGACCCCGGCGGGGGAGGGGCCCTTCATCGCGGCCGTGAAGCCGCTGGTCGACGCCATGGGGGGCGAGATGCTGCCTCCGGACCAGGCCGGCCCGGACGATGTCGTGCTCGCCTGGGAGGGGGCCGAGGTCGTCGCCGTGCGCCTGCCGCAGCTCGCCGACTCGCTCGATCACATCCTCGCCGCGATGGAGCGCAAGCGCGGCAGGCCACTGGCCGAACTGGACCGCAAGGCCAAACAGGAGATCGTGCGAACCCTCGAGGCGCGCGGCGCGTTCTCCGTGCGTCACGGGGTGGAGACCGTCGCGAGCGCTCTGGGCGTGAGCCGCTTCACCGTCTACAACTACCTCAACCGCGAGAAGGAGTCCTGACCAGGCTCGATGCGCTTGTCGCGCACCGTGTGCGAAGAGCCGCCGCCCGGATACCGGGCGGCGGCTCTCGTTACTCCGGATTTTCAACAAAGTGTTGACGGTCTGTGGTGGAGGGCGTTAGCTGTTCGCAACCCGTTCCGCCCCGAGGCCACGGAGGCACCCGTGACGTCGACTTCCACGCCGCCGGGTCTCGCCCGGTTCAACGCCCTCGAGGAGCCCGTGGCCTTCGCCGCCCTCCACGAGGCCTGCGCCTCCACGGCATGGGCCCGTCGGCTGCTCGCCGCACGCCCCTACCGCACCGCAGACGACCTCTACGCCGCCGGCGACGCCGCCATGGCCGAGCTGACCACGGCGGACCTCGAGGAGGCCATGGCCGGGCACCCGCCGATCGGCCGCCCCAAACCGGGGGACCCCGCGTCGGCCCGGGAGCAGCGCGGCATGGCCGGCGCCTCCGAGCAGCTCAGGGCGGAGATGCTCGAACTGAACCTGGCGTACCAGGAGAAGTTCGGGCACGTCTTCCTGATCTGCGCGACCGGGAAGACCGGCGAGCAGATGCGCGACGCGGTCAGGGAGCGGATCGGCAACGCGCCGGAAGAGGAACGGGAGATCGTCCGCACCGAGTTGGGGAAGATCAACCGTATCCGGCTCGCCCGACTGCTCGACACCGCCTGAAGAGGTAAGCGCATGAGCACCGAGACCACCGCCTCCGTGTCCACGCACATCCTGGACACCAGCGCCGGCCGTCCCGCCCAGGGCGTCGCCGTCCGCCTCTCGGCCCGCCCCGGCCGGGACGCGGACTGGCGGGCGCTCGGCGGCTCCGCGACCGACGCGGACGGCCGGTGCAAGGACCTTCCGGCCCCGCCGGAAGGGACCACCCACGTACGGCTCGACTTCGCCGTCGAGGCGTACTTCGAAAGGTTCGAGAAGAAGCAAGCCGATGCGCAGCAGGACGCCCCCGCGAATCGGGACAGCGGTGTCACCGGAGTGTTCTTCCCGGAGGTGACGGTCACGTTCGCCGTCGTGCCGGGGGAGCACTACCACGTACCGCTGCTGCTCAACCCGTTCGGCTACTCCGTTTACCGAGGGAGCTAGCTACATGGCAGACAATTCCCGCCTCGCCCGCCCCGTGATCCTGGGGCAGAACCAGTACGGCAAGGCCGAGAACCGGGTCGTCAAGATCACGCGGGACGGCGCCACCCATCACATCAAGGACCTCAACGTCTCCATCTCCCTCTCCGGTGACATGGACGAGGTCCACTACTCCGGCTCCAACGCCAACGTCCTGCCGACCGACACCACCAAGAACACGGTGTACGCGTTCGCCAAGGAGCACGGCATCGAGTCCGCCGAGCAGTTCGGCATCCACCTCGCCCGCCACTTCGTGACCTCCCAGGAGCCCATCCACCGGGCCCGGATCCGGATCGAGCAGTACGCCTGGGACCGGATCGAGCACGCGGGACAGGGCGCGCACTCCTTCGTCCGCAAGGGCCAGGAGACCCGCCTGACCCAGATCACCTACGACGGCTCGTCCTGGGAGGTGGTCTCGGGCCTGAAGGACCTGACGGTGATGAACTCGACCGACTCCGAGTTCTGGGGCTACGTCAAGGACAAGTACACGACACTGCCCGAGACGTACGACCGCGTCCTGGCCACGTCCGTGACCGGCCGTTGGCGCTTCAACTGGACCGACGACGCCCAGGAGGCGCCGGACTGGGAGACGTCCTACGAGGACACGAAGAAGCACCTGCTCCAGGCGTTCGCCGAAACCTACTCGCTCTCGCTCCAGCAGACCCTGTACCAGATGGGTGCGCGCATCATCGAGCACCGCGGCGAGATCGACGAGGTCCGTTTCTCGCTCCCGAACAAGCACCACTTCCTGGTGGACCTGGAGCCGTTCGGGCTGAAGAACGACACCGCCGAGGGAGCCGTGTACCTCGCCGCCGACCGTCCGTACGGCCTGATCGAGGCCACCGTGCTGCGGGACGGCTGCGAGGCGAGAATCCCCGTGGACCTCACCAACCTCTGACGCAACCGATTGCCCCCGCCCCTCGGGGGGCACCCTCCTCCTTCGGCACCCGCGGCCGGGACCGACACCGGCCGCGGCACTCAAACTCCCAGGGTCCTGCCGTGCCCTCTCCACAGAGCGAAAAGGACGAACCATGGCAGCAGCCCAGCGCATCGTCGTCGAGAACTGTGCGATCGCGACCGTGGACGCCGACGACACCGAGTACCCCACGGGGCACGTCGTGGTCGCCGGCAACCGCATCGAGGCGGTCGGCGCGGGCAGGGCCCCCGAGGGCCTGGAGAACGTCGTACGCCGTATCGACGCGACCGGGCATCTCGCCACCCCCGGCCTCGTCAACACCCACCACCACTTCTACCAGTGGATCACCCGGGGCCTGGCCACGGACCACAACCTCTTCGACTGGCTCGTCGCGCTCTACCCGACCTGGGCGCGCATCGACGAGCCGATGGTCCGCGCGGCCGCACAGGGCTCGCTCGCCGTGATGGCCCGCGGCGGGGTGACCTGCGCCATGGACCACCACTACGTCTATCCCGAGGGATCCGGTGACCTGTCCGGCGCCATCGTCCGGGCCGCCCGCGAGACGGGTGTCCGCTTCACCCTCGCCCGCGGCTCCATGGACCGCAGCGAGAAGGACGGCGGCCTGCCCCCGGACTTCGCCGTCGAGTCCCTCGAAGGCGCGCTGGCCGCCACCGAGGCCACCATCGACGAGCATCACGACCCCTCCTTCGACGCCATGACCCAGGTGGCCGTGGCGCCCTGCTCCCCCTTCTCGGTCTCGACCGAACTCATGAGGCAGGGCGCCGAACTGGCGCGGCGCAAGGGCGTACGACTGCACACCCATGGCTCGGAGACGGTCGAGGAGGAGAAGTTCTGCCACGAGCTGTTCGGCATGGGCCCCACCGACTACTTCGAGTCGACGGGCTGGCTCGGCGAGGACGTGTGGATGGCGCACTGCGTCCACATGAACGACTCCGACATCGCCGCCTTCGCCCGTACGAGGACGGGGGTCGCCCACTGCCCGTCGTCCAACGCCCGCCTGGCCGCGGGCATCGCACGGGTCCCCGACATGCTCGCCGCCGGCGTCCCGGTCGGCCTCGGTGTCGACGGCACGGCGTCCAACGAGTCCGGCGAACTCCACACCGAACTGCGCAACGCCCTCCTGATCAACCGCCTCGGCGCACACCGCGAGGCCGCCCTGAACGCCCGCCAGGCGCTGCGCCTCGGCACCTACGGGGGCGCCCGGGTCCTCGGCCGTGCGGCGGAGATCGGCTCCCTGGAGCCGGGCAAGCTCGCCGACCTCGTGCTGTGGAAGCTCGACACACTGGCCCACGCCTCGATCGCCGACCCGGTGACCGCGCTGGTCTTCGGCGCGGCGGCCCCGGTCACGCTCTCCCTCGTGAACGGCGAACCGGTGGTCGAGAACGGACGTCTGCTGCACGTCGACGAGGACGCCATCGCCCGCTCCACGCGGGAAGAGGCCCAGCGCCTCGCGCGGATCGCCGCGCAGGGCTGAGCAGCCGAAGGCCCCGGCCGGGAGGGACGGCTCCCGGCCGGAAGCCGTGGACCCGAGCGGGGGCCACGGCAACCGTCTCCGGGGCGCGCAGGGACGTGCGCGCCCCGGGGCGGACTCCGTTCCCCACGAACGACCCCCGTCCCCGGTCCCGCACGACCGACCGCGCACCACCTCCTTGACACCCACGTCAGAGCCGACGTGCCACCGACCGGAGGAGCCGCCGTGACCGCCCACCCAGTCGACGAGAAACTCCCCGCCCTCAAAATGGCGACCAGCGGTCTGCAACACGTGGCCGCCATGTACGCGGGGGTCGTCGCCCCGCCCCTGATCGTCGGCACGGCCGTGGGCCTGACCGGCACCGATCTGACCTTCCTCACCGGGGCCTGCCTGTTCACCGCGGGCCTGGCCACCTTCCTTCAGACACTCGGCATCTGGAAGATCGGCGCCCGGCTCCCGTTCGTCAACGGCGTCACCTTCGCCGGCGTGGCCCCCATGACCGCGGTCGTCGCCTCCGCGCACGACAAGTCGGACGCCCTGCCGGTGATCTTCGGCGCGGTGATCGTCGCGGGTCTCCTCGGCTTCCTGGCGGCCCCCGCCTTCTGCAAGGCGGTCCGCTTCTTCCCGCCGGTCGTCACCGGCACCGTCATCACCCTCATCGGAGTGTCCCTGCTGCCCGTCGCCTTCGGCTGGGCGCAGGGCCCCGACCCCGCCGCGTCCGACTACGGTTCGCCGACGCAGCTCACCCTCGCGGCCATCACCCTCCTCCTCGTCCTGCTCCTGCGCCGGTTCACCCGTGGCTTCGTCAAGCAGATCGCCGTCCTGCTCGGCCTGATCGCCGGCACGCTCGTCGCGATCCCCTTCGGGCTCACCGACTTCCGTCCGGTCGCGGACGCGGACGTGATCGGCTTCCCGACGCCGTTCCACTTCGGCGTGCCGCAGTTCCACCTGGCCGCGATCCTCTCGCTGTGCGTGGTGATGGTCGTCTCGATGACCGAGTCGACCGCGGACATGCTCGCGCTCGGCGAGATCGTGGAACGCCCGGCGGACGAGAGGACCATCGCCGCGGGCCTGCGCGCCGACACCCTCGGCTCGGCCCTCAGCCCCCTCTTCAACGGGTTCATGTGCAGCGCCTTCGCCCAGAACATCGGCCTGGTCGCGATGACCCGCATCCGCAGCCGCTTCGTCGTCGCCACGGGAGGCGGCTTCCTGGTGCTGATGGGTCTGTGCCCGGTGGCGGCCTCGCTGATCGCGGTGGTACCGCGCCCGGTGCTGGGCGGTGCCGGGGTGGTCCTCTTCGGCTCCGTCGCCGCCAGCGGCATCCAGACCCTCGTGAGGGCGGGGCTGGAGAAGGACAACAACGTGCTGATCGTGGCCGTCTCACTGGCCGTCGGCATCATCCCGATCACAGCGCCGCACTTCTACCACGCGTTCCCGCAGACGGCCCGGATCGTCCTGGACTCGGGCATCTCGACGGGCTGCGTGGCGGCGGTCCTGCTGAACCTCGTCTTCAACCACCTCGGCAGGGGCGGCCGGGACGCCCAGGACGTGACCCATCCGATGGAGGCGGGGGAGGAGATCGCCAGGACACGGACGGCGCCCCACCAGGCCCCGGTGCCTGCGCAGGACCGGGCGACGCCATGAGCTCGGCGGAGAGCATCCCGTCCGTCCTGCGGATCGGCTCGGCGACTTGCTCGGCCACAGTGTCCCTCCTCCACGGCGACAGCATCGGACGTACGCGTGCACGTCAGCGTGATGGCGGCCGACTGCGCCTGGTTTCCGGGCAGTTCGATGTGTGCCGTTCATCTGCGCCGCGGTGATGCCAGCACATACCGCTCCCGGGCCCGCGGCTTGGAGTGCTCGCTCACCTGCCAGCCCGCCTTCTCCAGCGTGGCCGCACAGGAACGCAGTGCCGCGAGGTCCGGCTGGTGCACGGCGACCGCCTCCGGCTGCGGGGTCGCCCGCACGCGGTAGCCGTCCTCCTGGTCCCCGGTCGCGGGCCGGTGCCCGGCCGCCTCCAGGGCCAGTGCGGCGGCCCGCACCAGATGGGTCCGCTCCCAGCCGCACGGGCGGTCCGTGGCACCGCCCGGGTTGGTCATCCGGCGCAGCTCCAGCAGCCCCTGCCAGGCGCCGCGCACCTCCCGCACCCGGGCGGGTCCGGTGTCCGGGGACTCCTCGCCGCCGACGCGCGCGGCGAACACCCCGGAGTCGGCGGGTGCTTGGGCGGCAGCCGGCAGCTCCTCGGCGGGGGCCTCCCGTATGCGGTGACCCGCCGGGGTCAGAAAGTGGTCGTGCGGCGGACGCGGATGCCGGAAGGCCAGCCCCCGTTTCACCAGCGCGGCGAGCTGGGCGTCCGTCCCCTTCAGCCGCCCCGTGCCGGGGTCGGCGGCGTCGATCACACGCCGTTGCGCGGCGGTCGGCGGTCGGGTCACGGCGTGTTCCTTCCCGCGGGGGAGGGGACGGGTGCTCACGTCCCCCCGTCAGCGTTCCTCGGAGGGCCCCGCTTCCCCCGCGGAGAGGGACCCATGGGAACAGTACGCGTCGGGTCTGACATTCCAGCCGGCCACCACGGGGCGGCGGTGCTCCGTGCTCAGCCGGCTCACCGTCCCCGTGGAGAGCTGGAACAGGGCGCCCGCCGAGGCCGGCAGACCGAGCCGCCGCGCGGTCAGCACCCGCAGGAAGTGCCCGTGCGAGACGACCACCACGCCGCCCTCCGCCTCGGCGAGCGCCGCGTCGATCTTGGCGAGCACCCGGTCCGCGCGCGCCCCGACCTCCTCCGGGCTTTCCCCCGGGTGCTCCGGGGGGCCGGGCGCGACGCCGTGCGTGAACAGGAACCAGTCCGGAAACGTGCGGTGGATCTCGACGGTCGTGACCCCCTCGTACCCGCCGTAGTCCCACTCGGACAGGTCCGCGTCGACGCGCGCTCCCCCGAGCCCCGCCAGCCGGGCCGTCTCCCGGGCCCGCCGCATCGGGCTGACGAACGCCGAAGCGATGTGATGCCGTGCGATCAGCGGAGCCAGCCTGCGCGCCTGTTCCCGGCCGTGCTCGGTCAGCGGGACGTCGGTCCGCCCGGTGTGACGCCCGGACAACGACCACTCGGTCTCACCGTGCCGGACGAGAATGAGGTCGCCCACGCCCTGCCGCCCTTCCCGTTCCGCCTCTCAGCGCACCGTGTCATACGCGAGCGGCGGGGCGCAGGACGGATTGGGCCAGACAGCCGTTCTACTGGCGGTAGCCGCTCAGAAAGCGGCCGATTCGCCCGATGGCCGCCTCCAGGTCGTCCGCGTGGGGCAGCGTGAGGATACGGAAGTGGTCGGGAGCGGGCCAGTTGAAGCCCGTGCCCTGGACTACCTGGATCTTCTCCCGCAGCAGCAGGTCCAGGACGAACCGCTCGTCGTCGTGGATCTTGTGCACCTTGGGGTCGAGGCGCGGGAACGCGTAGAGCGCGCCCTTGGGCTTCACACAGGTCACGCCGGGGATCTCGTTGAGCTTCCGCCAGGCCACTTCGCGCTGTTCGTGGAGACGGCCGCCGGGCGCGGTCAGCTCGCCGATGGACTGCCGGCCGCCGAGCGCCGCCTGAATGGCGTACTGGGCGGGGGCGTTGGCGCACAGCCGCATGGACGCCAGCATCGTCAGGCCCTCCAGGTAGTTGCGCGCATGCTGCCTCGGCCCGGTCACGACCAGCCAGCCGGAGCGGAAGCCCGCCACGCGGTAGGTCTTCGACAGCCCGCAGAAGGTCAGGACCAGCAGGTCAGGGGCGAGGGCGGCGGCCGAGTGGTGCACGGCGTCGTCGTACAGGATCTGGTCGTAGATCTCGTCCGCGAAGACCATCAGTCCGTGGCGGCGGGCCAGGCCGAGGATGCCCTCGACGATCTCCTTCGGGTAGACCGCGCCCGTCGGGTTGTTGGGGTTGATGATCACGACGGCTTTGGTGCGGTCCGTGATCTTCGAGGCCATGTCGTCCAGGTCCGGGTACCAGTCGGCCTGTTCGTCGCACAGGTAGTGCACGGCCTTGCCGCCCGCGAGGGTGGTCACGGCCGTCCAGAGGGGGAAGTCCGGTGCGGGGATGAGGATCTCGTCGCCGTCCTCCACCAGTGCCTGCACGGCCATCGAGACCAGCTCGGAGACGCCGTTGCCGAGGAAGACGTCGTCCACTGCTACCTCCAGGCCCTTCGCCTGGTAGCGCTGGGCCACGGCGCGGCGTGCGGAGAGGATGCCGCGCGCGTCCGTGTAGCCGTGCGCCTGCGGCAGCATCCGGATCATGTCCTGGAGGATCTCCTCCGGTGCCTCGAAGCCGAAGAGCGCGGGGTTGCCGGTGTTCAGGCGCAGCACGCTGTGCCCCGCCTCCTCCAGCGCGTTGGCGTGCTCGATCACCGGACCGCGGATCTCGTAACAGACCTCGCTGAGTTTGCTCGACTGCCGGAACTCCATGCGCCGCTTCCCCTCCGCCATCCGTTGTTGCTTGGTTTTACCAAGTGGCGGCTTGGAAAGTCCAACGACGTGTCTACACTGCGTCGTATGTCACCTCGCCGAAGCTACGACCAGTACTGCTCCACGGCCCGCGCCCTCGACGCCGTCGGCGACCGCTGGACCCTTCTGATCGTCCGCGAGCTGCTCGCCGGTCCCCGTCGCTACACCGATCTGCACGCGGACCTGCCGGGCGTGAGCACCGACGTCCTGGCGTCCCGGCTGAAGGACATGGAGCGCGACGGACTGACCACCCGGCGCAGGCTGCCGCCGCCCGGAGCCGCGTTCGTGTACGAACTCACCCCGCGAGGAAGCGAGTTGCTGCCGGTGATCCAAGCGCTCGGGGAGTGGGGCGCGCCCGCGCTGGCGGAACGCCGCCCCACGGACGCCGTGCGCGCGCACTGGTTCGCGCTGCCGCTGCTGCGCGCGCTGCCGGGCGAGGGGCTGGTCGACGTCCGGCTGGACGAGGGGGAGTTCCATCTGCGGCTCGGTGCCGAGGACGGACCGGTGTACGGCGACGGGGCCGCCCCCGAGGAGCCCGACGCCCGGCTGACCCTGGACGCGGAGACCTGCATGGCCCTTGGCGACGGCTCTTTGACGTTCCATCAGGCGGTCGCGCGGGGGCGCGTCGCGGTCACGGGGGACAGCACACTCGCCAAGGTGCTGCGCGGGGACTGAACGGGCGAGGCCCGCCGGCGTCCACCAGAACGGAAGTGGACGCCGGCGGGCCTCGCCCTTGGTCTGGGAAGAAGGGCTCAGACGCCCGGCGGGACCCGGGACGGCCGTCCCGAGCCGCGCGTCAGCGCGTAACCGCCGATGCCCGCGAGCGCCGCGAGGACGCCGCCGACCGCCGTCCACACCCAGCGGTCCGACCACCAGGCGGAGGCGTCGGGCTTCAGCGACGAGAGCGTGGGCGCGTCCGACGCGGAGTCCGAGGACGTCTGCGCGATCCCCGGCACCAGCGGCTGCCCCAGCGAACCATCCACCGCAGCCGAACCACCGATGTCCTTGGAGTCCACCCGCACCTCGGCGTTCACCGGCAGCCCGAGGTCGGCGGTGCCCAGTCCCACGGCGGTCAGCCGGATGTAGTACGTGCCAGGCAGCGGGTCGGTGGCCCAGGTCTCCGACCAGGCGCGGACCGTGCGCAGCGTGCAGGCGAGCTCGACGGATGCCGCCCCCTGGGCCGCCGTGCGCGTCTGCGTCCCGTACCGGCACGCCTGGCGGCGTCGCAGCCCGTCGTAGACGTCCAGCTGCCAGGTCTGCGCCCCGCTCCGGGACGCCGAGGGCAGCTTCACCGTCGCCTTCACGGTGGGCCGCTGCCCGGCGTCCGCGGGGAACTGCCAGTACAGATAGTCGCCCGTGGAGGCGCTCGCCGTGGCCTGCTGCCCCTGCTCGATCTCCGTCGCCGTACGGAACGACGTGCCCGCCGAGGTGGGCGCGGCACTGTCACCCGACGGGCCGGCCGAGGGCGAGGCGTCGGCGACGGCCGGGGTGGCGGCGACGCCCAGCAGCAGAGCCGCCGCGGTCAACGCTTGTGCGATACGCATCAGTTGGACCTCCAGACAGCGACGCGCCAGCGCGACAGCCAGCCCCACAGCACACCCGCGACGAAGCCGGTCAGCACAAGGGCGCCGAGCAGCCACCAGCCGCGCCCGAGACCGAAGGAGGCCACGTCGCTCGCCTGGTCGGGACCGTCGACGACGTCGACCGTCAGCTCCAGCGGAAGGCCGGGCGTGGTCTTCACACCGGCCGCGGGGGAGAAGGAGTTGGCGACCTCGAGGCACACCGTCTCGGCGGGCGCACTGTCGTCGTCGCTCCCGGCCTTCGGGTAGCGCAGGCCCGTCGACAGGGCGTCCGTACGGCCCGAGCCTGTCGCCTCACCGCGTACGATCTCCCGTCCGTGCACGGTGACCGCGCGCAGCGTCACCCCGTAGTCGGGGTTCACCTGCCGGTCGTCGAAGACGCTCACCGAGGCGCGCAGCTCCTGGCCCGGCTTCACGTCCACACGGTAGAAGCGGTGCCGCCCGAACTCCTCGCGGTCCGTGTACAGGCCCGACTTCAGCGGGGGCGCCGTCGTGCACTGTGCGGTGCCGTCCACGGCGACCGGGGTGACCACCTTGTCCGCCGTGCGGTCCACCAGCTGGTTCACCTTGTCGGAGAGCTGCTCCTTGTGCTCCACCGACGTGTACGTCCCGCCGGTCGCCTCGGCGATACAGCTGAGCTGCTTGCTCATCTTGGAGTTGGGCACCAGGCCCAGCGTGTCGATGGTCAGCCCGATCCCCTTGGCCGCGATCTCCCGGGCCACCTCGCACGGGTCGAGCGGGGCACAGGTGTCCTCGCCGTCGGTGATGAGGACGATACGGCGGGTGCCGTTGCCGCCGTCAAGGTCGTCCGCCGCCTTCAGCAGGGCCGGGCCGATCGGTGTCCAGCCGGTGGGCTGGAGCGTCGCCACGGCCGTCTTGGCGTCGGTCCGGTTCAGCGGCCCCACCGGGTACAGCTGCGCGGTGTCCTTGCAGCCCGTCTTGCGGTCGTTGCCCGGGTAGCCGGCGCCCAGCGTGCGGATGCCGAGCCGCACCTCCTCCGGCGTCGCGTCGAGGACCTCGTTGAAGGCCTGCTTCGCCGCGGCCATCCGCGAACCACCGTCGATGTCCCGCGCCCGCATCGACCCGCTGACGTCGAGGACCAGATCGACCTTGGGCGCGTCCTGGGCCGTCGTCTCGTCGGCGACGGCCCCGGCCGGGAGGGCGATCCCGGCCGCCAGGGCGGCGAGCAGGGCGCAGACGCCCGTCGCCAGCCGTTTTCTTGTGATCATCGGCGGATCTTATTGATCAATGGGGGCGCGCTTCAAAACGATCTCGTTGATCTCAGGGGACGGGCGTTTGAACGAGTGGGTTGGGCAGCCTCGTCCACAGGTCCCCGGGACGCTCGGGGGACATCCGCATCAGGGTCAAGGCCTTGGCGGGCAGCGGTCCGCGCAGCGCCGCCAGATCGGACGTGGCCGGCAGATCCCGTACGGCGGCCTCCAGCGCCGCCCCAAGTGCGGGGCCCGTACCCGCCGTGGAGGCCAGCGCGCCCGCGACGAGCGAGCCGAACAGTTTGCGGCGCAGGGCCGTTTCGTCGTCGGTGACGATCCGGTCGGCGACCTCCGGCATCTTGATGCCGTGCCGGGCCAGCCGGGCCGGGCTCACCCGGATGTCGGCCAGGTCGCGGTAGACCAGCCGCAGCGGGGCCCCCGTGGGCGACAGCACCACCAGCAGGTTCTGGCCGTGTGCCTCCAGCGCCACACCCAGGTCGAGCAGGCGCAGCCCCACGGTGAGCGCGAGACGGGTGAATGCGGTGAGCCAGGCCGGGGACGCGGCAAGGCCGGTGGCCGGGAGCGCGGCCACGGGGACCACCCACTCGCCCGCCGCGGCGTCCGCGTACGTCTCGGGCGACTCGCGCACCATCGCGGCGAGATCCGGCGAGTGGGCGCTGAGCGCCCCCAGGGTGCGGGCGATCCTCAGCAGGCCGTCGGTGCGCCCGGCGACCGACTCGACGAACCCCGAGACGACGAGCGCGGTCTCGACGGACGAGAGGGAGATGTCCCGCACGGACGAGGTCAGCCGGGCGCTGACCGCGGTCTTCACATGCGGTCCGCCGTCGGACAGCGCCAGGGTGCGCAGGGACATCAGCGGATGCGCCACCGGACCGTCCTGCACCGGCCCGCCGAGCACGTGCGCTGCCTGCCAGGGGTGCACCGGCACCAGCGGGCGCTCGCCGTCCCACAGCCACGCAGGCCACTCGCCCCGCAGGAGACCGTCCTCCACGGGCACCAGGACGAGGCGCACCAGGGGCCGGTGCTCGGGGCCGTAGGCGAGCTGCTCGGCGACCGAGAAACCGGGCCGCGAACGGCAGCTGGGGTGGTACGGGTGCCCGTCCACCACCCGCTGTTCCCACGCCCAGCTCGTCACCGGTTCGGGCGCTTCCCGCGGCTGGCCGGCTCGCGACAGCGCCAACGAGGCCGTGCTGTGGTCCAGCTCGGCGGCGAACGCCGCGCCGTGCGGCACACCGAGGGCCGTGACCAGTTCCGCCGCACGCGCGTACCCGCGCCCGTCCACCACCACCTCGGTGGCGTTCGTGGCGGTGGCATACGGATCGACGGGCGGCCCGTGGAGCCGGCGCCCGTCCGCCAGATGGAGGACCAGCCCGTCGCGCGTCGGCTCCCGGCGGGCGATCCACGGCAGCGGCTCATGGGCCAGCGCCCGCCACAGGCGCGTCAGGACGGCGGCCCGGGCACCGGGGAGCGCGGCCGCGTACGCCGCCGACAGATCGGGGCGTACGGTGTCCAGCTCGCAAGCGAGCTCGGTCTCGGCGGAGGGGCAAGGGGACATGGGTGGGCTCCTCGGGACACGGCGCATTCGTGGTGTCGGACCACGACAGACATACTGATCGTCAGTGCACCGTACGGAACGAATGGACGCGTGGACCGCATGCATCCGAGGGACGGGGTCCCCGAGCTCGCCGACGCCTACGCGGCGGCGCCGCTGCTCAACTGTCTGCTTCGGGAGGCGGCGGAGCCCGCGGGAGAGCAGGGCGTCCACCGGCTGCGGGCCGGCGGCCGGCTGCTGCGCGTGCGCGGTGGGCGGCGTCCCCGCGACCCCGAGGTGCACGTCGACGGCACCTGGCATCCGCTCACCCATGCCGACCTGGTCAAGATCACCGCCGAGGAGCTGCGCCGGGCCACCGGCCTGTCCAACCCCGACCTGCCGGGGGAGATGATCGACAGCCGGGAGGCGGTGGTCGCGATCCTGGCCGCACGCGCCCGCGCGACACCGCCGGGCGACCCCTATGTGCTCTCCGAGCAGTCCCTGATCACGGGACATCCCCATCATCCGGCGCCCAAGGCGCGCGGCGGCGGTCCCGTCGCCAGCTGGCTGCCGTACGCCCCCGAGGCCCACGCACGCTTTCCGCTCACCCTCCTGGGGGTACGGGAGGACACGGTGGTGGAGGAGGGCGACACCACGGGGCTCGACGCGTTGGGCGCCGCCCCGCCCGGATACCGGGTGCTGCCCGCGCACCCGTGGCAGCTCGATCTGGTCGGCGGCCGCCCGAAGATCCGCGAGGCGTTCGAGGACGGGCGCCTGGTGCGGCTCGACGGGCCCCCTCGGACCGTGTGGCCCACGGCCGCGATCCGTACGGTGTACATGTCCGACGGCGATCACTTCCTGAAGTTCAGCCTGGACGTGCGGATCACCAACGACATCCGCCGGCTGTGGCGCCACGACCTGCTCAAGCTGCGCTGCACCGACGCCGCGGCGATGGCGGCGTTCGCGGCACACCGGGGCCCGGCGGCCTGGCTGAGCGACCGCGGCTACCGCACGGCCGGCTTCGCCTTCGAGGAGTTGGCCGTCCTGGTCCGCGACGGTCTGCGCCCCCACCTCAGGCCCGGCGCCACCCCGCTGCTCGCCGCGGCGCTCGTGGAGGGCTTCGACGGCAGCCCGCTCGAGCGGCTCACCGACCCGGCGGCCTGGTGGACGGCGTATCTGCGTCAGGTCGTGCCTCCGGTCCTGGAGGCGTTCGAGGGCCATGGGGTCGTCCTGGAGGCCCACCTTCAGAACACGCTG
Organism: Streptomyces sp. NPDC047079; assembly: GCF_040643755.1. NCBI lineage: Bacteria > Bacillati > Actinomycetota > Actinomycetes > Kitasatosporales > Streptomycetaceae > Streptomyces > Streptomyces sp. NPDC047079. The sequence continues at coordinate 123,292 of NZ_JBEYUZ010000016.1, forward strand.
GTCGCCGTGGACGCCTCGGGCCTGCCCGTCCAGGCGCTGTTCCGGGACGCGGAGGGCGTGAAGCTCCTCGGGGACGTGTCCCGCGAGGCGGGCTGGGAGCGGCTCGTGTACAGCCTGGTCGTCAACCACCTGATGGAGGTGGCCGCGCTGCTGGCGGAGCGCCACCCCGGCTGGAACCCCTGGCCCGCCGCCCGCGCGGAACTGGCGCGCCATCCCGTACCCGAGATCCCCGCCCTGCTGGCCTCGCCCACCCTCCCCGGCAAGACCAACCTGCTGCTGCGCTGGACGGGCGCGGACGGCGCGGAGGCCCGCTATCTGCCCCTGCCGAATCCCCTGGCCTGCCGCTGACCGCCGCCGGTGCCCGCCGGTGCCCGCCGGTGCCCGCCGGGTGCCCGCCGGGTGCCCGCCGGTGCCCGTCGGCCCGTCGCGCCGGTCGCGGGCGACGGCCTGTGGGTTTCGCGACGGGCCGGCCCACAGAGGCCCGTGTGCCGCACGGTGTGACTGCCGTCCGATACGTGACCCCGCTGAGGTGCGGCGGCTCCGCACCCGGGCGTCGGCACGCGGAGTGACTGCGGTGGCAGGGCGCTCAGCCCGGCATCACCAGGCAGGTGAGGGCAAAGCGCGATCACCGCGAGTGGCGGTGTCCAAGTCCGGCGGGTGGAAGGCCCTCAACACCCCTGTCGCTCGTGGCCCGGTCGGCACCAGGGTGCCGACCGGGAGCGGTGACAGATCAGCTGGGCTCGGCGGGTGGGGCGGTCCTGGCACCCCAGCGGTGTTCGACACCGGCCAGGCGCCAGTACGCCAGGGCGCAGGCCCAGACCACGACGAACAGGCCGACGATGACGAAGCCCACGTTGTCGAGGTCGACGCCGGAAATCCAGTTGGTGATGGCGTCGTTCAGGTCGAGCTGGTCGTGCAGCACCCCGACCAGTTCGATGGTGCCGATGAGGAAGGCCACCGCGATGGACAGCCCGGTGATGGTGAGGTTGTAGTAGACCTTGCGCACCGGGTTGGAAAACGCCCAGTGGTAGGCGAAGTTCATGAAGGTGCCGTCCAGGGTGTCGAACAGGCTCATCCCCGCGGCGAAGAGCAGCGGAAGGCACAGAACCGCGTACCACGGGAGTCCGGCGGCGGCTCCGGAACCGGCCATGACCATCAAGGTGACCTCGGTCGCGGTGTCGAAGCCAATGCCGAACAGCAAGCCGACCGGGTACATCTGTCCGGGGCGGGTGATGGACTTGGTCAGGCGACCCAGGATGCGGTTCATGAAGCCGCGGGAATCCAGATGCTTTTCCAGTTCGTGCTCGTCGAACCGGCCCGAGCGCATGGCCTTGAACACGCGGTAGATCCCGGCGAGGGAGACCAGGTTGAGAGCGGCGATCAGGTAGAGGAAGCCGCCCGAGACCGAGGTGCTGACCACGCTGAGGGTCTGGTGGGCGCTGGAGTTGCCGTTCGCCAGGGTGCCGGCGAAGCGTGCCCCGGCCGCGATGCCTCCGGCAAGGACAACCACGATCGTCGAGTGGCCGAGTGCGAACCAAAAGCCCACGGAGATCGGCCTTTTGCCGTCGGCCATCAGCTTGCGTGTGGTGTTGTCGATGGCGGCGATGTGGTCGGCGTCGAAGGCATGCCGCATGCCCAGGGTGTAGGCGGTGACGCCCAGGCCGAGGCCGAAGACCTGCTTGCCTACGGTGTAGTGGTGTGGGGCGACCATCGTCACCAGGATCGCGAAGGCCGCGACGTGCAGCGCCGCTATCGCCGCCATCAGTCCGCCGGTGCGTATCCAGTCCTTGCGTTCCCACCGGATGAGCGGCGTGGCCGGTACCACCACCGCCGCGGTCGTGGGGGAGTTTTCAGACAGGGTCATATCAGGGGGCCTCTCCAGCACCTCGTGGACTAGGTCACTTGCAGTGCCGTGGCCGGTCTCCTGGCTGACGGGTCGAACGCCGCCGCACCCCACCTTCCCAGAGGCCCGAAGGCATCCAGTGGCATCCGCCTGACAGCGGAAGGTGCGTCAACTCCCCGATCACAGTGGCGAGGGCCGCCCCGGACTCCAGACCCCTGCGAGGGTCTGTCACCGGTCTTCCCGAGCACCACGGCGGTAACAGGGTAGATGTCCCGCCGGCGCGGCTACAAGCCTGCACAGGTATGTAGGTGTCTTGTTTCACAGGTCCAAGAGCGCGAGAATGGGGCGCATGCACCTGGTCCCACCGGATCGCGCACACCAACGCGCCATTGACGAGCACACCGTGTGCGACGCCATCGCGGGCATCGGCGACCGCCGGCACGTACGCGCATGGGCCGAGCGCTTCGCCCTGCTCGCCGACCCGGGCCGGCTGTCACTGCTCCTCGCCGTGCACAGAGCCGGGCCCATCGCCGTCTCCGACCTGGCGCTCGCCACCGGCATCCGGGACACATCGGTCTCCCAGGCGCTACGGTTGCTGCGCGCTTCCGGCGCCGTGCAGGCCATCAAAGACGGCCGGATCGTCCGATACAGCCTCCGCGACCCCGAGATCGCAGGTCTTCTCGAAGCCCTTTCCGTCGGCGATCGCACATCGACGAGCGAATGACGGCACCAGCTCTGCGCCTGCGAGCCATATGGCCCGACGCCGTGCTCACGGCGGTTGCCGCGCCGGATCGTAGGCGTAGCCGACCTGGCGGATCGTGGCGATGACAGCCCGGTGTGCCGGGCCGAGCTTGCGGCGAAGCCTGGCGATATGAACGTCCACCGTACGGGTGTCGCCCACGGCAGGTTCTCCCCATACCTCGTTGATCAGCTGCGCGCGGCCATGGACGCGTCGGGGATGTGCGACGAGGCGGGCGAGGAGTTCGAACTCCAGGTAGGTCAGAGTAAGGAGCCGGCCGTCAACCGATGCGCTGGCTCTGGCCATGGCACTCTTCGTCCACTGCTGTGGTGGTGGGCCCTCCGAGTGCCGGCCATGAGAGCCGGGCGGCGTCGTACCAGGGCCAGTTCCTGTCGTATCTGGAGGTCGACCTCGTGCTGGGTTTCATCGTCGCCACCTGTGTACGGCGCGCTTCGATCGTTGCCGTGGCCGTGTCCTTCGCTGTGCAGGTGCTGGTGATCGGCGTCTTCGCGCACGGGAACGGCCTGGCCGTCAACGAGGTGATCGCCCTCCTGGCGTTGGCCGCATCCTGCATGGCCGCTCTGCTGAGTCGCGAGCGCCGTGAGCACGCGGTGGCGCTGCGTGCACAGGAGGTGGCCGAGGCCGTGACCGCCGAACGGCTGCGGATCGCACGGGAGTTGCATGACATGGTCGCGCACAGCATCGGCATCATCGCCATTCAGGCCGGTGTGGGCGGCCGGGTCATCCAGACCCAGCCGGCACAGGCGCGCGAGGCCCTGCGCGCCATCGAGGCCACCAGCAGAGAGACCCTGTCGGGCCTTCGGCGCACGCTGGTGTCGCTCCGTCAGGCCGACCGGGGCGACACCGCCCCGGAGCAGTCACCGCTCGCACCGTCGCCGGGGCTGGCGGACGTCGAACGGCTGGCGGCAGCGACCGCGGGCGCAGGAGTACGCGTCGACGTGCGCCGCAGCGGTCAGCAGCGTCCTGTTCCGGCCGACATCGACCTGTCTGCCTACCGCATCGTGCAGGAGGCGCTGACCAACGTGGTCCGGCACGCGGGCACCGGGCGTTGCCGGGTGACCATCGACTACGGAGACGAGGAGCTGTCCGTGGAGGTCGTCGACGACGGGCGCGGCGCCACCGACAACGGCTCGGCGCACGGCTTCGGCATCATCGGGATGCGGGAGCGGGCCGCCCTCCTGGGCGGCCACCTCAGCGCCGGACCGCGCCCCGAGGGCGGCTTCCGGGTGGCGACCCGGCTGCCGCTGCCCGCACCCATCGCAGTTCCGGTGGAAACCCGATGACCGTCCGGGTGGTACTCGCCGACGACCAGCCGCTGGTGCGGTCCGGTCTACGCGTGCTCATGGCCGATCACAGCGACCTGGAGGTCGTCGGTGAAGCCGCCACCGGCGCCGAGGCCGTCCAACTGGTGAGCGACATCGGCCCCGACGTCGTGGTCATGGACATCCGGATGCCCGGCATGGACGGGATCGAGGCCACCCGCCTGATCACGGCCGGTCCGGCAACCACGCGCGTCCTCGTCCTGACCACCTTCGACGAGGACGACCATGTCTACGGCGCTCTCCGGGCCGGCGCGAGCGGCTTCGTGGTCAAGGACATGGCGCTTGACGACATCCTCGCGGCGATCCGCGTGGTCGCCGCCGGCGACGCACTGATCGCGCCGGGTGTGACGCGTCGTCTGATCGCGGACTTCATCGGGCGCCCGGGACCGGCCCCGGAACACTCCCCACGGCCGGTGGAGGGCATCACCGAGCGGGAACGGGAAGTACTGACCCTGGTCGGCCGCGGCCGGTCGAACGCCGAGATCGCCGAGGACCTCTTCATCACGGTGGCAACCACCAAGTCGCACGTCTCACGCCTGCTCACCAAACTGGGCGCCCGGGACCGGGTCCAGCTCGTCATCACCGCCTATGAGATGGGGCTGGTCACCCCGCCTCGCTGATGGCGTCACCGGCCCGCAGGGTGAGGCCGGAAACACCCTGTCGCTCACGTCGCGGCTACGAGCCGCCGAAGGAGCAGCGGTGCCTGAGCGGGGAGAGCCGGGCGGTGGTCCTCATGCCGTCCCGGTACGCCTGGTGGATGGTGCCGCGCTTGCCGTGGCACACGTCGCGGGCCAGCTTGCGGCGGGACTCCTGAACGGTGAGCTGCCGGTTCCGCTCCTCCCCGGCTGTCACGCTTGGTTACTATGCTCACTTCATGCCGGAGGCCGGAAGCAGGGCCGCACGCCATCGACGGTCTGATGGGGAGACAGGGAGACGAGCATGCCAGTCGGAATTCCCCAGATCCTCCCCAGGGCTGGGCGGGTATGTTCCCCGGCCTGCCCTGGCTGGGAGGCGGCAATGGAATGTAAGGAATACGGCCTGTGGGGCCTTGGAAGATGCTGAGAGAGGTTACCGCGACTCGCTATGTCGCACCCCTGCGCGCCGGCGGCTCCGTCCCCGGAGTCGTCGAGGCCGACGACCTGGGCACCTACGTCGTGAAGTTCACCGGCTCCGCGCAGGGCGTCAAGGCGCTGGTCGCCGAGGTGATCGTGGGCGAACTGGCCCGCAGGCTCGGCCTGCGCGTGCCCGAGCTCGTACTCGCCCACTTCGACCCGGCGATCGCCGCGCACGAACCCCACCAGGAGGTGCGCGACCTGCTGAACGCGAGCCCGGGGCTCAACCTCGGCATGGACTATCTTCCGGGCGCCCGGGACTTCACCCCCGAGGTCGCGAGGGCCTGCACGGTCGACCCCGTGGAGGCAGGCAGGATCATCTGGCTCGACGCCCTGACCGTGAACGTCGACCGGACGGTCCACAGCTCCAACCTCATGGTCTGGCCCACCTTCGGCACGGCACCCCCGCGGCTGTGGCTGATCGACCACGGTGCCGCCCTCGTCTTCCACCACCGCTGGGACGCCTCCGCGCCGGAGAAGGCGTACGACTTCCGTCACCACGCCCTCGGCCACTTCGCCCCGGACATGCGGGCCGCCGAGGCCGAACTCGCGCCCCGGGTGACCGAGGAGCTGCTGCGTGAGATCACCGAGCAGGTGCCGGACGCCTGGCTGACCGGGGAGGCGGGCTTCGCGACGCCCGCAGAGGTCCGGAACGCCTACGTGGACTACCTCTCCGCGAGGGTGAAGGCGTCCGAGGTGTGGCTGCCCACCGATTTCCCCACCCGGGAGGAACTCGCCGCCGAGGAGGCCCAGCGCGCGGCACGGACACAGCAAGGACGGCCGGACTGGCTCAAGCGGGTTCCCGACCTGCACGGCAAACCGGCGGCGGAACAGGATTGGTCGGTGCATCTGGGATGACGGACACCCCCGCGGACGACACGTATCGCGTGCAGATCGAGTACTGCACCCAGTGCCGCTGGCTGCCCCGCGCGGCCTGGCTGGCACAGGAGCTGCTGACGACGTTCGAGACCGAGCTGACGGAACTCGCCCTCAAGCCGGGCAAGGGCGGCGTCTTCGTCGTACGGGTGAACGACGAGGTGGTTTGGGACCGCCGCGAGCAGGGCTTTCCCGAGCCGACGGCGGTCAAGCGCCTCGTACGGGACCGAGTGGCCCCGGGAAAGTCCCTGGGCCACTCGGAGAAGAGCGCGGAGTGAGTCAGCCGGCGAGCTGTTCGTATGCCGGGAGGGTGAGGAAGTCCGCGTAGTCCTCGTCCAGCGCCACTTTCAGGAGCAGGTCGTGGGCCTGCTGCCAGTGGCCGGCCGCGAAGGCCTCCGCGCCGATCTCCGCCCGGATGTGCGCGAGTTCCTCGGCGGCGACCCTGCGGGCCAGCTCACCGGTCGCCTTCTCGCCGTTCTCGAACTGGACGCCCGCGTTGATCCACTGCCAGATCTGGGAGCGGGAGATCTCCGCGGTCGCCGCGTCCTCCATGAGGTTGAAGATCGCGACCGCGCCGAGGCCGCGCAGCCAGGCCTCGATGTAGCGGATGCCGACCTGGACGGCGTTGACCAGGCCCGCGTACGTCGGCTTGGCGTCCAGCGAGTCGACGGCGATCAGGTCGGCCGCCTTGACGTCGACGTCCTCGCGCAGCCGGTCCTTCTGGTTCGGCCGGTCGCCGAGGACCTTGTCGAAGGACTCCATCGCGAGCGGGACGAGGTCGGGGTGGGCGACCCACGAGCCGTCGAAGCCGTCCGCCGCCTCGCGGTCCTTGTCGGCGCGGACCTTCTCGAAGGCGATCCTGTTGACCTCGGGGTCCCTGCGGGAGGGGATGAACGCCGCCATACCGCCGATCGCGTGCGCACCGCGCTTGTGGCAGGTACGGACGAGGAGTTCGGTGTACGCGCGCATGAACGGCGCCGTCATCGTGACCGCGTTGCGGTCCGGCAGGACGAACTTCGGCCCGCCGTCACGGAAGATCTTGACGATGGAGAAGAGGTAGTCCCAGCGGCCCGCGTTCAACCCGGAGGCGTGGTCGCGGAGTTCGTAGAGGATCTCCTCCATCTCGTACGCCGCCGTGATCGTCTCGATCAGGACGGTGGCGCGGATGGTGCCCTGGGGGATGCCGATGTGATCCTGGGCGAAGACGAAGACGTCGTTCCAGAGGCGGGCCTCCAGGTGCGACTCCGTCTTCGGCAGGTAGAAATAGGGGCCCTTGCCGAGGTCCAGCAGGCGCTGGGCGTTGTGGAAGAAGTACAGGCCGAAGTCGACGAAGGCGCCCGGCACTTCCTCTCCGTCGACCAGGAGATGACGCTCGTTCAGGTGCCATCCGCGCGGCCGCACGACGACCGTCGCCAGTTCCTCCTCCGGTCGCAGGGCGTAGGACTTGCCCGTCGCCGGGTCGGTGAAGTCGATGGCCCGGGTGTAGGCGTCGATCAGGTTCAGCTGGCCGAGCACCACGTTCTCCCAGGTGGGCGCCGAGGCGTCCTCGAAGTCCGCGAGCCACACCTTCGCCCCCGAGTTGAGGGCGTTGATGGTCATCTTGCGGTCGGTGGGGCCGGTGATCTCGACGCGACGGTCGTTCAGGGCCTCGGGGGCGGGGGCCACCCGCCACGAGTCGTCCGCGCGGATCGCGGCGGTCTCCGGCAGGAAGTCGAGCGTAGAGGTACGGGCGATCTCCGCGCGGCGCTCGGCCCGGCGGGCGAGCAGTTCGTCGCGCCGGGGTGTGAACCGGCGGTGCAGCTCGGCCACGAAGGAGAGGGCCGCATCGGTGAGGACCTCCTCCTGCCGCGGCAGGGGCTCGGCGTCGATGACGAGCGGCGACGGCGCTGGTGCGGACATGAGCTGTCACTTCCTTCGGCGAGCTTGACGTGAGGACGCCGCGGCACGGGGTACGGCACCGGGTGCCAGGGGGGTCCGGGTGCGGCTGACCGCGCCTGTGAGCGGTCAGGCGCTCCTGACCAGTGGATAGTAGTTTCCTCATAGTGGAAGTTCAATGTTTTGTTGACGTCGAGATTCTCCGCTTCGAGGGACGGTGGCGCTCCGTGCCACCGCGTTCACCGGAGGTCAGTCGAGGTGCACCAAGTCGCCCTCGGTGTCGATGTCGTACGGCCGTGCCACGTCTCCGCACTCGACGAGCCGGACGGAGTCCTCGTGCTCCTTCAGATAGGTGCGGGCTCCCCGGTCCCCGGTGGCGGACGCCGCGACCCCGTCCCAGTGGTCGCTCCCGAAGAGCACCGGGTGGCCCCGTACGCCCCCGTACGCGGCCGAGACCAGAGAGGACCGGCCCTCGTAGGCGGCAAGGACCCGGGCCGCCGCCTGCGGGCCGATGCCGGGCTGGTCGACGAGCGAGACCAGGGCGGCCCGCGCGCCCGTCCCGGCGAGCGAGTCGAGTCCGGCGCGCAGGGAGGAGCCCATGCCCTGCTCCCAGTCCGGGTTGTCGACAAGGACGCAGCCGGACAGGTCCGCGCGTTCCCGTACCTCCTCGGCCGCCGCCCCGAGCACCACATGGACCCGGCCGCACCCGGCCGCACGCAGGACCCCCACCGCGTACTCCACCAACGGCCGCCCCCGGTGCACCAGCAGCGCCTTCGGACGTCCGCCCAGCCGGCGTCCCCCGCCGGCCGCGAGGAGCAGCCCGGCGACGCCGTCTCGACCGTCTTCACGTCGCGTCATACGTCCTGCATACCGGAGTCGCGGCGGTCGCGGGGCGTCCCGGGATCGAATGTCCGTCCCGCGGGGGCGGCTGCTTCCGGGCATATCACCCGACCGCCCGAGCTGATGTGCCGTCGGCCGCCGCGGCCGGAAGCCTAGACTTCCTCACCACGACCGGCACTTCGCCTGCCCCTGTCCGGCACGGGTGGGGCCCCCGCGCTACGGAGGAGGCGCCATGCTGCACCGCTCCGGCAGGACGTGCTGGACACGCTTCGCCGCCGTCCTCCTCCCGGCCGTCGCCGCCGCCGCGGCCCTCGGCATCGGCATGGCACAAGGAGCGCTGGCCGCGTCGTTCCTCATCTCCGGCCAGAGGTTCCAGATCACCGCGGACACACTGCGCGGACGGGGTGCGAGCATCTATCCCCTGGTCGACGTGACCCGGAAGGGAGCGCTGGTGCCGGTGGTGGTCCTCGGGTTCAGGCATGCGGAGATCAGCAGGCTGTGCCTGTCGGTGGAGCTTCCGGTCCCGATGCTGGGTCCCTACACCCTGCGGCTCACCAGCGCCGACGGGCGGCGCGTGGAGGCGGCGAACCTGTTCATCGACGTGACCTCGGTGAGAGCCGAGCAGGCGCATGCCGACGACATCGACATCGGCGTGGCGGCGGGTGCGGTCCGGAAGGGGCCGATCGATCCGGGAGACAGGAACTCGAGGTTCTTCGACCCCAACGTCTTCGCGCAGCAGGCGGAGTCGGTCGTCCTGAACGACGTGCGGGCGACCTCGGTCGCGACCTCGGCCGGCACGCTGAACATCCCCGGCCTCGATCTGCGGATCGAGCAAGGCCGTCACCGCTGCTTCTGACGCCCCACCCGCGGCCGGCACGGGCGCCTCGCGCCCACTCGCCGCATGTCCCTCAGGCCTCACCGCAGGGAGAGACGTGTTCCTGGAACCTTTCCGCAACCGCACGCCACGTCGCGCCACCGCGGTCGGCGCTCGTGCCATTGCCGTCGGCGTCTTGCGCGGGTTCTGGGCGTGGCGGGGTGAACGGCCCTTCTGGGCAGGCCTGTTCACCCTCACGGCGGGGCTGCCCGTCCTGTACTTCCCGTACACGCACCTCGATCTCCAGGGCGTCGCACTGGCCCTGTCGACCACGTCCGGGGCGACGTCCCTGATCATCGGGGTTCTGCTCGTGGTGCTGGGCGTCTCCCTGTGGTTTCAGCCGCACATGCGCGTGTTCGCCGGGGTCGCCACCCTGCTGCTGTCCCTCATCTCGCTCCCCCTCGCGAACTTCGGGGGACTGTTCCTCGGCCTGATCTGCGGCCTGGTCGGCGGTTCGCTGGCCTGCGCCTGGACTCCGCCCGAGGGCGCCGCCGAGCGGCTGCCCACCAGGAACCCGGCAGATGCGGCCCTGCCGGCGGCGCAGGACGAGGGCGGAACGGGAGGGGCCGGCCGATCGTGCGCCGTCTGCTCGCCCGACGGGCGTACCGCGGACCCGTATGACCGGCCCGCCTGAGGCGGTCCGACGCCTCGGGCGGGCGTCCTTGAGCGGATGGCCCGCCGCGCCCGCCTCGAGCGCCGCGAGGGTCAGGCTCCCGTGCTGGCCAGGGCCTGGGACAGTTCCGTCGCCACCTGCTGGAGCACGGGCACGATCCGCTCCGTCGCCGCGTCCGTGACCCGGCCCGCCGGCCCGGAGATGGAGATCGCGGCGGCCGTCGGGGAGTCGGGCACGGGCACCGCGAGGCACCGGACCCCTATCTCCTGCTCGTTGTCGTCGACCGCGTACCCGGCCCGGCGCACCTCCTCCAGCGCCGCGAGGAAGGCGTCGGGCGTGGTGATGGTCTTCTCGGTCGCGGCGGGCATACCGGTGCGGGCCAGCAGGGCGCGTACCTCGTTGTCCGGCGTGGTGGCGAGCAGCGCCTTGCCGACGCCCGTGGAGTGCGGCAGCACCCGGCGGCCCACCTCGGTGAACATCCGCATCGAGTGCTTGGACGGCACCTGTGCCACGTACACGATCTCGTCGCCGTCGAGCAGCGCCATGTTCGCGGTCTCGCCGGTCTCCTCCACCAGGCGCGCGAGATAGGGGCGCGCCCAGGTGCCGAGCAGCCGGGACGCCGACTCGCCGAGCCGGATCAGCCGGGGGCCGAGCGCATACCGGCGGTTGGGCTGCTGACGGACGTAACCGCAGGCCACAAGCGTGCGCATCAGGCGGTGGATCGTCGGCAGCGGCAGTCCGCTGCTCGCGGACAGCTCGCTGAGGCCGACCTTGCCACCCGCGTCCGCCATCCGCTCCAGCAGGTCGAAGGCGCGCTCGAGGGACTGCACCCCGCCCGTGGCGGACTTGGCGGGGGCGTCGCTGGCGCTGGACGTCGACGTCGGCACGGCGCGTTCCTTTCGAAACTGGCGGGAAGGGCAGCAGCCTACCCGGCAGTCCGTTGACTCCCTGCTGGTGTGTCACTACGTTCTGCGAGTCGGAATTATAATTCCGCTTTGTGGAAATGTCCAGAGTGCATACCGCCGAAGGGCCGGACGGCGCCCCGCTCTTGACGGCGCGGGGGAGCGGGTGAAGACTCCTTCAACAGAAAGTTGAATTCCGTTAGGTGGGTATACATCCGGTTTCCCGCAAGCGGAACGGCGCAGAGAGGGGTCCGGGTGTCAGACGCTGAGCTGGTGCTGCGCTCGAGGCGCGTCATCACTCCCGAAGGGACGCGCGCCGCATCCGTCGCGGTCGCCGGGGGCACGATCACGGCCGTACTGCCCTACGACGCAGGCGTACCGGCCGGGGCGCGGGTCGAGGACGTCGGCGACGACGTTCTGCTTCCCGGCCTGGTCGACACCCATGTGCACGTCAACGACCCGGGCCGCACCGAGTGGGAGGGCTTCTGGACGGCCACGCGGGCGGCGGCGGCCGGCGGCATCACCGCACTCGTCGACATGCCGCTCAACTCCCTGCCTCCGACCACGACGGTCGACCACCTCCGTACGAAAAGGGAAGCCGCGGCCGGCAAGGCCCATGTCGACGTCGGGTTCTGGGGCGGGGCACTGCCCGACAACGTGAAGGACCTGCGGCCGCTGCACGACGCGGGCGTCTTCGGCTTCAAGGCGTTCCTCTCCCCCTCGGGCGTGGACGAGTTCCCGCACCTCGATCAGGAACAACTCGCCCGGTCCATGGCCGAGATAGCGGGCTTCGGCGGCCTCCTCGTGGTGCACGCCGAGGATCCGCACCACCTCGCCGCCGCACCGCAGCAGGGCGGCCCGAAGTACGCCGACTTCCTGGCCTCCCGGCCGCGGGACGCCGAGGACACCGCCATCGCCCATCTGATCCACCACGCCGGACGGCTCGACGCGCGCGTGCATGTGCTGCACCTGTCCTCGGGCGACGCGCTGCCGCTGATCGCCGCCGCGCGGGCGGACGGCGTCCGCGTCACGGTGGAGACCTGCCCGCACTACCTGACCCTGACGGCCGAGGAGGTGCCGGACGGGGCCAGCGAGTTCAAGTGCTGCCCGCCCATCCGTGAGGCCGCCAACCAGGACCTGCTGTGGCAGGCGCTGGCCGACGGCACGATCGACTGCGTCGTCACCGACCACTCCCCGTCGACCGCCGACCTCAAGACCGGCGACTTCGCCACGGCCTGGGGCGGCATAGCGGGTCTCCAGCTGAGCCTTCCCGCCGTGTGGACCGAGGCGCGCCGGCGCGGGCACGGTCTGGAGGACGTGGTCCGCTGGATGTCCTCGCGCACGGCGGGCCTGGTGGGGCTCCAGTCCCGCAAGGGCGCCATCGCCGCGGGCCACGACGCGGACTTCGCGGTGTTCGCGCCCGACCAGACGTTCACCGTCGACCCGGCCGCCCTCCAGCACCGCAACCACGTCACCGCGTATGCCGGCCGGACCCTGTCCGGGGTGGTCAGGTCGACCTGGCTGCGCGGCGAACGCGTCGTGGCGGACGGCGAGTTCACCGAGCCGAAGGGCAGGCTGCTGACCCGGACCCACTGACCCGCTCCCGCACCCCGCCGACTCCCGAAAGGACGACCTGATCACCGTGACGGCGCAAGCGCACACCGGCCCGACCCGCTTCACCGGCGACGCGAACCCCTACGGAGGCGGTGACCCGTACGCGGACTACCGCACCGCCGACTTCCCCTTCGCCCGCCACGCCAACCTCGCCGACCGCCGGCTCGGCGCCGCGGTCCTCGCCGCGAACGACGAGTTCTTCGCTCCGCGCGAGAACCTGCTGGTGCCCGAGCGCCCCGAGTTCGACCCCGAGCACTTCGGGCACAAGGGCAAGGTCATGGACGGCTGGGAGACCCGGCGCCGGCGCGGCGCCTCGGCCGGGCACCCCTGGCCCACCTCGGAGGACCACGACTGGGCACTGATCCGCCTGGGCGCGCCGGGGGTCGTACGGGGCATCGTCGTCGACACCGCGCACTTCCGGGGCAACTACCCGCAGGCGGTGTCCGTCGAGGGCACCTCGGTGCCGGGCTCCCCCTCGCCGGAGGAACTCCTCGCCGACGACGTGAAGTGGACGACGCTCGTCCCGCGCACACCGGTCGGTGGTCACGCGGCCAACGGCTTCGCCGTGGCGGTGGAGCAGCGCGTCACGCACCTGCGCGTCAACCAGCACCCCGACGGAGGCATCGCGCGCCTGCGGGTGTACGGCGACGTGGTGCCCGACCGCGAGTGGCTCGGGGCGCTGGGCACCTTCGACGTCGTCGCCCTGGAGAACGGCGGCCGGGTCGAGGACGCCTCCGACCTCTTCTACTCGCCCGCCACCAACACCATTCAGCCGGGCCGGTCCCGCAAGATGGACGACGGCTGGGAGACACGGCGCCGCCGCGACCGGGGCAACGACTGGATCCGTTACCAGCTGGTCGCCGAGGCGCGGATCCGGGCGATCGAGATCGACACCGCGTATCTGAAGGGGAACGCGGCGGGCTGGGCGTCGGTCTCGATCAAGGGCGGCGGAAACGCCGGGGGCGAGAACACCGGGGAGACGCAGTGGCGCGAGATCCTCCCGCGCACCCGTCTCCAGCCCGACACCAACCACCGCTTCGTCCTTCCGGTACCGGTCGTCGGCACGCACGCGCGCGTGGACATCTATCCGGACGGCGGCATCTCCCGTCTGCGCCTGTACGGCACCCTGACCGAGGAGGGCGCGGCGGCCCTGACGGCGCGGCACCAGGAACTGGGCGGCTGACCTGCGCTCCCGTGGACCCCGGTGCGACCGGGGGAACGGCTCCGGAGGGTGCGGAACCAATCGCCCCGGCTCCCACGTTCTTCACACGTGACTCTTCAGCAAGAAATCGTCGGCAACGCCATGCAGATGGCGGTCGTCAACCTGAGCCCCGGCCAGACCGTGTACTGCGAGGCGGGCAAGTTCCTCTTCAAGACCACGAACGTGACGATGGAGACCCGCCTGTCCGGCCCGTCGAACAACGGCGGCCAGTCCCAGGACGGGGGCGGGAGCGGAGGCATGGGCGGCTTCCTGCGCCAGGCCATGGGCACCGCCATGCAGGTGGGCCAGCGCGCGCTCGCGGGCGAGTCGCTGGCCTTCCAGTACTTCACGGCGCGGGGCGGCCAGGGCACCGTCGGCTTCGCGGGAGTGCTCCCCGGTGAGATGCGGGCGCTGGAGCTCGACGGCACGCGCGCGTGGTTCGCCGAGAAGGACGCCTTCGTGGCCGCCGAGTCGACCGTCGACTTCGGCATCGCCTTCCAGGGCGGCCGCACCGGCATGAGCGGCGGCGAGGGCTTCATCCTGGAGAAGTTCACGGGGTACGGCACAGTGATCATCGCCGGCGCCGGTAACTTCATCGACCTCAACCCCGCGGACTTCGGCGGCCGCATCGAGGTCGACACCGGTTGTGTCGTCGCCTTCGAGGAGGGCATTCAATACGGGGTCCAGCGCGTCGGGGGCCTCAACCGCCAGGGGCTCATGAACATGGTCTTCGGCGGTGAGGGCCTGTCCCTGGCCACCCTGGAGGGCAATGGCCGCGTCATCCTCCAGTCCCTCACCATCGAGAGCCTCGCAAACGCCCTGAAGAAGGCCCAGGGCGGCGACAAGCAGGGGCCGACGGGCGGACTCTTCTCCACCCACGCGGGCTGAGGGCGTGTACCCGAAAGGCGCCGGAGGATGACGAGCATGGCCTCACCGGCACTCCGACATCGAACGTGCGCACCCGTGGGAGCGGCTCAGCCGTTGAGGGCTTCGGGCAAGGTGGGGTAGCAGGTGATGATCAGGTCGACGCCGACGAGCTCGATGACGCGCAGGACGGGCTCTGTCAGAGCAGCCAGGCGGATCCAGCCCTGGACACGGTCGGCGGCGCGGTGGGCCTTGACGAGGGTGTTGATCCCGCTGGAGTCCATGAACGTGACGGCGCTGAGTTCGAGCACGATACGGGGCGCGATCACGCTGCCGCTGTCGATGAGAGCGTCGTGAAGCTGGGGCGCGGTGTCGTGGTCGATCTCGCCGCCCACGGTCAGCACGGTGACGCCGTCCACGGTGGTGCGGGTGATCGACAATCGGTTGTCCGGCTGCCCTTTGGTGTCTGCCACGCTCCCCCTCGATCCGGTGATTCCCCTGGCCGCCTGTTCTGCCGGCAAGGCTACCCGCCGCGTCCTGCGGTCAGTGCGGTCCAACGGCCCTGTCCGCGCGGGTGTGTTTTGTCGAGGAGGCGGTGGAGGTGACGGTCTGGGACCGTGGGTCTACGCAAACCTGTTCCAGTGGCTCGCGCCGATCACCAACGGAGCCGGAGGTCCGGCCGAACGCAGGACCGAACCTCCAGCGCGTCGCACCATTCCTTGCACTGAGCCGTAGGGGACTCAGCAGCCGAAGTCGATCAGATCGAACGTGGCGTAGTGGTCGGAGGTGTAGTAGTCCTCCTGGTACTCCTCACCGGTCACGATGCGGCGCGCACCGCGCGTGGGGGAGCCCGGGGTGATCACCGTGTACTCGTGGTAGTAGCCAGTGGAGTGGCTGGGCAGGACGCCCTCCCGGTTCTGGAAGACGACGCCGTCCTGCGAGTACGGGAAGGGGCCGCCGGACGCGATCAGGTCGAGCGTGTCGTACGCCTGGGAGGGCAGGTCGCTGTAGCAGATGCTGCCGACCGAGGTCGCGGCGGCGTCCGCCGTGGTGGCGGAGACGGTGCCGCCCACGAGGAGGGCGGACAGGAGCGCGGCTGCGGCGCCGATGCGTGTTGCGCGTGGGGGGAATCTCATGCCGTCATGGTGACGCGCGTAGACAGCGGCCCGTCAACGACCGGGTGCAAGAATTTCCCGTCAACTCCCATGAATTCCCGGCGAGTTAACCTGCGACCCGGCGTCGACACGCCGTCTCCACAGGTATGTCCGGACGCAACAGAAGCCACCGGCGCCGGGGCGCGGGCACGTGGGAACTCCCGCGTCGGCGGGGATCCGCCGCTGTTGAGGCCCTCTCCAGGCGGCAACCCGCCGGAAGTCGCACGTCCCGGAACCCGGCCCCGCCCGGCGAGGTCCCGCACGTTCCCGGCTCCGGCCAGGGCCTGATCGGGCTGACCGAACGCGCGACCCTGACCGGCGGCACCCTCGACCACGGCACCACGGGGGAGGGCGGCTTCCGGGTGCACGCCCGGCTTCCGTGGCCGGGGTGAGCCCGTGCGACCGGGGGCGTTCCCGGCCTGTTGACACCGGCCGCAGCGGGTGCCCCACCTCGCCGGCCCCGGCCGCACAGCGGCCGGGAGCCGCGCACCGAAGCCCTGCCCGCGGCGGACGGTCGCGCACGGTCACGGGGGAAGGGACCGGCCCCGGTGCGGGCCGCAGCTGCCGGGGTCGGCCGTCCGCGAGCGGGCCCGGGAGGCGGATCACTACGGTGGGGCCCATGACCGCGATCCGACTGCTCCTCGTCGACGACGACCCCCTCGTGCGGGCCGGCCTGTCCTTCATGCTGGGCGGTGCCGACGACATCGAGATCGTCGGCGAGGCCGCCGACGGCAGCGAGGTCGAGCAGCTCGTCTACCGCACCCGGCCGGACGTCGTCCTCATGGACATCCGGATGCCGGCGGTCGACGGGCTGACCGCCACCGAGCTGCTCCGCCGTCGCACCGACGCCCCTCAGGTCGTGGTCCTCACCACCTTCCACGCCGACGAGCAGGTGCTGCGGGCGCTGCGCGCGGGCGCCGCCGGGTTCGTGCTCAAGGACACCCCGCCCGCCGAGATCCTGGACGCGGTACGGCGTGTCGCGGCCGGAGACCCGGTGCTGTCGCCCGCCGTCACCCGCCAGCTGATGGCGCACGCCGTGGGCGCCGGAACGGGCACCCGGCGCACCGGCGCCCGCGAGCGGATCGCGGCCCTGGGCGACCGGGAACGCGAGGTCGCCGTCGCCGTCGGCCGGGGCTCCTCCAACGCGGAGATCGCCGCCGAGCTGTTCATGAGTGTCGCCGGCGTCAAGACGCACGTCTCCCGGATCCTCGCCAAGCTGGGGCTCAACAACCGTGTGCAGATCGCCCTTTTGGCGTACGACGCGGGACTCCTGGACGACCACGGGCACTGAACGGGCACCACCGGAACTGAACGGGAGCCCGGCTCGTTGCAAGGGTGACGGGAGGGGGATCGGACATGATCGATCTGGGGGAGTACGGCGCGCGGTTCACGGCCGACCCGCACCATGTCTACGCGGAGCTGCGCGAGCGGGGGCCCGTGCACTGGGTGCGGACGCCGCCGCCCAACGCGTGGGAGACCTGGCTGGTCGTCGGGTACGAGGCGGCGCGTGCCGCCCTCGCCGATCCCAGACTCTCCAAGGACAGCACCAAGCAGGGAGTGTTCGTCGCGGAGGATCAGGCGATGGGCCGCCATCTGCTGATCGTCGACCCGCCGGAGCACACCCGGCTGCGCTCCCTGGTCGCCCGTGCGTTCACCATGCGCCGGGTGGAGGCGCTGCGCCCGCGCATCCAGCAGATCACCGACGAACTGGTCGAGGAGATGCTGCCGAAGGGCCGGGCCGACCTGGTGGAGGCCCTCGCCTATCCGCTGCCCATCACGGTCATCTGCGAGCTGCTCGGCGTCCCGGACATCGATCGGGTGACCTTCCGGGCCCTGTCCAACGAGACCGTGACCCCGAGCAGCCGGGAAGCCGGACTGGCAGCGGCACGGCGGCTGGCCGTCTTCCTGGACGAGTTGATCGAGGACAAGCGCCGTGCCGCCCCGGCCGACGACCTGCTCGGTGACCTCATCCGCACCCGCGCGGAGGACGGCGACCGGCTCTCGGACAGCGAACTGCGGGCGATGGCCTTCCTCCTGCTCGTCGCGGGCCACGAGACGACGGTCAATCTCATCACGAACGGCGTGCACACGCTCCTCACGCACCCGGAGCAACTCGCGGCGCTGCGCGCCGACATGACCCTCCTGGACGGCGCCGTCGAGGAGATGCTGCGCTTCGAGGGACCGGTGCAGACGGCGACGTACCGCTACGCCTCCGAGCCTCTGGAGATCGCCGGCACGGCCATCGCCGAGGGGGACCCGGTGATCATCGGGCTCGACGCGGCCGGCCGGGACGGGTCCCGCTATCCCGACCCCCACCTTTTCGACGTCCACCGCGCCCCGCAGGGCCATCTCGCCTTCGGGCACGGCATGCACTTCTGCCTGGGGGCGCCCCTGGCCCGGCTGGAGGCGCGCACGGCGCTGCGCACCCTGCTGGACCGCTGCCCGAACCTGTCCCTCGACGGCCCGCCCGGGGCCTGGCTGCCGGGCATGCTGATGCGGGGAGTGCGCTCCCTTCCGGTGCGCTGGTAGCGGACGTACGGCCGCCGCGGGACGGGCCGGGGCAGTCGCGGAGGCCCGCGATCAGTCGCGGATGCCCGCGATCTCCCCGAGGGTGACCGGTCGGCGCTCATGGCGGGAGAGCTCGCAAGCCTCCGCGATCCGCAGCGCCTGAAGAGCCTCGCGGCCGTCGCAGGGGTTGGCGCGCTCACCCCGCACCACCTCCACGAAGGCGGCGATCTCGGCCTCGTACGCGGGCGCGAAGCGCTCCAGGAAGCCGGTCCACGGCTTGTCCGCCGGCGGCGGACCGGCCGGTTCGGTCGAAGTGATCGGCGTACGGTCGTCCAGGCCCACCGCGACCGTGTCCAGCTCCCCGGCCAGCTCCATGCGGACGTCGTAACCGGCGCCGTTGGCGCGGGTCGCGGTCGCCGTGGCCAGCGTGCCCTCCTCCAGGGTGAGCACCACCGCGGCCGTGTCGACGTCGTTCGCCTCGCGGTACATCGCCCCGCCGGCGTCCGACCCGGCCGCGTACACCTCGACGACCTCCCGCCCGGTGACCCAGCGCAGGATGTCGAAGTCGTGGACGAGGCAGTCGCGGTAGATCCCGCCGGAGACGGGCAGGTACGCGGCCGGCGGCGGCGCCTGGTCCGCCGTCATGGCACGGACCGTGTGCAGCCGTCCGAGCCGTCCGGAGCGCACGGCCTCCCGCGCGGTCGTGTAGCCCGCGTCGAAGCGGCGCTGGAAACCCGTCTGCAGCACCGTCCCCGCGGCGTCGACCTCGGCGAGCGCGGTCAGCGTGCCCGGCAGGTCGGCCGCGATGGGTTTCTCGCAGAACACCGGCAGGCCGGAGCGCGCCGCCCGGCCGATCAGTTCGGCGTGGGCCGCGGTCGCCGCCGTGATGACCACGGCGTCCACGCCCCAGGTGAAGATCTCGTCCACACCGGGCGCGGCCGTCGCGCCCAGCCGGTCCGCGAGCTCATGGGCCCGGGCCCTGTCGACGTCGGTGATGATGAGCGAGCCGACCTCGCGGTGGCGGCTGAGCGTGGCCGCATGGAAGGTGCCGATCCGGCCTGCTCCGATGAGTCCGATGCGCATGGGAACAACCTGGGGGCGTACCCCCCGTCCTGTCAATGGTTTGTCCGGACAACCGGACTACACAACTTCCCGTCATCAGGTAGCGGAGCTACGCTCGGCCCGTGCCGAAACCAGATGTGGATCCGACCGTCTCGCTCCAGCTCGGTGTCGACCGGAACAGCCCGGTACCGCTGTACTTCCAGCTGTCGCAGCAGCTCGAGGCGGCGATCGAGCACGGGGAGCTGACGCCGGGCAGCCTGCTCGGCAACGAGATCGAGCTGGCCGGGCGCCTCGGCCTGTCCCGGCCCACCGTCCGCCAGGCGATCCAGTCCCTCGTCGACAAGGGTCTGCTGGTGCGCCGCCGCGGCGTCGGCACCCAGGTCGTGCACAGCCAGGTGAAGCGCCCTCTGGAGCTCAGCAGCCTGTACGACGACCTTGAGGCGGCCGGGCAGCGCCCCGCGACCCGGGTCCTGGTCAACACGTCCGCGCCCGCCTCGGCCGAGGTCGCCGCGGCGCTCGGGGTGCCCGAGGGCGCTCAGGTTCACCACATCGAGCGGCTGCGCCTCGCGCACGGTGAGCCGATGGCGTACCTGTGCAACTACCTGCCGACGGGCCTGCTGGACCCGGGCACCGAGCAACTGGAGTCGACGGGCCTGTACCGGATGATGCGCGCGGCGGGCATCACCCTGCACAGTGCCCGGCAGACCGTCGGGGCCCGTGCCGCCACCCCCGTCGAGGGCGAGCGGCTCGGCGAGCCCGAGGGTGCCCCGCTGCTCACCATGCAGCGCACGACCTTCGACGACACGGGCCGCGCCGTGGAGTACGGCACCCACACCTACCGCGCTTCGCGCTACTCGTTCGAGTTCCAACTGCTCGTACGCCCCTGAGCCTTCGGAAGCCTTCCCCCGCGCCCCTGCCCCTGCTTCCCCGGCGCCGCACGCCTGCCCACCTGCCCGCACCAGCCCCCTGACCTGCTGCGTCGTTCCACGGTCGGTGATACTTGGGGGCTCCTGGCAACTACGCAAGAAGGGCACGGGCTAGTGGCACGGTTTCGGACCTGGGCAACCATCGCGCTCGCAGGGGCGCTCGGCCTATCGCTGGCGGGGTGCAGCAGCCACGGCGGCAAGCGCGCCGAGGACGCCCGCAAGGCCGCCTCCGCCCAGGGCCGGGCCGCGGTGAACACGCCCCGCTGGACGGTCGCGATGATCACCCACTCCGGTGATGGCGACACCTTCTGGGACATCGTGCAGAGCGGCGCCGAGCAGGCCGCCGCCAAGGACAACATCAACTTCCTGTACTCGCACGACGCCAACGCCCAGCAGCAGGCCCAGCTCGTGGACGCGGCCGTGGACCAGAAGGTCGACGGCATCATCGTCACACTGGCCAAGCCCGACGCGATGAAGGCCGCCGTCGCCCGCGCCGAGAAGGCCGGCATCCCGGTGGTCACGGTGAACTCCGGCTCGGCGGAGTCCAGGCAGTTCGGCGCGCTCACCCACGTCGGACAGGACGAGACGATCGCCGGCGAGGCCGTCGGCGACGAGCTGAACAAGCGCGGCCGCAAGAAGGTCCTGTGCGTCCTGCACGAGCAGGGCAACGTGGGCCACGAGCAGCGCTGCGCGGGCGTGAAGAAGACGTTCCACGGCACCGTGGAGAACCTCTACGTCAACGGCACCAACATGCCGGACGTGCAGTCCGCCCTGGAGGCGAGACTCCAGTCGGACAAGTCCGTCGACACCGTCGTCACCCTCGGCGCCCCCTACGCCGACACCGCGGTGAAGGCCAGGTCCGGTGCCGGCAGCCGGGCGGAGGTCGACACCTTCGACCTGAACGCCAAGGTGGCGGCCGAGCTGAAGGACGGCACCCTCGGCTTCGCCGTCGACCAGCAGCCCTACCTCCAGGGCTACGAGGCGGTCGACCAGCTCTGGCTCTACAAGTACAACGCCAACGCCCTCGGCGGCGGCCGGCCCGTCCTCACCGGACCGCAGATCATCACCAAGGACCAGGCCACGGCGCTCGAGCAGTACACGAAGCGGGGGACCCGATGACCGCGACGGCACCGGCATCCGCGCCCGAGAGCCCGAAGGCCGCGGCGGACGAACGCCTGCTGAGGACCTCGCCGCTGAAACGGCTCCTCGGCCGGCCCGAGCTGGGCTCGATGGTGGGCGCGCTCGCCGTCTTCGTGTTCTTCTCGATCGTCGCCGACAGCTTCCTGCGGGCGTCGAGTCTCAGCACGGTCCTGTACGCGGCGTCCACGATCGGCATCATGGCCGTCCCGGTCGCGCTGCTGATGATCGGCGGCGAGTTCGACCTGTCGGCCGGTGTCATGGTGACCTCGTCCGCGCTGGTGTCGTCGATGTTCAGCTTCCAGATGACCGCCGACGTCTGGGTCGGCGCCGGAGTGTCCCTTCTGGTCACGCTGGCGATCGGCGCCTTCAACGGCTTCGTGCTGACCCGTACGAAACTGCCCAGCTTCATCGTCACGCTCGGCACCTTCCTGATGCTGACCGGGGTGAACCTCGGCCTCACCAAGCTGATCAGCGGCACGGTCTCCACGAAGTCCATCTCCGACATGGACGGCTTCTCCTCGGCGCAGACCCTCTTCGCCTCCACACTCACCGTCGGCGGCGTGCAGTTCAAGGTCACCATCCTGTGGTGGTTCGCCCTGGTCGCCCTCGCCTCCTGGATCCTGCTGCGCACCCGCGCCGGCAACTGGATCTTCGCGGTGGGCGGGAACAAGGACGCGGCCCGCGCGGTCGGCGTCCCCGTCGAGCGCACCACGATCGGCCTCTACATGGGCGTCGCCCTCGGCGCCTGGATCTCCGGCCAGCACCTGCTGTTCTCGTACGACGTCGTCCAGTCCGGCGAGGGCGTCGGCAACGAGCTGATCTACATCATCGCGGCCGTCATCGGCGGCTGCCTGATCACCGGCGGCTACGGATCCGCGATCGGCTCGGCGGTCGGCGCGCTCCTCTTCGGCATGACCAGCAAGGGCATCGTCTTCGCCGAGTGGAACCCCGACTGGTTCAAGTTCTTCCTCGGAGCGATGCTGCTCCTCGCGACCCTGCTCAACGCCTGGGTCCGCAAGCGCGCGGAGGCCACGACATGACCACGGACGTCACGGAGCGCACCCCGCTCGTCGCCCTGGCGGACGTCAGCAAGCGCTACGGCAACGTACGCGCCCTCGAAGGGGTCTCCCTGGAGGTCCGGGCGGGCGAGATCACCTGCGTCCTCGGCGACAACGGCGCGGGAAAGTCCACGCTCATCAAGATCGTGGCGGGACTGCACCGGCACGACTCCGGCTCCTTCCGCATCGAGGGCGAGGAGACCCGTCTTTCCTCCCCGCGTGAGGCCCTGGACCGCGGGATCGCCACGGTCTACCAGGACCTCGCGGTGGTCTCGCTGATGCCGGTCTGGCGCAACTTCTTCCTCGGCTCCGAGCCGCGCAAGGGCGCCGGCCCCTTCAAGCGTCTGGACGTCGACTTCATGCGCCGTACGACGCGCGAGCAGCTGCTGCGCATGGGGATCGACCTGCACGACGTCGACCAGCCCATCGGCACCCTGTCCGGCGGCGAGCGCCAGTGCGTGGCGATCGCGCGGGCGGTGTACTTCGGCGCCAAGGTGCTGGTCCTCGACGAGCCGACGGCGGCACTGGGTGTGAAGCAATCGGGTGTGGTCCTCAAATACGTGGCCGCCGCACGGGACGAAGGTCTGGGTGTTGTTTTCATCACCCACAACCCGCATCACGCGTACCTGGTGGGCGACCATTTTGTCCTGCTCAAGCGCGGCACGATGGTGGGCAGCCACACCCGCGAGGAGATCACCCTGGACGAGCTGACCCGCCAGATGGCGGGCGGGGAGGAGCTCGACGATCTCCGCCTGGAGCTGGAAAACCGCGCCCCGGCCGGGGGGCGGGGCTGAGGGGTCCTTGCACTATGCCCGCCCGGGTCGCGCGGCCTGGCACCGCACCTCGCCGCGTTGCCGAAAAGCACTGGTAGCTCCGCAACGAGGGCTCTTCGGCGCCCTGCGATGCACGGCACCAGACCACGCGACCTCATCGGGCGCTCATAGTGCGAGGACCCCTGAAGCGGCATGCGGCTGCGCCGCGCGGGCGCGACCGGCCACGGAAGACCCGCAGCGCGCCGACGGCGCCGGGGTCGCCCGAAGCCCGGCGAGAGTGGTCCACGGTGCAGCCCCGTGGCAGCGTGAGGCAGAATCGGGCCCGATGAGCACCTACCGCGACCTCACCCACCGCGGCTCCGCCCGGGCCACCGTCCTGCGGACCGTGGGCACCCGCGAGCGCCGTTCCCATCTGACGGCCCCGCGCGTCCCCACGGTCGGCATCGACATCGGCGGCACCAAGGTGATGGCAGGCGTCGTCGACGCCGACGGCAACATCCTCGAGAAGGTCCGCACCGAGACGCCCGACAAGTCCAAGACCCCCAGGGTCGTCGAGGACACCATCGTCGAGCTGGTGCTGGACCTCTCCGACCGGCACGACGTGCACGCCGTCGGGATCGGCGCGGCCGGCTGGGTCGACGCGGACCGCAACCGCGTCCTGTTCGCCCCGCACCTGTCCTGGCGCAACGAGCCCCTGCGGGACCGACTCGCCGGGCGGCTCGCCGTCCCCGTCCTGGTCGACAACGACGCCAACGCCGCCGCCTGGGCGGAGTGGCGCTTCGGAGCAGGCCGCGGCGAGGACCATCTCGTGATGATCACCCTCGGCACCGGCATCGGCGGCGCCATCCTGGAGGACGGCCAGGTCAAGCGCGGCAAGTTCGGCGTCGCCGGCGAGTTCGGCCATATGCAGGTGGTGCCCGGGGGCCACCGCTGCCCGTGCGGCAACCGCGGCTGCTGGGAGCAGTACAGCTCCGGCAACGCCCTGGTGCGCGAGGCCAGGGAACTGGCCGCCGCGGACTCCCCGGTGGCGTACGGGATCATCGAGCACGTCAAGGGCAACATCTCCGACATCACCGGCCCGATGATCACGGAGCTGGCCCGCGAGGGCGACGCGATGTGCGTCGAGCTGCTCCAGGACATCGGCCAGTGGCTCGGCGTGGGCATCGCCAACCTGGCTGCGGCCCTGGACCCGTCCTGCTTCGTGATCGGCGGCGGGGTCAGCGCGGCCGACGACCTGCTCATCGGTCCCGCCCGGGACGCCTTCCGGCGGCATCTGACCGGTCGCGGCTACCGCCCCGAGGCCCGCATCGCGCGCGCCCAGCTCGGCCCCGAGGCCGGCATGGTCGGGGCCGCGGACCTCGCCCGGCTCGTCGCCCGCCGCTTCCGGCGCGCCAACCGGCGCCGCGTGGAGCGCTACGAACGCTACGAGCGGTACACGAAGGCCCGCCGCACCACCAAGGGGGCGCTGTGAAGACCGCCGCGTCGATACCGCGCCAGGCGTCACCACCGGACGAGCCCTCGCGGCCCCCGGAGGGCCGGGGACACATGATCCGGCGGCGGGCGCTGACCCTGCTGATCATCGTCCTGCTCATCGGGGTCCCGGCCGGTTACCTGGTGATCTCCGCCAACCAGAGCCGCAACAGCGGCAAGGACAAGGAGGCCAAGTACTCGGCGACCGGACTGACCGAGGGCTGGCCCTCGCGTGTGCAGCGCCGCCTCTACCAGATCTGGATCCCGAGGGACGCCACCCATGTCGCGTCCTACGAGACGAACAACTGGAAGACCAGCCGCCTCTACGTGCAGTTCAGCACCAGCGACGACGGACTGGACCGCTTCCTCAGCACCCTGAAGGCCACGCGCGCCTCACTGGAGGAGGACGACACCGCCATCGGTGAGCGCGACCGGCACGTCGTCGGCTGGGCCTTCGAGGGGCCGGGCCCCTGGTCCGGTCTCACCCACGAGCAGAAGAACCCCGCACCCACGCTGGACGTCGTCGTGAACACGTCCGAACCCCAGCACCCGACGGTGTACGTGGTGTCGCGCACGATCCCCTGACGGCCCCGACCGTCCGCCCCGGGCCGGATGCCGGAGCCGATTGTCAGACCCCGCCCGTAGAGTCGAAGACATCCGATGCGACGCGACGGCGGGAGGTGACCGGACGTATGGCCGACCGGATGGCCAAGGGGGCCGTGCCCCCGGGGCCGGCCGCCGTCTTCCTGCCCGATCCGCTGCCCCGCCGCGGCAGGGTCGCCTTCTGGGACCCCTCGGACGGACCGCTGCCGTCGGGCACCACCGAGGAACTTACGGTCGTACGCCCCCACGGATCCGGAGTGCGCAGGAGCACCGTCCCCGCCGTGTCGCTGCCGGTCGCCGAGGCCCTGCCGCTGCTCGCCCGGGCCCGACGCGATCCCGCCGCACACCCCGCCACCGCCTGCTGGGGCGCGGCCGCCCTGCACGCCCTCCGGCTCGTCGCGCGCGGGCGGCTCCTTCCCGGACTCACCCCGGACGGATTCGACGCCTGGCGCGCCGGCCCCCTGGACCCGGACGACATCACCCACCTCAGGGCCATCGCCGCCGCCCTGCCGTACGAGGGTCATGCCGTCCCGCTCCCGGGCAGGGGCCCTCTCCTGCTGCCCGAGCCCGAAGCCCTCGTGCGCTCCTTCCTCGACGCGGTCGCGGACACCCTGCCCCGCACTCCGGCGGCCCCCCACACCGCGGGCCGGCCCTTCGCGGCGCCCGGACCGCAGCGGCTGCCCGGGGCCCACGCCTGGGCCGCCGAGGTGGCGGCCGGCGTGGACGCGGGCGTACGGATCTCGCTGCGCCTGGACCTCTCGGCGCACGACCTGTTCGACGACGGGGAGGGCGCCCACCGCTGCGGAGCGGCGGTCGTGCAGGTGCACAGCCTCGCCGACCCGACACTCGTCGTCGACGCCGCGTCGCTGTGGGCGGGCGAGGCGGATACCGCGTTCGGCCCCCGCGCGCGGGTGGACGCGGCCCTCGCCGTCCGCAGGGCGGCCCGCGTCTGGCCGCCGCTGGAGCGGCTCTCCGAGCAGGACGTGCCGGACGTCCTGGCGCTCTCGGAGGAGGAGCTGGGCGAGCTGCTCGGCGTCGCGGCCACCCGGCTGGGCGCGGCCGGTGTAGCCGTGCACTGGCCCCGGGACCTGGCGCAGGACCTGACCGCCACCGCGGTCGTACGGCCCGCGCCCGGCTCGGCGACCGACGGCACGGGCTTCTTCGAGAGCGAGGACCTGCTGACGTTCCGCTGGCAGCTGGCACTCGGCGGTGATGCGCTCACCGAGGCCGAGATGGACGCGCTCGCGGAGGCCCACCGCCCCGTCGTCCGGCTGCGCGACCGCTGGGTGCTGGTCGATCCGGCCCTCGTCCGCAAGGCCCGCAAGCGCGAGCTGGGCCTGCTCGACCCGGTCGACGCACTGTCCGTCGCGCTCACCGGCACGACGGAGGTCGACGGCGAGACGGTGGAGGCGGTGCCGGTCGGCGCCCTGGCCGCCCTCCGGGACCGCCTGACGGCGGGCGTCGGTCCGGTGGAACCACCCCCGGGCCTCGCCGCCCGACTGCGGGACTACCAGCTGCGGGGCCTCGGTTGGCTGGACCTGATGACCGCCCTCGGCCTCGGCGGCTGCCTCGCCGACGACATGGGCCTCGGCAAGACGGTCACCGTCATCGCCCTGCACCTGCACCGGGCCCGACGAGAGCCCACCCTCGTGGTCTGCCCGGCCTCGCTGCTGGGCAACTGGCAGCGCGAGATCACCCGCTTCGCCCCCGGCGTCCCGGTCCGCCGCTTCCACGGCCCCGAACGCACCCTGGACGACCTGGACGGCGGCTTCGTGCTCACCACCTACGGGACGATGCGGACAGCCGCCCCCAGACTGGCCGAACAGCCCTGGGGTCTGGTCGTCGCGGACGAGGCACAGCACGTCAAGAACCCGTACTCGGCGACGGCGAAGGCCCTGCGCACGATTCCCTCGCCCGCCCGCGTGGCCCTCACCGGCACCCCCGTGGAGAACAACCTCTCCGAACTGTGGGCCCTGCTCGACTGGACGACTCCAGGACTCCTCGGCCCGCTGAAGTCCTTCCGCGCCCGGCACGCGCGCGCGGTGGAGAACGGCGAGGACGAGCAGGCCGCGGAGCGGCTGGCCCGCCTGGTCCGCCCGTTCCTGCTGCGCCGCAGGAAGTCGGATCCGGGGATCGTCCCGGAGCTTCCGCCGAAGACGGAGACCGACCACCCGGTGGCGCTCACCCACGAGCAGGCCGCGCTCTACGAGGCGGTCGTACGGGAGTCCCTGCTGGCGATCGAGACGGCGCAGGGCATCGCACGCCGGGGCCTGGTCCTCAAGCTCCTCGGCTCGCTGAAGCAGATCTGCGACCACCCCGCGCTCTACCTGAAGGAGGACACCGGGACGGCCGCGGGCCTCACCGCGCGGTCCGGGAAACTCGCCCTGCTCGACGAACTGGTGGACACGCTGCTGACGGAGGACGGCTCGGCGCTGGTGTTCACCCAGTACGTCCGCATGGCCCGCCTGATCACCACGCATCTGGCCTCCCGCGCGGTGCCCGTCGAGCTGCTTCACGGGGGCACGGCGGTGCCCGACCGCGAGCGGATGGTGGACCGGTTCCAGAGCGGGGCGACCCCGGTCCTGGTCCTCTCCCTGAAGGCGGCGGGCACGGGGCTGAACCTCACCCGCGCGGGCCATGTCATCCACTTCGACCGCTGGTGGAACCCGGCCGTGGAGGAACAGGCCACGGACCGCGCCTACCGGATCGGCCAGACCCAGCCCGTCCAGGTCCACCGCCTGATCACCGAGGGCACGGTCGAGGACCGCATCGCCGAGATGCTGGGGTCCAAGCGCGCCCTCGCCGACGCGATCCTGGGCTCCGGGGAGTCGTCCCTGACGGAACTGACCGACCGTGAGCTGAGGGACCTGGTGTCGCTGAGGAGGACGGAGTGAGCTGGGCGGGGCAGGGGACGTCTCCCGAGGAGACACCCGGCGTGGAAGGGCGACCAGCCGACGCGGCACGCCGTGCGCTGCGCGCCGCGAGGGAACGGGAGCGGGCCGCAGAGGAGAGCCGGGACGGCGGGCCTCCCGCCGAGGACGCGGACGTCACCGTGTCCGAGGACAAGACGGCGAAGTCGGTCCGGCCGGGCGATGCGGCGCGCGCGGCCCTGCGGCGGGCGAACGCGGATCGCCGCGGGACAGGTGCCGTGCCCCCGCCGGAGTCGGGAGACGGCGCTCCGCCCGTGGTGAGCGCGGTCGGCGCACCCCCGGCCCCCGCCACGCGCCCCGGCGACGCCGCACGCGAGGCGCTGCGGGCCGCACGAGCAGGAGCGGAAAGGGAACGGACACGGAACGAGGCGACGGCCGAGGGCCGCGCCCCACAACACCGGCCTGATGTCTCGGGGATGTCCGGTGAGGAGGCGACGTCCGGCACAGGGCGTTCGTCGGGCGGGCAGGGATCGTCGGGGGCGCGGGTGCCGTCCGGCGCGCAGGGGCCGTCTGCCGAACGGGGTTCGTCGGGCGGGCAGGGATCGTCCGGGGCGCGGGTTCCGTCCGAGGCGGAGGGATCGTTCGGCACATCCGGGCCGTCCGGCGTGGCCGCGCCGTCGCCCGACGCGGGGGCGTCCGGCAGCGCGGGGCCGTCCCGGGTGGCTCGACTGTCCGCTGCCCGGCGGCGCCGGAACCTGCGTACGCGGGCGGCCGGTGACCCGGGCCGGGAGGTGAGGGAACTGCTCGCCGGGGCCTTCGGACTGCCGGCGTCGGTGGAACCGCGGGGCGGGACCGCGTCCGCCGCCCGGACTCTCGGCGCTGAGGCCGAGAAGGCGTCAGCCAACCCCCGGCACAAGGTGGTGGACCTGTTCTCGAAACGCCGGCAGGCGGGGCCGGACCCGTCCGGGGCAGCCAAGGACACGCCGGATACCGCGCCCCCGGCGGCCCGCTATCCCCGTTCCATGGCGGCCCCGGGCCGTGACGGCGAACTGCGGCGCACGTTCGCCTCCCTGCCGGCGCAGGCTGCGGATGGTGCCGACGGGTTCGCCGGGACATGGTGGGGCAACGCCTGGGTCGCCGCGCTGGAGGAGGGTGCCCTCGACGCGGCCCGGCTGGCACGGGGACGGGCCTACGCGGACCGGGGGAACGTGGACGCGATCACCGTCACCCCGGGGCTTGTCCTGGCGTACGTCCAGGGAAGCCGTCCGCGGCCCTATCGGGTGCAGGTGGGGTTGCGGACGTTCTCCGACGAGGAGTGGGGCCGCTTCCTGGACGCCGCCGCCGAGCAGCCGGGGCACATCGCCGCGCTGCTGGACAAGGAGCTGCCGCACTCCCTCGCCGAGTGCGGAGTCCGGCTGCTCCCCGGGCCCGGCGACCTCGAACCGCACTGCAACTGCCCCGACGCCGGCCACCCCTGCAAGCATGCCGCGGCGGTCTGCTACCAGACCGCCCGTCTGCTGGACCGGGACCCCTTCGTGCTGCTCCTGCTCCGCGGTCGCGGGGAGCGTGAGCTGATCGACGAGCTGTCCCGGCGCAACGCGGCGCGCGCGGCCCGCGCCGCCCGGGAGCAGCGGCCCGCGTCCGTGCCCGGAGTCCGGGCACGGGATGCCGTGGCCCGGCGCGCACTGCCATCGCCGCCCGCCCCGCTGCCGCCGCTCGCCCACCCCGAGCAGCCACCGGTCTACCCGGCGGCGCCGGGCGGCCCGGACCCGCTCGCGCTGGACCAACTGGCCACGGACGCGGCGGCCCGGGCGCACGCCCTGCTGACCTACGGGGAAGACCCGGTCGCGGAGCTGACCCTGTGGCAGGACGCGGTACGGCTGGCCGCCGCGCGCCCGGGCTCGGGCCTCACGGCGGCGACCCGGCCGCTGTACTCCTCGCTGGCCGCCGCGACCGGGCGTACGCCGGCCGAGCTGGCACGGGCGGTCGCCGCGTGGCGACAGGGCGGACAGGAGGCCCTCGCCGTCCTGGAGGAGCCCTGGGACCCGCCGGCGGGCCGCTTCGACCGCGCCCGCCCCCAGCTCCTGGCCGCGGACCTGCCCGCGTTCCGCCCCTGGCGCAACCGCCTCACCCACCCGAACGGCCATGCGCAGCTCCGGCTCGGCCGGGACGGGCTGTGGTACGCGTACGACTCGGAACCGGGCCGGGAGGACTGGTGGCCCCGCGGCACCCCCGACCCCGACCCGGTGGGCGCGCTGACGGGACTGGGGGCTCCGGGCGAGCGATGACGGGCGGCGGGCGACAACCGGGAAGAGCTGTGCGACCGGGCTGCGTCCGATACGGGCCAAGGCACCGTAAGCAGCACCGTCCGCGCACTCCGGGAGACCGGCCGAATTCCGGGACATACGGGACGTTGCGACGTATGGTGCGGAGGCCCCGCCGTCACGGCCGCGGCCGGGCGGGGCCTCGCAGGGTGGGATCAGTCCCAGCCGCCGAGCAGGCCGGCGTTCAACTGGGCGTCGCAGATGTTGTAGCCGCCGGACGCGTGGCCCTTCTTCGTCTTGCCGTCGATGGTGACGGAGCAGTTGATGTCGCCGCCGCCGCTGAGCTGGCCCATCACATTGAAGTACAGGGCGTCCTTGGAGACCGGCAGAGTGGCCTCGAACGCGCCGTTCTTGAAGTGCCCCTGCCGGGTGTCGCTGTCACTGCCGTAGGTGATGTCCACGCCGCCGGCGGCGGTGCCCCACACCTTGAAGACGGCGACCTTCTTCGCCTTGTCGTCCTTGGAGCCGCTGCTCTTGGGCTTGTCGCCGCTCTTGCCGCCGGCCGCGTCCTTCTCGGCGGTGGCCTTCTCGCCCTTGGTCGCGGTGGCCGCGGGCTTGGCCTCGCCGGCGCTGCCGGACTTGCCGGAGCCGCCTCCGCCGGCGATCGCGGCGATGATCCCGATCAGGACGAACAGGGCGACGACACCGAGACAGCCGAAGCCGAGGATCTTCCCGGTCTTCGACTTCTTCGGCGGCTGGGGCGCGATCGGCGGAGTGCCGTAGCCGGGCTGCTGGGGGCCGCCCCAACCGGGCTGCTGGGGCTGCGGGTACTGCTGCTGGCTCATGATCCCCCCTGGGACTGTTGCTGTGCCTTGCGCAGATGTGACCAGTGAGGGAAGTGTGAGGTTGCTGTGAATGGTTGAAAGTCGCTCTATCGTGATCAATCTTGCCTCGGAGGCAACATGACTCTGCCGAGCCGACCGCTTGCCACCGGGCTCCCCGCCGCGTAGTGGACGTACTCGCGCACTCAGCCGGAAACCGGCGTTCCAGGACAGGAGGCGGCCGGCGCGGTTGTGGACCGAGCACTTCCAGCTCGGGATGTGACACCGTGCGGTCCTCGGTCGCGGCCGGCGCGGGCTCGACGCGCTCGCCGCGGGCATAGTAGGCGCCGTTGTCGCGCCCACGTGGCGAAGCGGCACACGCACCCCCAACCGCCCCCGGCTAACGCTCCCAGGGGAGCGCTACGAGTCCGACAACCGGGCCTCCTCCAGGTCCAGCGACCGTTCCTGGTGGCTCTCGCGCTCGTACCGTTCCGGGTGGTCGCGCACGCCGTACGGCGGGAGACTGCCGTGAGCCGGGTCACCGACCGTCACCGCGCGCTACTTGTCAGTACGGATCAGGGTCGTAAGAGTCCCGTCAAAGCCGTAGGGGCCGCCGTAAGAGGGTCGTCAACGGACGATCGAATCCGGCCAGAGAGGCGGTTTCCTCGAACCGTCCGTTTCAACCCGACCCCATTCCAGGAGTTCGCGATGGCCGATCTGGCCTTCGTCGTCACCGTGCTCGCAGGTTTCGCGCTGGTGGCCCTTGTCGCCAAAGGGGTGACGAAGCTGTGACCGCCGAGAACGTCGTCGGCCTGGT
Source organism: Streptomyces sp. NPDC047079 (assembly GCF_040643755.1). NCBI lineage: Bacteria > Bacillati > Actinomycetota > Actinomycetes > Kitasatosporales > Streptomycetaceae > Streptomyces > Streptomyces sp. NPDC047079. The sequence goes on from NZ_JBEYUZ010000016.1 coordinate 155,454, forward strand.
CGTGGCCGTCGCCCTGCTGGGCTATCTCGTCCTCGCCCTGATCTTCCCGGAGAGGTTCTGAGAACAGACATGAGTCCTGCACTCGCCGGCGTGCTCCAGTTGCTCGCCCTGATCGGCGCGCTGGCACTCGCCTACGTTCCCGTCGGCAACTACATGGCCAAGGTCTACGACTCGCGCAAGCACCTGCGCGTGGAGAAGTGGATCTACAAGGTCATCGGTGCCAACCCCGACACCGAGATGACCTGGCCCGCCTACCTGCGCGGGGTGCTGGCCTTCTCGGCCGTCAGCGTCCTCTTCCTCTACCTGCTGCAGCGGCTGCAGGGCGTGCTGCCCGGCTCGATGCACTTCTCCTCGGTCAACCCGGCGCAGTCGTTCAACACGGCTGTCTCGTTCGTGACCAACACCAACTGGCAGTCGTACTACGGCGAGCAGACCATGGGTCACGTCGTGCAGACCGCCGGGCTCGCGGTGCAGAACTTCGTCTCCGCCGCGGTGGGTATCGCCGTCGCGGTGGCGCTGGTGCGTGGTTTCGCCCGCTCCCGCACGGGTGAGCTGGGCAACTTCTGGGCGGACCTGGTGCGTGGCACGCTGCGGATCCTGGTGCCGGGCGCGGTGATCGCCGCGATCGTGCTGGTCGCCTGCGGTGCCATCCAGAACTTCTCCGGCATCCACGAGGTCGGGCAGTTCATGGGCGGCTCGCAGCAGTGGAACGGCGGCGCGGTCGCCTCCCAGGAGGCGATCAAGGAGCTGGGCACCAACGGTGGCGGCTACTTCAACGCCAACTCCGCCCACCCCTTCGAGAACCCCACCCCGTTCACCAACCTCTTCGAGATCTTCCTGCTCCTGGTGATCCCGTTCTCGCTGACCCGCACGTTCGGGGTGATGGTCGGCAGCGTGAGGCAGGGTTACGCGATCCTCGCCACGATGTTCACGATCTGGCTGGGCTTCGTCGCGCTGATGATGTGGACCGAGTTCGCCCATCACGGCCCGGCGCTCCGGGCGGCCGGCGGGGCGATGGAGGGCAAGGAGGTCCGCTTCGGCGTCGGCGCCTCGTCGATCTTCGCGGTGTCCACGACTCTGACCTCGACCGGTGCGGTGGACTCCTTCCACTCGTCCTTCACCGGGCTCGGCGGCGGGATCACCATGCTGGGCATGATGCTGGGCGAGATCGCGCCCGGCGGCACCGGCTCCGGCCTCTACGGCATCCTGATCATGGCCGTGATCGCGGTGTTCATCGCCGGCCTGATGGTCGGCCGTACCCCGGAGTACCTGGGCAAGAAGATCGGCGGCCGCGAGATGAAGCTCGCCGCCTGCTACATCCTGATCACCCCGGCGCTGGTGCTGGTCTTCACCGCGCTCTCCATGGCCCTGCCGACCCCGCCGCACTCGATGCTCAACTCCGGCGCGCACGGCTTCTCGGAAGTCCTGTACGCGTTCACGTCGGCGTCGAACAACAACGGCTCGGCCTTCGCCGGCCTGAACGCAAACACCGACTGGTTCAACACCATGACCGGGCTCGCGATGCTGCTGGGCAGGTTCCTGCCGATGGTGTTCGTGCTGGCGCTGGCCGGCTCGCTGGCCGGGCAGAAGCCGGTCCCGGTCACCGCGGGCACCCTGCGCACCGAGAAGCCGCTGTTCACCGGCCTGCTGGTCGGCGCGATCCTGATCATCACCGGTCTCACGTACTTCCCCGCCCTCGCGCTGGGCCCGCTCGCCGAAGGGCTGGCGTGATGACCACCCGTATAGAGAAGTCAGAGGACTCCATGTCCACAGCCACTCCCACCCGGGCGCCGCACAGCGACGTCCCCACCGGGCGCAAACCCGCCGAGGGCCGTGTCGGAGCGGGCCTCTTCGACCCCAAGCAGCTGGTCAGGTCGCTCCCGGAGGCCTTTAGCAAGCTCGACCCGCGGGTGATGGTCAAGTCGCCCGTGATGTTCGTGGTGTGGATCGGCTCCGTCCTGACCACCGTCTTCTCCTTCCAGCACCCGGGTGACTGGTTCGGCTGGACCATCAGCGCCTGGCTGTGGCTGACAGTCATCTTCGCCAACCTCGCGGAGGCGGTCGCCGAAGGGCGCGGCAAGGCGCAGGCCGACACCCTGCGCAAGGCCAAGACCGACACCGTGGCCCGACGGCTGGTGAACGGCGCCGAGGAGCGCGTCCCCGGCACCGATCTGCGCATCGGCGACCTGGTGGTCTGCGAGGCCGGTGACATCATCCCCGGCGACGGCGACGTCGTCGAGGGCGTCGCCTCCGTCGACGAGTCGGCGATCACCGGCGAGTCCGCCCCGGTCATCCGCGAGTCCGGCGGCGACCGCTCCGCGGTCACCGGCGGAACCAAGGTGCTGTCCGACCGGATCGTCATCAAGATCACGACGAAGCCCGGCGAGACCTTCATCGACCGGATGATCAACCTGGTCGAGGGCGCGGCCCGGCAGAAGACGCCGAACGAGATCGCGCTGAACATCCTGCTGGCCTCGCTGACGATCGTCTTCCTGCTGGCGGTGGCGACCCTGCCGCCGTTCGCGAACTACGCGGGCACGCATCTGACGATGGTGGTGCTGGTGGCCCTGCTGGTCTGCCTGATCCCGACCACGATCGGGGCGCTGCTGTCCGCGATCGGCATCGCGGGCATGGACCGCCTGGTGCAGCGGAATGTGCTGGCCATGTCCGGGCGCGCGGTCGAGGCCGCCGGTGACGTCTCCACACTGCTGCTCGACAAGACCGGCACCATCACCCTCGGCAACCGCCAGGCCGCCGAGTTCGTGCCGGTCAGGGGCACCACCGAGGCCGAACTCGCCGACGCCGCCCAGCTGTCCTCCCTCGCGGACGAGACCCCCGAGGGCCGCTCCATCGTCGTCCTGGCGAAGGAGAAGTACGGACTGCGCGAACGCCACCAGGGAGAGCTGGCACACGCCGAGTGGATCGCCTTCACCGCCCAGACCCGTATGTCGGGCGTGGACGTCGACGGCCGAAAAATCCGCAAGGGCGCCACCGCCTCGGTCATCGCCTGGGTGAAGGAGGAAGGCGGCACGGTCGCGCAGGACGCCGACGCCATAGCCAACCGGATCTCCGAGGCGGGCGGCACACCCCTGCTGGTGGCCGTCCACGACGACAAGGGCGCCCGCGTCCTGGGTGTCATCTACCTCAAGGACGTCGTCAAGGACGGCATGCGGGAGCGCTTCGAGGAACTGCGCCGCATGGGCATCAAGACGGTCATGATCACGGGTGACAACCCGCTGACCGCGAAGGCGATCGCCGAGGAGGCGGGCGTCGACGACTTCCTCGCGGAGGCGACTCCCGAGGACAAGATGGCCCTCATCAAGCGGGAGCAGGCGGGCGGCAAGCTGGTCGCGATGACCGGTGACGGCACCAACGACGCGCCCGCGCTCGCCCAGGCGGACGTCGGCGTGGCGATGAACACCGGCACGTCGGCCGCGAAGGAGGCCGGCAACATGGTCGACCTCGACTCCAACCCGACCAAGCTGATCGAGATCGTGGAGATCGGCAAGCAGCTGCTGATCACCCGCGGTGCGCTGACCACCTTCTCCATCGCCAACGACGTCGCGAAGTACTTCGCGATCATCCCGGCGCTGTTCGCGGCGGTCTACCCGGGCCTGGACAAGCTGAACATCATGCACCTGTCCTCGCCCAACTCCGCGATCCTGTCGGCCGTCGTCTTCAACGCGCTGATCATCATCGCACTGGTGCCGCTCTCCCTGAAGGGCGTGCGGTACCGGCCGATGAGCGCCGACAGGATGCTGCGCCGCAACCTCGGGATCTACGGCATCGGCGGCCTGATCGCCCCCTTCATCGGCATCAAGGTCATCGACCTGCTCTTCTCCCTCATCCCCGGGCTGTAACTTTTCAAAGGCGTGCTGATCACCATGAACAACTCCGTAACCAACACCGCCCGGTTGCTCGGGGCGGGCCTGCGGGCCCTCCTCGTGCTGACCCTGGTGACCGGCGTCATCTACCCGCTGGTCGTCACCGGCGTCGCCCAGGGGCTGTTCCACGACAAGGCGAACGGCTCCGAGATCAAGGCGGGCGGGAAGGTCGTCGGCTCCTCCCTGATCGGGCAGTCGTACAACCTGCCGCTGAAGAAGGGACAGGAGACCCCGGACGCCGACCTGAAGTGGTTCCAGGGCCGTCCGGCGAACGGGCTGGGTGCCAACAGCATGAACACGCAGTACAAGCTGATCCTGTCCGGTGCCACCAACCTCGCCGCCGACAACAAGGTGCTCATCAAGCAGGTCGAGGACGCCAAGGCCGCCGTAGTCAGGGACAATTCCGTGCCCGGCTACACGGTCAGGCCCTCCAACGTCCCTGCTGATGCGGTGACCTCCTCCGGCTCCGGCCTGGACCCGGCCATCTCCCCGGCCTACGCCGAACTCCAGGTCCACCGGGTCGCCGAGAAGAACGGCCTGCCGTTCGCCCAGGTGGAGAGGCTGGTCAAGGACCACACCCAGGGCCGCACCCTCGGCTTCATGGGCGAGCCCCGCGTGAACGTCCTGGAACTCAACGTCGCGCTCAAGGACCTCGTAGCGAAGCAGTGACGGCCTTACGCGACCCACACGGGAGTCGGGGGGGGGGGGGGGGGCGGGGCGGGGGGGGCGCCCCCCCCCCCCCCCCCCCCGCGCGGGCCG